>CAZOJY010000088.1:0-15582 GCA_964580235.1 uncultured Eubacteriales bacterium | reverse complement strand
AGGGGTATCCCTTATTGTCGGCAATGCTGTATTGTTGCGAACGAAGTGAAGCAATAACCTTTTTATGATTTACTCATCCAGACTTTTGTGCTAAAAGTATGGAAAATATCATTTTAGCATGTAGAGATTTGAGAGATACGGACATGGGAAATCAGGAAATAGTACAAAGGGACCGCTGGGGTTCCAAGCTTGTCTTTGTGTTTGCAGCCGCAGGGTCCGCCATCGGATTGGGAAACATTTGGCGTTTTCCTCTCATGGTGGGACTTAACGGCGGCGCCATTTTTGTCTTTGTCTACATCGCAGCCGTTGTTTTGATCGGGTTTACAGTCATGCTGGCTGAATTTGCGATTGGGCGTCATACCGAAAAGAATCCGGTAGGCGCCTATAATGCTATCAAGCCACGTTCTCCCTGGAAACTGGCTGGATATCTGGGCGTTTTTGGGTGTGCATGTTTTTTGTCCTTTTATGGAGTTGTGGCCGGATGGGCCTTTGGTTATTTCTATAAAACAATCTTTGGAACCTTCAAGGGAGAGATAACATGGCAGGCTGCGGAAATCACATTTACCAATTTTGCCGCCAGGCCCTTCGAGATCATATTCTGTCTTTTCGTGATTATTGGTTTGACAACCCTTATTATTTCCAGAGGAGTAAAAGCCGGCATCGAGAGATGGTCTAAAATTCTTATGCCTTTGCTTTTCGGCCTTATCGTCTTGCTTGCAATAAGAGCCGTCACGCTTCCAGGGGCAGGGACAGGCTTATCATTTTATCTCAAACCGGATTTTTCGAAACTCAGCACAACTGTGATTTTTTATGCTGTTGGCCAGGCTTTTTTCTCCCTGAGCATAGGAATAGGGACCATGATAACTTACGCCAGTTACCTTTCCAAAAAAGACAATCTCGTTTCTTCCGCCGGCTGGGTTTGCTTATTTGATTCTCTTATCGCTTTATTAGCCGGTTTCATCATCTTCCCCACTCTTTTTGCAACGCCTGGCATAACACCGGATAAATTTGAACCCAGCACAGGATTGATGTTCCAGGTCTTCCCAATTATCATCTCCAAAATTCCCGGCGGATACATCTTTGGCATCCTCTTCTTCTTTCTCCTCATGGTAGCCGCATTGACATCAACTATTTCCCTCCTGGAAGTTCCTGTGGCTTATCTTGTCGACGAACGAACCTGGCCACGAAAAAAAGCGGCTCTTTTGGTTGGCCTTTTCTGTTTTCTCCTCGGCGTTCCTTCCGGACTGTCCAATGGGGGAATAGAAATCTTCACAAAATGGAATTTTATGAAACACATGGACCTGGTATTCGGCAACATCGTTTTGGCCCTTGGAGGCTTGATCTTAAGCCTTTTTGTCGGGTATGTATGGAAAATTAAAAATGCCTTGAAAGAAATATCTTCTGGAAACACTCTCTTCAGGCTTAAATCTCTCTGGGTGTTCAACATAAAATTTTTAGCACCCGTCGTTATCATCATCATCCTCATTTTTATCCTAATGCTGGCCGGGTGATCATCCCATACCCAAGACAATTGCCAGTTGACTCTGGCCGCATCTTTCTTTTACAATCTCAGACTCGCGAATCTTTCTCTCGATTTTAGAGTAAAAAACATGGAAAGTCAGGATTTAAGCCAACGAGGAAAATGGGGCTCTAAAGTCGCTTTTGTGTTTGCAGCCGCAGGCTCGGCTATAGGGCTGGGGAACATCTGGCGTTTTCCGATGGTCGTAGGTCAGAACGGAGGCGCCCTTTTTGTCATCGTTTACATCATGGGTGTGGCTCTAATCGGATTTTCCGTGATGTTGGCCGAGCTTGCCATCGGCCGGTATTCCCAGAAAAATGCAGCCGGTGCATTCGAGTTTATCAAACCTGGAAGCCTGTGGAAATTTATCGGCTATTTCGGGATCTTGACGGCTGTTTGTATCCTCTCCTACTACGCCGTGATCGCTGGATGGTCAGCCGGCTATCTGATAAAAATGGCGACCGGTTCATTCAAGAGCGGTATAACAAGCGAGCTGTCGGACAAAATATTCACGGAATTCAGCGCAGATCCCCTTCAAGTGATCCTGTACTTTTTGGCGATGATGGGCCTGACAACATTTATCGTATCCAAGGGGATCAAAGGCGGTATCGAGAGATGGACAAAAATCTTGATGCCCATTCTGTTCATCCTGATCGTCTTCCTTGCTGTAAAAGCGCTGACCCTTCCCGGAGCAAAACAGGGGATTTCTTTTTATCTCAAACCGGATTTTTCCCAGCTCAGTGGAAAACTTGTCCTGTATGCCCTTGGACAGGCATTTTTTTCCCTGAGCCTGGGCATGGGAATCATGGTAACCTATGGAAGTTATATTGCAAAATCTGACAACCTTGCTTCGTCAGCCGGATGGGTTTGTTTTTTCGATTCGCTGATTGCTTTTTTAGCCGGCATCCTCATTTTCCCCACGCTTTTCGCAATCCCAGGTATTGCGCCTACCGCCGGGCCAGGGCTGGTTTTTAAAGTACTTCCTCTCATTTTCTCTAAGATATCAGGTGGAGTCCTGTTTGGAACCCTGTTTTTCTGCCTTTTTTCGATAGCTGCCATAACTTCGACCATTTCTCTCCTTGAAGTTCCAGTGGCATACTTTGTGGATGAGCGACGCTGGTCAAGGAAAAAAGCAGCTGTTCTGATTGGCCTATTTGTATTCCTTCTGGGAATTCCATCTGCTCTTTCTTCGGAAGGGATGGCATTTTTTACAAAAATCGATTTTATGGGCAAAATGGACTTCATCTTCGCCAATGTTTCTTTGGCAGTCGGAGCGTTCTTGATTTGTATTTTTTTGGGTTATGTATGGGGTGTAAAAAACGCGGCGCAAGAAGTCCTCTCCGGCAATCCCAGGTTTAAATTGCGGCCCCTTTGGGATTTTTCCGTAAAATTTTTATCACCACTTGCGATAATCATCATTCTTTATTTCATTAAAACCATCGCAGAATAGAGGAGATCATGAAGAAAGGACTATTCATCTTGCTTTCCCTGATGATCTTATTGTCGGGATATACATTCCTAAACGCAGGGGATATCAAAGGGAAGATCACACTCTCACCCAAAGGGAAGCCTTACGTTCATGGGAATATGCTCCTGATGCCTATAGGAGAGGAAGCATTCACAAAAGCGGAAATTGACCCGGAAGGCAACTATTCCTATACGGACCTCCTTCCAGGAAAATATATTCTGAAGATGGACCTATACAGTCTGACTCCTTTTGAAACAGAAGTTGATATATTTAAAGAATCCGATATACAGGTGGTCAATATCGATCTTAGGCTGACGCTATTGGATAAAGCTCTGGTTTTCACCAAAGAGGCCAGCGATTTCATTTGGTTTCCGTTGATGGTGGCTTTCCTTCTAACCATCGGAGTAGTTTTGACTATTTTTACACGTCTGATTCAGGTTAGAAGACTTGTTCTCTCACTCAAAATGGTTTTGAGAGGAGCCCTGCATAAGGATAAATCCGAGAAGGAAGAAGGTGATATTTCCCCCTATGCTGCCCTGATGACAGCACTTGCCGCCACTGTCGGCAACGGAAATCTGGCAGGTGTGGCCACAGCCATCGCTACCGGAGGCCCTGGAGCCCCTGTCTGGATGTGGATTGCCGGTTTTTTCGGCATGGCCACGAAATACGCAGAAGGTTTTCTTGGAGTCAAGTTCCGCATAAAAAACGCACGAGGAGAGATGTCCGGTGGGCCGATGTATTACGCTCGTCACGGCATCAAAAACGAAAAAATCGCCAAGTTCTTGGGGATGTTTTTTGCTATCTGCGGGGCGTTCACCTGCCTGTTTGGCACAGGAAATATGGCTCAATCCAATTCTATGGCCCTAGCATTCAACGACCAGTTCGGCGTTCCATTCTGGCTTTCGGGACTGGTGATCACAACCGTGGTGGGTGCGGTTATACTCGGGGGGATCAAGAGAATCGGCAGTGTCTCCGAGCGTCTGGTACCAACCATGATCATTCTTTACTTCTGCGGCGCCATCGTGATCATCCTGGCTAATATTACCAACTTGCCTCAGGCCTTTTCGGTGATTTTTAGGTCTGCTTTTTCTATCAAAGCAGTGGGTGGAGCCATGGTCGGGACTTCTGTGAGATTGGCCATCAGCATTGGTGTGAGGCGGGGACTCTTATCCAACGAATCAGGGCTGGGATCGGCCGCCATCGCCCAATCGGCATCAAAATCATCCGACCCCTCGAAAAACGGCTTGATCGCCATGACCGGAACCTTTATCGACACTCTCGTGGTAAACACGTTGACAACTCTGACCATCGTCATCACCGGAATGTATCTCAAAACAGCCGCTTTTGGAGCAGCAGAACATCTAACATCCACAGAACTCACAGCAGCGGCCTTCGATTCTGTCCTCCCTTTCGGGGGTTACATCATCGCTGTGAGCTCGTTTCTTTTTGGCTACTCCACATTGCTTGGTTGGTGTTACTATGGAGAAAAATGCCTGGAGTACATATTTGGCGTCAAGATCGTTTATCCTTTCAGAATTGCATTTATCATCCTGCTTTTTATCGGGTCGATCATTCAGGGTGTCCATCTGAATATCGTCTGGTATGTCGGTGATATGGCCAACGCATTTATGGCTTTTCCAAATCTTGTCTCCCTTACAATATTGGCTGGAGTGGTCGGAAGAGTGACCACCAAATATTTTTATAAAAAGGATTAGAGAAACGGCCTTTTGATGCCAGAAAGAAAAGATCTCCGGATCTTAGCTCTCAAACTCATTTTCAGTTGTTCTATTCTTGTTTTCCTTTTCATCAGCGAAGTCCGGATAAAAGACATTCCTCAAGCTCTTAAAAATATCGAAATCAACTGGCTTGTGTTGTCTTTTTCTCTTCATGCTTTGGGACTCCTCATCAGCGCTCACAGGTGGCAAATTTTGATTCGTGCTCAGGGGGATGACGTCCCCCTGGGTTTTTTAGCAAAGTCCTATCTGGTGGGGAATTTTTTCAACCTTTTCCTTCCCACACGATTCGGGGGAGATATGGTCCGTATCTATGATGGAAAACGGTATTCGCATTCTCTCTTAAAATCTTCGGCTATCGTGATTGTGGAGCGATTCACTGGGGTCATTATCCTCCTCACATTTGCCTTCGTCGTCTCCCTTTCCCGTTTTGATGTGGCCCAAAGTATGCCTATCATCTGGATATCTCTTCTCGTCGGATTCTCAGGTCTTCTTTTGGCTTTCCTCTTTTTCACACCGATCTCTCAATTTTTCCTTGAAAAAATCCCTGAAAAAGGGCTGCTGCAAAATTTCAAATCTAAAGCCCTGGAATTTCGGCGGATCGTTTTTGTTTACAAGAATAAAAAAAGAGCTTTTTCCCTGGCCCTTTTTTGGGCTTTTCTTCTTCAGATCAATGTCATCCTGCACTATTACCTAGCCGGAAAAGCTTTCCATCTTGAAATTCCTCTGGTTGATTATTTCATATTTATTCCGATTCTCCTCCTCATCCTGACTATCCCAGTGACCATCGGTGGCCTGGGTCTGCGGGAAATGCTGTTTATCCAGATTTTTGCAGCCTATGGCATTGCTGAAAATGTGGCATTCTCTTTTTCTATCATTGCTGATTTTGGTTTCACCTTGATCATCGGCATAATCGGCGGCATCATCTTCACTACCCGGAAATAAAAATTTTCTTTCTCCCGAATCCGGAATCATTGCTCAACCAGACAACCTAACGAGGAAGCCATCCAGCAACAAACAAACCCAAACATATGAGGATACTGTGGATTTCAGATTATGAATTATATAGAATAATTAGAGAATGCATTATTTCCGAGCTGAGAAAATTTTATCTGTCGTTTTTCTATCCATCCTCATCCCCATGTTAAAATTCGGCCAACCGGCTTCTTTAAAACAAGACCTCTCCGAATACGAAAAAAGACTGATCAAAATAACCGAACAGATCACAGATATCCGGAAAAAAATTGCGCAGGAGGAGAAAAGGAAAACATCGGTTCTATCACGTCTGAACACGATCGGCCTCAACAAAACTTTAATAAAAAAAGAGATCTCACTTTATAACACCCAAATGCAGAGGGCAGACAAGGAGCTGGTATCTCTCCAGAAAAATATTCCCATCCTCGAAGAAAAACTTCGAAAAGAAAAAAAATCGATCGAGAAGATCCTGGTAACACTTTACAAGTTCGGAAAATTTTCGTATTTTGGTTTTTTACTGCAGGTCGAGGATGTCAGCCACCTCATTTCGGAAAGCAAAAACCTTACGCTGTTGGCCCAATCCCAGGACAGGCTCATTTCAGATTACCTGATAACTTTGAGAGATCTGGAAACATCCAAAGAGAATCTGGAAACAAAAAACACGGAGGTTTCCGAGCTGATCCGAAAAGCTAAAGAAAAACGGCAGGCTTATTTCGCACAAGAAAAGAAATACCAATCCCTGATCCAAGAGATCGACAGGAATAAAGAAACACATCTAAAAATGCTGGATGAGCTCAAAGATAGAGCCGAACAACTGCAAAATTTAGTCAAGAAACTTCAAAGAGAAGAAATATCCCTTCCTTATGCATTTGTGCCTCTTTACGAGAAGAAGGGAAATCTCCCCTGGCCTCTCACGGGAAGGGTGGTCACCCGCTTTGGACCCAGCCGGCATCGCCGTTTTAATACCATCACCCAGAATAACGGAATAGAAATCTCTCCCCAAAAGGACACTGTTGTCAAAGCCATTCATGCAGGACGGGTGGCATTTTCTGATTATTTCGAGGGTTATGGTTATCTCGTCATCATAGATCATGGGATGACTTATTATTCTCTTTACGGACACCTCGGTTCGGAATTCCTGGTAAAAAAAGGGGACTTTGTCAAAGAAGAGCAACCAATTGCCACAGTGGGCGAGTTTGGATCTCTAAAAGAAGAAACACTTTATTTTGAAATTCGCTACAAAACTGATCCTGTCAATCCCTTGCAATGGCTGAAAAGAAGATGATAAAATCAACGTTCATATTTAAAAAAAATGGCTAAAAAAAATACAAACGTTATTCTCCTGACCGTGTTCATCGCGGTCTTGCTTTTTTTCTTTATCCCTAAAAAATTCTTGCCCAGTGTTTCCCAAAAATCATCTTCAGACAAAAACCTCATGCTTCTTAAAGGTGTTGCTGATTTAATAAGGGACTATTATGTCGAGGAACCGAATGCCCAAAAAACCATGAAAGGAGGAATAAGGGGCTTAATCGGGCCTCTCGATCCTCTCTCTTCCTATCTCGATACGAAAACTGTACAAAAACATAAAAGTGCCGATTCAACCAAACTCATGGAAACGGGCATTGTTGTCTACAAAAAGTTCGGAACTTACCCGGTTGTCATAGGGGTAGAAGAAAATTCTCCTGCTGCAGAGGCCGGAATAAAAGTGGGCGATACACTCAGTGAGATGGATGGCCAGCCTCTTCTGGAGCTCAGCATGCAGGAAGCCAATTTTTACCTGAAGGATACTCAACAAAAAACGGTCAACCTCAAAATCCTGCGTGCAGAAAACTCGGAACAAATATCACTTCAGAGAAAAATTCTTTACGATAATGCGTTTACTTATACACCCCAAAAAAATACCAGCGGCATCCTCAAGATTCATTCCCTATTTCCATCTTTCATCAAGCAATTTAAGGAAAAACTTCTCCCTTCCTTAAAAATGAAGAAAGAATTCTTGATCATCGATTTGAGAAATTGCCATGAGGGAGAAATCGGGGAGTCTTTGAAGTTAATCAATCTTTTTCTGAAATCGGACAATGTCGGATATTTTCAGGATAAAGACGGAAATAAAGAATATTTATCCTGTCCTGACACCCCAGAGTTAAAAGGATTACCTTTGATCTTGTGGACAAACAGCGCAACCATCGGCCCCGCAGAGGCTGTGGCAGGAGTGCTTAAGGATTTCAACCGAGCGAAGATCATCGGACTGAAAACGCCTGGTCTTTTGGCAAAACAAGATTTTTTTCCTCTGGAAGACGGCAGCGCTCTGCTCCTCACATCAGAAATATTCTATTTACGCCATGGAAAGGAAATGTGGCTCAAGGGAATAACTCCAGATAGAGAAATCAAAGAAAAAAATCCGAGCTCTGATTTATATCTCAAAAAAACCCATGAACTCCTGCCAAAGATGTAGTTTATGAGGACACAGAATTCCCCCAAGGGAAACCCAAAAGCACCACGGATAATTTATGTTATTTTCTCACTGCTTGCCCTATTTTCTGCCATGGGCTTAGATTATATCCACTGGAAAAAAGGGAAAGAATCCTATATTTTTTCAATTCTCAGCAAATTACAAAAGCCGAAAAAAGCAGAAGTTTCACTAAGCCAAATTGTCCTCGATCGGCTCTCTCGCCAAGGCATCCCCGACAGTTCCATATCCCGGTTTAAGGACCAGGCCGGGACCGATCACGTGAAGGTCGATATATCTCTGGCCGAATACAAAAAAGTTGAGCCTCGGCTCAGACAAGATTTACAAAACGCCAAAGTTTCCATCGTAAAAAAAGAAGAACAGGAAAATAAAGAAAAAAAATATTTTCTCTGGGATGTCAATAGGCTCAAAACAGAGAAACTTGCCATCCTATTTTCTTGCAAAAAAGAACCTCCAAAAATTACAGAAAAGCCGATCCCAGCAGAACCCAGAAATAGAGTCGCCCTGATAGTGGATGACATGGGATACAGCATGGATGCGATCTATGACATTCTCAGCCTGCAGGAGCCGATTACGGTAGCAATTATTCCTTTCAGTCCGTTTGGGGAACAAACAGCCCAAATCGCCCATCAAAACGGTTTGGAAATTCTCCTGCACCTTCCGCTGGAATCCATCAATAACACCGAAGCTAATAATGGCTATCAGGGAATAATTTCAACCGATATGAGTGAACAAGAAATCATCACGGAAGTGGAGAATGATCTCGATCAAGTTCCTTTCATCAGTGGTGTCAACAATCACATGGGATCCAAAGTCACGGCAAATAAAACATTAATGAAAATCATCCTCCAACGTTTAAAACAAAGAAATCTCTTTTTCGTCGACAGCCGCACAACAGGAAAATCTGTGGCCTATGATGTGGCCCTCCAGCTCAAAATTCCCGCAGCAAAACGGCAAGTCTTTCTTGACAGCGAACTGGACGAAGGCGCCATTAAAGAAAAGCTCATTGAGCTGTTCACCTTGGCCAAGAAAAGAGGGGAAGCCGTCGGCATCTGCCATCCTTTGCCCGAAACCCTCAAAGTCCTGAAGGATTACTTCCATTTGGCAAAAGAATACGATGTCAAATCTGTTTTCATTTCAGAGCTAGTCCGTTAACAAAAGGCCTGCTTTCGAGTTGCCAAATCGTGCTGCATCCTTTATGATGAAATTGTTGCAAGGAGGAATCTGATGAAAAATTTGTCCTTTATCCTGACCGTTGTTGCTCTGGGCTTTATCGTCGCTGGCATCGCTCATTTCGCTGGCCTATGGAAAACTATGTCCCATAAAGATCTGGAGGGTTCGTTTGAACTTTTGGATATCGAGACAAAATGGGTGGAAAAAACTTACCAGCCCTGGCCGCCAAAATTGGTGCTCGTTCCAGCTATATCCTTTAAAATCAAAAATATATCAGAAGAACCTTTAAAATATGTCTATATGAATGCAAACTTCAAGTTCCGGGATGATGTGTCAAACCTTGGCAACGGCTTTATAGAGGCTATCCGTGGAGAACCATTGATGCCAGGGGAAACAAGTGAGCCCATTCTCCTCAAAAGCACGCTAGGAATCGATGGACAGAACATGGAGCATTTTAAAAGCAGTCCTTTCTTCAAGTCGAAAATCGTTGATGTCAAAGTGTTTGCTAAGTCTCAGGGCTCCCAGTACATCCCTGTTGGGGAATGGGAAATATCAAAGAACATAGATTTTAAAGAACCCGATCCTTACGAAATAGAACCCCTAAAGAAAAAGACTGAAAACATAAAATAGTCGAATCCGGGTGAGGCCTTCTTCCAACACGATTGTTCCTGATCAAAGGAAAGGAATAGCACAAAGAAAAAGCGGTTACGCTTTTTTAATCAGCGATATTTATTCGGATCGGAAATCAGAATTTTGATATAGCTGCGTTTTTTTAGATCCTTCAGGTAGGCTTGGATCTTCACCTGTTGCTGCTGTATAAATAATTTGTTTTCAATATTTTTCTTGACCTCTTCAAACGATCTGAGATGGCTCTCTGTTTTTTCCTCGAGTTTTAATAAAAACCATCCGGACGGAATTTTGATCCATGAGGTCAAGTCTCCTTCATCCAAATTTTCAACAGCCTTCTCTAAAGTTCCGTCCATTTCTCCTTTTTTGAATGCACCTAGATCACCTTGAGTTTCTTTTTCCGGACCTTCTGAGAATTGGCCGGCAAGAATTTCTACCTCCTCGCCCTCTGCTAACTTTTCGTCCACTTCCTTCATCTTGGCCCGCGCTGCCTCTTCACTTTTATCTTCGGAGGAAACATGGATACCCCTCAGTTTGTACACAGGTGGATCGGTAAACTCCTCGGGATGAAGATCATAATAATTCACAACATCCGTCTCATCAATCGCGATATTCCGTCCGACTTCGCTAAAAATCAGGGCCTGCTGGAGGATGGCCTTCTCTTGCTGCGCCATCCAGGAATCATAGTTTATTCCCTGCTGGGCCATCATGCGCTTAAATTCCTCATCAGATCCTATTTTGTACTGTTTTTTGATGTTATCGACTGTCATTCTAATCTGCTCATCGATGTTTGCTGTGCTTTTTATATCCTTTCTTGCAGCCTCTTGTAGGAGCAATCGGTCGGTTATCATTCTTTCCAGCAATCCCTCTTTCTCCTTTTCATACTGTTTACTGAATTCTTCCCCCTGAAGTTGTGAGCGGAGAATCTGATAAATCGAATCAAGCTCGCTCATATAATCCGAAATGGTGATGACATCATCATTCACGATCGCCACAATGGCATCCACCACTTCTTGTCCAAATAGGACGCCTATACTGAATAAAACCAATAACAAAACTATGGCTATGCGTGTTTTACTCATCTGAATTCCTTTGATACGAAAAATACAGGTTTGTCGGGTAGAAATCCCATTCGAAAGAACTTTTTAACTTCTCAATGTTCTGAGCCACACGATTTTTTACCTTTTGACCGAGAATCTTCAATTTTATCGACGGGGCAGCTCGGTCGGATGAAATCAACTCCGGCTCATAACGGGAATCAAGCCGAAATATGTGAAATCCATAGGAGGATTCCAACACGGGACTCACTTCCCCTTCCTTCAGAGCAAAAATGGCCGCCTCCATCTCATAAGGAAGCTGTCCCACTGCAAATACACCCATCTCTCCTCCCTTGGAGGCTTCGACACCGATAGATTGAGCTTTTGCCACTCTCTTGAAGTTTTCAGGATTTCCATCCTCTAAATCCTCCAAAGTTTCCACGGCCATCTCCTCGTTTGGGAGCAAAATCTGGCTGACTTTCACTCTCTCCGGGAGAAGAAATTCCCTTTTGTGTTCTGTATAGTATTTCTGGATTTCTGCTGTTTCCACTTCGATGTCCTTGACGAGCGAATACGTGTATTTTTCCACAAGAAGCTGTTCAAATAACAACTCGACTTCTTCTTTATCCAACGGCCATCTCTCTCTTTCAATTGGGGGTTCATTGGAATATTTTGCCAGGAATTCCTTTTTTTCTTCCCACGTCAATACGATCTCCTGATTTCTCGCTTCCGCCAACACGAGTTTTTCCTCCACAAAGTTATCGACCAGTCGGCTCAAGGACACCTCAGAAAGGCTGTCATGTTCATCTCCAAGGCTGAGTTCGAGAAATCTTTCAAAATCTGAATTGAAGTAAGCTGTATCCTGAACACGGAGGATGATAAAGTTCTTTTTCGCCTCGTAGGAATCCAGACTTGACGAGCTTTGGACAGACTCATTTCCCTGGCAGCTTGCAAAAAGCATGATGAGAACCGGGACAAACACATGTATTCGCCACATCTTTTTTAGATTCAATTCATTATATTACATACTCGATAACTCCTTCAAGACAGAGATCGTTTCAAACATGGTTTTCTCCTCATCGGAAAAGGGAAACAAAATATTCATCACTCCTTGTTGCGTGACGGATCCATCATATTTTTCAAGAATGGCGGTCATGTGGGAAAGGTTTGCCGTCGTGCTCGGATAAAATTTAAAGACAGTCTTCTGGCCGACACGATCGATGCTTTTGATCCTGACCTTCCTTGCCAGAAATTTGATGATGCCATAGCGCATAAGATTCCGAACGGGTTGGGGAAGAGGCCCAAATCTGTCTTTTATCTCTGTGCGTATTTTCTCAACATCTGCGATGGTTTTGATGGAGGAAATACGCTTGTACAGGTTCAATCGCAGGTTTGTTTGGGGAAGATAATCCTCAGGAATACGGATGTTTACGTTTAGATTAATCTTGCTTTTTACGCTCTCTTGCAGCTCCCCTTTCTGCTCTTTCACCGTCTGTTCGAGAAGATGCATATAGTAATCAAACCCAACAGCTTCCATGCAGCCGTGCTGCTGGGAACCTAAAAAGTTGCCGGCGCCCCTGATCTCGAGGTCCTTCGCGGCCAAGCGAAAACCTGACCCCAACTGGGAAAATTCTTGAAGAGCTTTTAACCTCTCTTTAGACAAAGGCGTGAGCTCAGAATAAGGGGGGACAAGAAAATAGGCAACAGCTTGCCGGGAAGAACGCCCAACTCTCCCACGCAGCTGGTACAATTGGGCTAATCCAAATCGATCGGCATGATTTACGATCAACGTGTTAACTAGGGCAATATCAATACCGTTTTCGATGATCGTCGTGGAAACAAGAACATCATACTTTTTCTCAATAAAATCGATCATCTTTTTTTCAAGGGCAAGTCCGGACATTTTGCCGTGGACAACCACGACCCTGGCCCCGGCAACCCACCTTTGGATCATTTCTGCTGCAGTATCGATATCTTCGATCCTGTTATGGATGAAATAAACCTGTCCTCCCCGAGCCAATTCCTTTTTGATGGCAGCCGAAATAATCTTCCGGTTGAAACGATTAACAACCGTGTGGATGGCCAGTCTGTCTCTCGGAGGCGTTTCGATCAGGCTGATATCCCTCAATCCGGAAAGCGACAGGTTCAAAGTTCGGGGAATCGGAGTGGCCGTCATAGTCAGGACATCGATGTCTGCTTTAATCTGTTTTATCTTTTCTTTTTGGGCAACGCCAAATCTTTGTTCCTCGTCAATAATCAACAGGCCCAAATCACGAAATTTCACATCACCAGAGAGCAGCCGGTGGGTACCGATCACAATATCAACCAGGCCTTCCTTCAAATCCCACAGAATTTTTTTCTGCTGAGCCGAAGATTGAAAACGGGTAAGACTTTCCACCCGGACCGGAAAAAGCACCATCCGGCTCTGGAACGTATTTAAGTGTTGGCTGGCGAGCACTGTGGTCGGGCAGAGGATCGCCACCTGCTTTCCATCCATCACTGCTTTGAAAGAAGCACGGATGGCCACTTCTGTCTTGCCATACCCGACATCTCCGCACAAAAGCCGATCCATCGGGGAAGATGACTCCATGTCCTGATAAATGTCCTTTATAGCCAAGAGTTGATCATCTGTTTCTTCATATTCGAAAGTCTGCTCAAAATCGGATTGCCACACTCCGCCGGGGCTAAACATATGACCACGGATCGCCTTCCTCTCCGCATACAGTTGGAGAAGCTGTTTGGCCATCTTTTCGATGGTCTTTTTAGTACGGGCCTTGGTCTTCTCCCAAGTCGGGGTTCCCAATTTATTCAACGGAGGAGAAGCTGTGCCTAAATGTGTGTACTTCTGAACCAGATTCAGATCCTCAGCTGGGACAAAAAGTTTGTCTTCATCTCGATAATGAATGGCAATGAACTCCTGGTCCCTTTCGTTGACTTCCAGTTTTATCAAACCTTTAAAGATCCCGATCCCGTAATCTGTGTGGACAACATAATCATCCACCTTAAGATCGCCAAAATCAGAAACAAATGGCCGTACGCGCGGGCGACTGATCAACACCTTTTCTTCTGTAAATATGTCCGTTTCAGAAAAATATGTGATGCATTCCGGAGGGAATCGGAAACCATGATTCATCTCCCCCAATAGCAGCCCGACAGATCCGTCCTCAGAGAATTGAAATGGGGTGGAAGGCTCTTGATGGGGAATCTGATTTTGCGCAAGGAGAGTGGATAATTTCCGGCGGACTCCCTCCTGGGAAAAAAAGATAAAGCACCTCTCCCGCTCATCCAGGGCCTTCTTGAGATACTCCAAAAAAAATGGGATTTTGTTGGCGAAACGGGGGACCGATTGAAAGGGAAAATTAAAGATGTTTTTTTGGCCATCCGATCCTATTTCAGTCAGGAACAGAGCTTCTTTTTTTATCCTTTCCCACTGCTCGGGAGGATAGATTTCCTCTGGAGAAATGGAAAATTTTTCTCTCACTCGGCGTGCATTAAATTGCTGCCTTTGATCTTTACAGATTTTTTTCCATTCCTCTTCGGTTTTCTCTGAATCATCGACCAAAAACAAAACATCCTCATAAAAATGTGCGAAGGAGACGAATGAATCGGATTTAAGCGGAGCAAGGAAGGAAAGAGAGCCGGGACATTCGCTCAGGCTCGGGATGAGAATTTGCTCGACTCTTTTAAGGGTTCGCTGGCTGGAGGGCTGGAACACACGCACCGAAGTCACATCTTCACCGCTGAACTCGATGCGATAGGGATACTCCTCCCAGGGTGAAAACACGTCCACAATCCCACCTCGCCAAGCATATTCTCCGCGGACATTAACCAGATCTTGTTTGATATATCCGTAATTTTCCAATCTTTGAATCAAACTATCCCGTCCGATGGAATCCCCCGGTTTCAATTCACAAAAGAGCTGGGCCAGATCCTGAGGCCGCGGGATAGGTTTGAGCAACCCTGGAAGATTGGTTATAAGAAGGGAAGGGAGGGATATATGCAGTCTGTACAGATACTGCATACGGGCAGAAATTGACTCGAGGGCGGGTAGTATCTCTTGGTAAGGATCATCAAACAGAGGAGGAAGGATGGTTGGGCGCATCCGGCTTCCCAACTGGGATAAAAAGAACCGGCATTCATCGCTAAAACGGGATAAAGAGGATGTGGTGGGCCGGATATATATGATAGGTTTACCCCATTCCTGGCTGAGAAGCGACAAGAAATAGGGTTTACTTGCAGGAATGATTCCAGATATTTTGAGCCCTTTCTTCTTGCATCTAAGAGCTTCGAGAAGGCGGCTGAATTGTTCTGTCTGCCTAAGAAAATGGAAACTCATGAGATTCTTATTATACAGGATGAATTCATCTAAGAAAGAAATTTGATTTTAAGCTTGCACATGAATAATTCAGGGTAGCTTGAGGAAGCATTTCCATTTCCGTGATATCAAAAGGAGTTGTTTTGGATTTTGTGGATGGCTTTGCTCCCGTGCTTGCCAACATCTCTGATCTTTTTGCATAGCCGTGCTCAATACAGCATTGCCGACAATATGGGATACCCCTATTGTTACCCTCGAAGAACGG
>CAZOJY010000087.1:0-15603 GCA_964580235.1 uncultured Eubacteriales bacterium | reverse complement strand
TATGCTCTTACATGAATAATTCAGAGTAGCCTGGATAATTTATGAATTATCCAGGCTAGAAAAAAGAATGCAGGAAAGCCGAAGACAAAAAAGAGTTTCTAACTTGATAAAGGAAGAACTCAGTCATCTTATCATGCAGTCTATCCAAAATTCTTCCTCCGGGCTTATAACAATCACACATGTTTCGATGAGCACAGACCTTAAGAATGCGTATGTATATCTGAGTATCTTAGGCCATTCTCCAAAACAGGCGGTTTTAGACCTTATTAAAAAAAGAAAGGGCTATCTAAGAAGAGTTATTGCCTCTAGAACGAAATTGAAGTATAATCCGATGCTATTTTTTTCTCTTGATGAAAGTTTTGAATACGAAGAAAGAATCCAAAAAGTCATGAAGAAATTGAACAAAAATGAAGAATGATCAAATCAAACTAATCGCTAAAAAAATTATTCAAAATCAAAGAATCGTTATTACATCACATCTCAGACCAGATGGAGATTCCATCTGTACCAGTCTTGCTCTTTATTTTATCGGAAAACTTCTTGGGAAAGATATGGCCATCATCAATAAAGACAACACGCCTTTCCCGTTTAATCATTATCCCGATATCGAGAACATCAAAATTGGTCAGATTGCTCCACAAAAATTCGATGTGATTATCCTGCTTGAATGTGCCAATGTCAGTCGTTCTGGGCAACTCAACATCGACAAATATTTCAAAATCAACATGGATCATCACTCCTCAAACGATTATTATGCGGATATCGATTGGGTCGATCCTCAGGCCTCTGCCGTAGCAGAGATGGCAGTTAAACTTGGAAAAAATTTGGAAATTCAGTTCACCCCGAAAATTGCCAGCCATCTTTATTGTGGCATTGTTTCCGATACAGGATCCTTTCAATTCTCTAACACCAATGCAGAGGCTTTTAAATCTTGTTACGAACTGGTCACACTTGGAGCAAGCCCGATAAAAGTCTCAGAACTCCTGTTCAACAATAATCCTCCAGAGAAAATAAAACTTCTTGGTTATGTACTATCGACTCTGCAGATGAACAAAACAGGAGACATCGCTGTCATCACGATGTTCAAGGAATACCTGGACAATCTAAATCTCAAGGAAATTGAAACAGAAGACATCACTACGCTGACTCGTTCCATCAAGGGTGTGAAGATGGTTTTATTCTTCAAAGAAATGGCCAAGGACACATTTCGCGTAAGTCTTCGGTCTAAAGGGGCAGCCAACGCAGCTATGATTGCAGAGTATTTTGGAGGAGGAGGGCATCGTCATGCAGCCGGATTTACAGTCAAAGGGAAGCATTCGAAGTTGATTCAGGACATCCCGAAGAAAGTGCGCGAACTCCTTACCTTGAAATCTCCTGATCCTTACCTATAAATCAAATCATGGACGGACTAATTTGTGTCCATAAACCCAAAAGCGTGACCTCCCATGATATCGTTACCCGAATCAGAAAAATCTTAGATATAAAAAAAGCCGGACATTTTGGCACCCTTGATCCTCTGGCAACAGGTCTTTTGCTTGTCGCTGTAGGCAAATCAACCAGACTTTTCCCATTTTATTTGCGTTCTCCAAAGACCTATGAGGGACGGATACGATTTGGATATTCCACCGACACTTATGATTCCGAAGGAAAACCTGTTTCTAGAGAATCAAAAAATTATCCAGATAAAAAAATCTTGCTTGAATGTATGAAAAGTTTCGAAGGAGAAATCGAGCAGGTATCTCCGCCATATTCAGCAAAAAAATATAAAGGAAACGCTCTATATAAACTGGTTCGCCAACAAAGAGAATACAAACTAAAATCTTCCAAAGTCACTATCCATTTTTTTAGGCTGAAAGAATATGTTCCTCCCTTTGTGGAATTCGAGGTAAAATGTTCTTCAGGAACTTATATTCGATCAATCGCCCATGATCTGGGACAAAAAATAGGGTGCGGAGCCCATCTCATTCAACTCATGCGGACAGAGATCGGAGAATTTCACATCAGCGAATCCCACACTGTCAAAGAAATTGAAAAAATGTCTTCTGCTGGCAAGACTCTTAAATTTCTTCATCCTATAGAAGAACTGTTGCCCGAATTTCCAAAAATTATTGTAAATAATAAAGTTAAGCTCCTCGTTCAAAACGGTAGCGTGTTCTGTCCAGATTTGATCCCGAATGATTTTCCCGAGGAGGAGACTAAATCAAAAGAAGAGAAGAAACAAGACATTTATAAGATTTTCGACTCCCTGGGAAAACTTCTGGCTTTTGCGATAAAAGAAAGGGGGAAAAATTCTCTGCATCCCTTTCTGGTTTTTAACTCGAAAAATAATTCCCTTTAAATTCCTATGAGGCTTTTCTCCCCTTAAAATTCTGCAGTGTCTGGGTTTATTCTTGAATTTTGAACCCATGTAGTGTATTTTATTTTAGACATGAGATTAACAAAAAGCCAAATTGAGCACATGGCTTTTGTCATCGTGCGCAATCTTTTGAAGCAGGAAAAAATAATTCTAGAAAAAAAGAATACACTTATCGAAGAATTAGAAAATTTAATTTTGGAAGAGTTCCAAAATGAAGATAAGCTCGATCAAGAAGTCCGGGAAATACTCAGTGAGCATATGGAAAAAATCCGCAAAGAAAATATTGAGTACCAAACAATGTTCAGAATGATTAAAACAAAACTCGCAAAAGAAAGGAAAATCGTCCTGTGAGTATCAGACTTTCGCGAGAAAAGATTAATTTTTTAGCCCGTCAGGTCCTCAATTATCTCTTCGAGGATGAAGAAGTTGAATTTCTCGATGAACCCAATGAGATCAGACTGAATATCGTGCGGAGTATCGAAGATGAACTCAAATTGTATGATTTAATTGACCAGCGGGCCATAGATAAAATCCAATCCCAGAAAAAGGCTGTAAAAGAAGGGAGCCGGGAATGGGAAATTCTCTATCGAAAATACTATAACGAGGAAATATCCAAACTCGGTAAATTTATCGAATAAAATGGTCTTTTCTAAATATCAATAAATCCTGAACCGATCAAAAGGGAGCCGCACACAATTTGTAAATCAAAACAATAGCCGGAATCCCAGAATGAATTTGTGATGCTTTGCAAAAGATTTTCCCTCTCCGATAGGTCCTTGTCCCTCGAAAAAGATAGAACCAATGCTTGTATATCTGTTGAAGATGTTGACGCCGATATTTCCCAGCAGGAAAACATCGGTTTGATCTCGATCCTCTCTTACTTGGGTGTTGAATCCCAATCCGGCGCCGATGTATACAGGATCAAAATGGTAGTTCAACACGGCATTGAGCAACAGAAAGGACTTCCAAGGTTCAGATTTCATCGAAAGAGCTCCTCCACCTTCTAAGAAAATGCTGAAATTGGAGGGAAGCATAAGTCCGATTCCCAGCCGTCCATCAAAATACGGACCATGACTGCCTCTTGCTTGAAGAGATCCCGCATCGACCAGGACATAAAGTTTTTTCTCCTTGACCTTGACCTCGGCTCTGCATGGTTCGGACATAGCACCGAAATCGTCTGACAAGACAACTGTTATGGTATAAAGTCCCGGTTTGTCGAAGACCATTTCCCAATTGAAAGGTTTATCTATCGAGCGAGAATCCACAACATTTCCTGTTTCATCAGTTATCTCGAAGTTTGCCTTTATGACTTCGCCATCGGAGTCGACAGAACCTGAGGCATCATATGTGAATGGTTTGGTAATGTAATCTTCGGCAGGAGAAGCTGTGAGCTGGCATGTGGGCGGATGATTGATATAGGTTTTGGCGTCACATGGGTTTGAAGATGGCACGCCTTTGACATTGAAGGCTTTGGCTCTAAAAACATATTCTCCTGGTTTATCAAATTTGGTCTGCCATTTAGGGGAATCTGGAGTCAGCGTCTTTGTTGCGATCTTTTTGCCTTCTGCATTAAAAACTTCCACTTCCATGGATTTGGCATGTTGTGAACCACTCATGTCGACAGAAATCGGATCATTGATATTGGCCTTTTCCGGCTCAACCTGAATATCACAAATGGCATCCGGAATGATCTCTTCAACCTTTAATAGAGCAATGTTGCCACAGGGCTTGGGCATGACAAACTCATAGTGCATATAACCCTTCACAACAGTAAACGAAAATACAGGAAGAGCTTCCTTGCCTGCCCATTCGAGGTCCTGGGCAACTTTCACCTTGCCTCGAGATCGAAAGAGCATCCACATAAATTTGTCTCCAACAGCAATATTCTTTTCTTCAAAGGCGGATTCCTTAATCTGATCCATAAAAGGAAGAAAAAGATCTCCGTAACCGGCCAAATCAAAACCGTATTTAATATCTGCCGCATATTTCTCCAGCAGGGTTTTCATAACCTCTTCAGTCGGGACTTGTCCTTTAATTCTCACCAACGTGTATTTTCCGATCTGCTCCAATTTTTTTGTTTCAGTGAAACTGTTTAAAGTGAATAAAATAAGGATCCCAACGATCAGTAAGACGATTTTTTTGTTTTTCATCCCTGCCTCCTTTCGGCAATAGAGAGAATAATAATTGATTTATTCATAATAAATTATAATTATTTAACTTTGTCAAGAAAAAAGAGCAGAAAAATACCTGATGGCCTCAAGAAAACATAATTCCAGGCTTAAATTGACTGCTCTATTTTGAGTATGATAAATTGATAAAATCCGATGAGAATACTTGTGATTTCCAACCTCTACCCTCCTTATCATAAAAGTGGCTATGAGATGAGCTGTCAGGACATGGTGGAATCTCTGAAAGCCCGTCAACATCAGGTCAAAGTGCTAACCAGCAATTATGGAATAAAAAGGACAAGTTCAGATAACAATATTCAACGTGAGTTGATGATAGATTTTAGTGATTCATCAGATTGGAAGGATGTATTCTTCAAGGAATTTTTTAACCAAACTGTTTTTAAAAAAATGTGTCTCGCTTTTATGCCGGAGATCTGTCTCTTTTTCGATCTTTCTTATATCTCGCTTTCATCTCTTTCTTTAGCCGAGGAGTTCGGTCTTCCTTCTTGTGTATATTATGCTAGAAACTGGTTCGCAACCCGTGAGAAAGATCAATGGTACCAGCTATGGCCAAAGGGAGAACATGGATATAAAATTCTTCGTTTCCTGACAAATCGGTTCAAGTTATTGCCACCACAGCAGATTTTTCCCGCGACTTATTCGATTTTTGCGGACGGTTTTCTAAAAGATGTAGCGACGGAATTGAAAATAGCTGCCTCAGATTCCGTTGTCATTCCCATGGGAATCGATATAAACCGTTTCCCCTATAAAGCAGCAGAAGACCAAAAACCAGGCAGCTTGTTGTGTTCAGGACAGATTAACCCAGATAGAGGGATTGACGACGTCATAAAAGCCTTGTGTCTTCTCAACCACAAATACGGGCATCGCGGCCTGGCTTTGACAATCGCTGGAGATGAAAAATCTTCCCCAGATTATGTGGCATATCTTCAAGGCCTTGCAGATAGATTAGGAGTTCTAAAATCCCTGAAATTCTCAGGCTCCATTTCAAATGAGGAAATGCTAAAACTCTACCATTCCTGTGATATCCTTGTCTCCCCTTCCCATCTGGAAGATTCTTCAAACCGGACATTGCTGGAAGCGATGTGCTCCGGACTTTCAATAGTCAGTGTATCAACCAACAGCAATGCTGAAATTCTCAATGATGAGGCAAATGCTTTGATTTTTTCGAAAGGAAGCCCAATTTCCTGTGCCGAACAAATTCAACGTTTGCTCGAGGATTACAAATTTAGGGAATTTATCCGCAGGAATGCACGGAATACAGTTGAGAAAAAATTTCAACTCGAGCAATCAGTGAATTCCCTTGAACAGTTACTAAAAAAAGCCACAGGAAATGCAAAACATAGAGTCCAGCTAAAGGCCAAAAAATGCCCCCCTCTTTTAGACAAGAATGATCGCGAGATTTCTTTCAACGATCTTGTACATCAGGCTAAACGGTGGTTGGCACTGTGAAAATTTGTGGTTTTTTTGCGGATCTTGATAAGGCCAAAATCCTTGTTCCAAATTCTAAAAAAAATCAATAAAAAGACCATGGCTTTGACACCACATATGTTACATGCCATTGTCTTTGACTTCTATTTTTTTTTGAAGGGCGGGCGCCGGAAAAAATTGGAGTTCGATTCTCATCCAATTCAGAAAATTCTTGTCGTCCAACTCGCCGATATCGGTGATGTTGTATTATCCAGCCCTTTTCTTCGTGAACTGCGGCGATTTTATCCAAACGCTTGGATTGGCCTTGCTGTCAAGCCCAGAATGTTCAATTTGACTGAAAAATGTCCCTATGTTGATAATGTGATTCCGTTTGAATTAGGGCCAGCAATAAAATGGGATAGATACCTCAAAGGTTCTCCACAATGGTGGATTCAATCTTCTCAGACAGCAAAACATGATCTCTGGAAGCATCACTTGGATATGGCAATATCAACACGATGGAATGAAGATGCCTGCCAAGCAGCATCCCTCATTCTCATGTACACCAGCGGTGCCGTTCATCGTATCGCTTACAAAGCTGGACCTTCAGAAGACATACGACCCGGTTGGAAAGATCTCAACCGATTGATAACACAAGGGCCCGCTAAAGGTTTTCCCAAACATGAAGTCGAACATCAACTGGATATTTTGCGATTTCTTGGAGCAAATCCAAAAGAACCACAGTTGGAAGTCTGGACCACCCAAGAAGATGAACATTTTGCCCAAAACATACTGAATAAATGTAATATCACACATGCAGATTTGCTGGTTGCTTTTGCTCCCGGAGCAGCCTGGCCTTACCGACGTTGGCCTTCAACACATTTCATCGAACTGGGCAAATGGCTGCAGGAAATTTACAATGCCTATATTTTGATTTTGGCAGCCGAAGATGAATATGACTTAGCCCTTCACATAGAAAAAGGCTTGAAAAGAGGCAAAACACTCAATCTGGCGGGGAAAACCACATTGCGTGAGATGGCATCAATACTAAAACACTGCAAGCTCTTCATAGGAAACGACTCTGGTCCCCTGCATATCGCAACCGCTGCTGGAATTTCTGTTGTTGGATTCTACGGGCCGGGGGAATACCTTCGCTTTAAACCATGGGGAATGAATCACGAGGTGCTTCGGTTAGCCCTATCTTGCAGTCCGTGTTCACAAAATTGTTTATTCTGTGAACCGCGCTGTATCCAAGGGATTTCTGTAAGCCAGGCAAAAAAAATTCTTGCCCGGAAACTGGCATCGATTATTGATCTTTCTTGAAATAGTGAAAATTTGATTATAGAATCAAATAAATGGGAAAAAATATCGCGAAAGAAATGGAAAGATTAAAAAAAGAAATCTACCAAAAAAAAGAAGAGATTCGCGATATAAAAAAATTGGTTCATCAAGAAATAGACAGAGAGTTCCCTCCCAATTTAGAAGATTTCTCGGAAAGGGAACTTGAAACACGGATGGAAGAGCAACTTTCCTTTTTGGATAAATCTGTCAATCCTATGCCTGATAAAATGTCTCTTTCTTCTCACAGAAAAATAGCTGGAAGACCTATCATATGGCTAAAGCGAATCCTTTTAAAGTTTACCCATGCATATATCTCGCTTATTCTGGGGAAACAAAAGATATTCAATCAAAAATGCGTGGCACTATATCAGACTTTGATTTTTCATCAGAAGAAAAATCGAAAAAAAATAACACTCATCGAAGAAAGAGTGAGCGAATGTGAAGTCCATCTGGATGTTATTTCAAGAGAGCTTAAGGAGCTGGATCCAGATTTCAAAAAACCGGAACGCCTCATTGCTTCCAACCAAACCAAAAAAAAAGATAAATAGGGGGCAGAATTTACCAAGAGAAAAAAATTATGGAAAACTATCTTACTATTGTAAAGAAACTTAAGCTCAGGCCACGCAAAGTTTTTCCTGAGTTTTCTGACGAAATAAAAAATATTTCTCATTCTAAGGGATTTCAAGCCGCATACAACTGTTTGCTGCAAGCTGAGGTAATTCTGAATATGCGAAAACCTAAGTTGGCCATATATGACCATGCGTTCCACTTTATTGGCGGAGCACAAAAATATGGTCTCTCACTTGTTTCTGCACTTCTGGGTCAATTCGACATTACCATTATCGCTAATAAAGAAGTCAGTTATCCCGATTTTCTTCGCTGGTATAATCTTGACTTATCCAATTGTGAAATAAAAATCATCAGACTGCCCTTTTATGAAGAAAAAAAAGTTATCCATCTTGACCCCGCGTGCGTTTCAAAAGAAGAAAAAAATCCTTTTCACCTCATAAGTAAAGAAAGTGGGAATTATGATATTTTCATTAATAACAGCATGAATGAAATGGTCTACCCTCTATCGAATATCTCTGTTTTGGTTTGCCATTTCCCTGAACGCAGACCCCAGACATACTTTTATGCCGACCAATACACTTATATCATGCATAACAGCCAATTCACAGCAAAATGGATCAAGAGAAAATGGGATATCACTCCACATACACACGTCTATCCTCCAGTGGACATGGGGCCTGGAAAAGTGAAGATGAAAAAAAAGAAAACAATTATTTCTGTTGCCAGATTTGAAGTCGAGGGCACAAAAAAACAGCAGGAGATGATAGAGACCTTTCTGAAGCTAAAGCATGAATATCCTGGGATCACAAAAAACTGGGCTTTCAAGCTGGTTGGGGGGAGTGATTTAAGCAACCCTTATTTCCTAAAGTTAAAAAATATTATCGATCAAAATCCTGATAAAAATATACAACTAAAAATCAATGTTCCGATTGAAGAATTAAAGTCCCTGTATCACGAATCAACCTTGTTTTGGCATCTGTGTGGATTGGGACATGCCGATCCATCGGAAATCGAACATTTTGGTATGACCGTCGTTGAAGCCATGCAAAACAAGGCCGTTCCTCTAGTCTATGATGGGGGGGGGCTTAGAGAAATTGTCGATCATGGCGTAAATGGATTCCGAGTCAAATCCAAAGCTGAATTATTGTACTATTCCCTGAAACTGTTCCAAAATGATGAACTTATCCAGAATATGGGTGAAAAGGCTCAAAAAAAATCTCAAGACTTTTCGAAAAGCAAATTCGAGGAAAGGATCCATGCATTCTTCAACAAACTTCTTAGCTCTTATCTTTCGCCTCCAGAATTCGTTTAATTTCCTCATTCTATTCCATGAATCTCCTCCATTTTGTATGGATCAGCTGTTGAGGCTAGCCCGGCCATCTAGACAAAAGATTGAATAAATATTCACAGGCCTGTAGAGCCGAGAAGGCGATAACAGATGGGAAATTCAGATTTGATCTAACCTAAGAAATTTTGTACAACTGGATGTATAAGGCCAGAATCTCTGGGTCGAGAATTTAAGGCCGCCTTGAAGAGATGCAAGGGTTCATGATTATTCTTGATCCGCTTATTAAGGTACTTCTTCGCTTCGACCACACAAATTTCTGGATGAATTTGAAGGCCCCAAACAGGTCGGTTCCTGAGCCGAAAAGCCTGGATCTGACAACGATCTGAGGAGGCAAAGACAAGGAATTCATCAGGCAGTTCTCTGACCTCATCTAGATGGGAAGAAAAACAAAAAGCGTGAGCTTTTTTCCCGAAAAAATCATCTGCTCCATTTATCTCGATTGAAATCCATCCGATCTCAGGATTGACACACTTTTGGACATGTTGAGGACCAGTTAAAGCAACGGCAAGGAGTTGATGCCCATAGCAACTCCCGAGGATAGAAACGCCTCCCTCGGCCATTTCTTTTATCAAATTGATTTCATCGTTCGCCCAGTCTTCCCTCTGCAAGACAGATGCCTCAGAGCCGGTCAGAATGAAATGGGTGAAGTCTTGAATATCAGGAAACTGTTTATCAATGGCTTTGAATATCCTGAAATCCGTCTCAAGATAGTTCTTCCAATGTCGAATTGGATTATAAATGGAATGATCTATAGAATTATCTATGATCGCGATCCTATTTTTTTTCATTTTGAATCCCTCATTATATGGATTTTTTTAAAAAACTCAAATTTTGGTAATATTTATTTTTTGACCTGAAGAATTCCCGAACCGGCCCTACCCGCAAACGGAGACTGGGTGGTTGTTCTCAAAAAGAGCTTGGCTGCTTCCTTTATCAATTTCTTTGTTTTGAAAAACAATTCTGGTATAATTCTTGCCTCGATGGAGGAAAAAAGTGAACAAGGTTAAATTAGATAATGAACTCCGTGTGATCACACCCAACGAGCCGGGAATCCTGGGACGAGTTCTGGGCACTTTGGCCAATGCTGGAGTTAATCTCAAGGCTCTGAATGCATTTTCGGAAGGGGAAAAAGGCGTATTTCTCATGGTCACATCGGATAATACCAAAGCAAAAAAATACCTTAAAATTCTGGGCTATCAAGTCAAATCTCAACCAGTCATGACCGTTCTTGTCGAAGACCGCATTGGAGCCGGATCAGAAATAGGAGCGCTTCTTGGCAATGCTGTAATCGATGTAGACTCTTGCTATGGATCATCCGCTGGAGTGGGAAAAGTCCTGCTTGTTTTTAAAACAAGCAATAATAAAAAAGCTGTTGAGACTTTGAGATAGCATAAAACACATTGTTTCTGAAAAAAAATGCATCTCAAATATCCCTGGATGAAGCCCGCGTCAAAAAGGGGGGAAAAGTGGGGTTATTCTCCATCGGATCTCTTGAGAAGAAAATACCATTTGTTTTATATCCTCTTCTCCTATCTTCAGATGTCGTTTTGAGCGTGTGCAAAACTTATGATTATCCCCAAAAAATCTCAGTTGAAATCATAAATGAAATTAAATCTCTGCTCCAACATGAGAATCTGAAAGGCGTTGTTTTTGATATAAGAATACACGATTGGAACAACGCCCAATATTTGAGAGAATCGCGAATTTTATCCCAATCACTCCAAGATATCTGCCGTGATGTTGAAATCAACTCTTCTATCATCCTCAGCAACGGTACGTTGCTCATTGGAAATGCCGTGGGAGACGTTCCTGAGAGGATGGAGGCCAGAGCAGTTCTTAGAGGAGAAGGGCCTCTTGATCTGACCAAATTTGCCCTCGAGATTGGAGCGGATTTTCTCGTAATGACAGGGAAAGCTCATCAAAGAATAGAGGCAAAAAAAAATTTGCGTGATAAAATTATCCTTGAGGATTTTTCTGAAGTGGAAAAAGAAATTGTGCAAAAAATAAAATTTTCATCTCAAAAAAAAGGATACATTCATCATCTTGCCATGGACGAACTCCATGCTCTCAGATCCGAGTTGAGTTCCTTTCGTCCGGGCCTTGGATTCTGTTTCATAAAAAAAACCGGTGACTGGATTGATACAGGAGCTGACACTATTGAAGTCTATATCCCAGAAGGCCAAGAATATTCACTCGAAGAGGCAGCTTTTCAAAAACCGTTTGTTATCTCAGCAAATCCTCCAACCTACCAGCCCTTTATCCTGGACAATTTCAGGCGTTTTTTCTTTTGAAGCCAGGCAAGTTAACCTGGGAGTCATCTAAAGTTGTACTTTGAACTTAGAATTTTTATATGATAGAATTTTTTGTGCTCTAAAATAAGAAAAAGACAGCCATATGACAGAATTTCAGCCTTATGTTCCTGAAAAAATATCTTTTAAGGACTGGACTATCAAGGCCGTCATCATCGGAGCTCTGTTTGGAGTGATTTTTGGGTCCGCCAATGCTTATCTAGGCTTGCATGTAGGACTTACCATATCGACGGCCATCCCTCTGGCAGTCATTGCTGTGGCAGTATTCAAGGTTTTAACTCCTATCCTCGGAAAAAGCTCGATTTTGGATAGCAATATCGCACAGACAACCGGTTCGGCAAGCTCTTCTCTAGCATCAGGGCTGATATTCACAATCCCAGCTCTTTTCATGTGGGGATTCAATCCGGGGATATTCAAAATGGGCATGTTAGCGCTTTTAGGAGGAGTTTTGGGTGTCCTGTTCATGATCCCATTAAGGAGGGCTTTAATCGTCCGGGAACACGGAGTCCTCCCCTATCCCGAAGGAACAGCGGCTGCTCAAGTCCTGATTTCTGCGGAGGAAGGGGGAGCAAAGGCCAGAACGATATTCATAGGTTTGGCAATAGGGGCAGTTTACACAACTTTTGTCAGGTTCTTACAACTGTGGCCGGAAAAAATTCACCTGAAGCTCCCGATATTGAAAAAAGCACATTTAGGCGCAGAACCTATGCCGGCGCTGCTGGGCGTGGGATATATATTAGGACTGCGAATTGCGGCGATTATGGTAGCAGGCGGACTTCTGTCCTGGTTGGGAATCATCCCCGTGATTGCTTATTTTGGGGAAAACCTGAAGGTTCCGCTGCTTCCTGAAAAAGTGCTGCCGATAGCTCAGATGACGCCTGACCAGATCTGGGATAAATACATCAGAGTGGTAGGAGCTGGCGCTGTGGCAGTGGCCGGTATCCTCACGGTCATTAAATCCATTCCCACCATGTACAACGCTTTGAAAATGGGCATAAAAGATGTGAGCTTAAAAAAAAATAATGCCCAATTCCAGAGGAAAAGAACACAGATCGACCTTCCGATAACGGTGCTCGGAATAGGCGTTTTGGCTGTTATTGTCCTTCTCATTATCTCCCCACAAATTCTCGGTATGGGCACGCCGCTTCTCCTAAGATTAATTGCAGCCGTTTGTATTGCAATTTTTGCCTTTTGTTTTGTGACGGTTTCTTCCCGTATCGTAGGCATGGTGGGAGTCACGTCCAATCCCACTTCGGGCATGACTATCGTGACACTCCTGGGCACAAGCCTATTGTTTTTTGCACTGGGATGGACTGATACTGTCGGGCAAGCCACAGCCCTCACTATCGGCACAGTCGTCGCTGTAGCGGCGTCCATCGCGGGCGATATATCGCAAGACCTTAAGGCCGGGTACATTATTGGAGCAACTCCTAAAAGGCAACAGGCTTCCGAGTTGGTGGGAGTTATCACATCGGCTTTTGCCATTGCTGCGGTTGTTTGGCTCTTGGGAGAAGCTTTTACTTTCGGATCTGAAGCTCTATCTGCGCCTCAAGCAACATTAATGAAGACCGTGGTCGAAGGTGTGCTCGGAGGCAATCTCCCCTGGGGATTAGTTATGATCGGAGGAGCTTTTGCTATTGTCGCAGAATTGCTTGGAGTTCCCTCTCTCCCGTTTGCCGTGGGCATCTACCTGCCGCTCTCGACAATGACACCAATTTATGTGGGCGGATTAGCCCGGCATATTCTAGAGAAAAAAGCGGGAGGCAATCAGGAACGCAGGCAAAAACGAAGCGAAAAAGGCATCCTTCTCGGATCGGGATTTATCGCAGGAGAAGGGATCGCCATGGTCGGAGTGGCTGCATTCGCCTTTTTCAAAAAAGCCCAGTCCAAAGGAATCGGCCTAATATGGCCCGGCAATGTGGGTGATTTTGTCGCATTGGCCGCTTTTCTCTGCATAGTGGGCCTGATAATCTTCAAAACCGAATAGAAAAAATGAACATACTTATTATTGCAGGCATACTCCTCCTCTGGCTTGTGTTAGGCTATAAAATCTATGGAACTTTTATCGAAAAGAAAGTCCTGCAAATCGATAAAAACCGCCTAACTCCTGCCAGGGAGTTGAATGATGGGATCGACTACTCGCCGGCAAAAAAACCTCTGCTGTTTGGCCACCATTTTTCCTCCATAGCAGGAGCCGGTCCAATTCTAGGACCTTTGTTAGGCGTTTTGTATTTCGGCTGGCTGGGTTCGCTTCTTTGGGTGGCCTTGGGAAGTGTTTTTCTTGGTGCTGTTCATGACTACACATCGCTGATGACCTCTGTTCGGAACAAAGGAACATCCCTGGGTGACATTTCGGAAAAAACATTGACTGTGCGCACAAAAATTATCTTCTCCGTATTCCTCTGGTTGGCTTTGGCTCTGGTGATCGCTGTGTTCGCTGTTGTGGCCTCCCGGACTTTGGTTTCCCAACCTGAAATCGTGATTCCCACTTTTAGCCTGGTCTTTTTGGCCATGATATTCGGCTGGCTGATTTATAAAAAAGGAATTTCCACTCTTGTGGCTACGTTGGTTGCCATTGCCATTCTTTTTCTTTTGATCTATTTAGGAGAGCTGATTCCCGTAGAACTTCCCGCCCAAGTGCTCGGTCTATCCAGCCAGAACTTCTGGTTTTTTGTCTTAATCATCTACAGTTTATTCGCCTCCTCCCTTCCTGTGTGGTTCCTTCTTCAACCTCGCGATTATATCAGCACTTGGATCCTGTTTCTTGGACTCGGATTGGGTTATCTCGGGCTGATCGTGTTTCAGCCGTCCATTCAAGCTCCGGCTTTTTCTTCTTTTACGAGCAAAGGAGGCCCACTCTGGCCGATGCTTTTTGTCATCATCGCTTGCGGTGCTATATCCGGGTTCCATTCGATTGTTGCGGGGGGAACTACATCCAAGCAGCTTCCAGATGAAGCTTCGGGCAAACTAATAGGATTTGGCGGGATGGTAACAGAGGCAGCGCTCGCAGGTCTTGTCATATTCATTGCTGCAGGTGTTTTGGTATGGGATCCCACGGGGGCTGAAAGCCAATTCGGGTTCCAATACTTGATGACATCGGTAGGGGATCCGATTAAGGCCTTTGCCATAGGCTATGGGAGGATAATTTCTTCTCTTCCTGGGATAACATTGGCCATAGGATCCTTTTTTGGAATGGTGATGCTGAACGCTTTTGTCCTTACGACCTTAGATACCGGGACAAGGCTTGGCAGGCTGATTTTTTCAGAGTTACTTGGGAAAAAAGTTCCCTTATTTAAAAACAGATGGTTGGCCTCTTCGATCATTCTTGTTTTCGCCGGTCTAATGGGAGCTACAGAGGGATATAAAGCCATTTGGCCGGTTTTTGGAGCCTCGAATCAACTGGTTGCAGCCCTGGCTTTGATCGTGGTTTCCTCTTATTTGGTGGCGATAAAAAGGCCCAAGAAGTATACTCTCTATCCAGCCTACTTCATGCTCTTGACGACTCTGGCGGCTCTTTTTTATCAAGGGACAAAATTCTTCAAGGATGGAAGTTATCTATTGGCTGGCGTTTGCGCTATACTAATCGCATTGGCGCTTGTTATAGTCTATGAGGCACGTCACATTCTATTCAATATAAAGGTCAGTAACTAGATTCGGCTGACTTTGAATACGACTCCTTTCGGATCGGGACAGCATAAGGTTTTCGTCTCTGCAATCCAATCATTATGGGGGAGTTCATCCTCCCTTTGTTTGGCTGTCAGAAAAGGAAAAAGGCTGTTCAAAGCGTAAAGGCAGACCTTTTTCTCTTCGGGTATTTCGATCGTTCCTTCCCCTCTGATGAAAAAATAATCTCCAACTCTATGTCTGGCTCCACAGCGTTCTTTAATCTCCATGACTTCGACCTTAAGTTCCTTCATTTCACCTCCTCCTCTTTATTTCGTTATTAATATACTTGTCCAAACAAAAAAAATCAATTTACCTGGATAATTCATGTGCGAGCTTAAAATCAAGGGACACGTTACCGGAAATTCGGTACATGTCCCTGATTTCAATGCATATAGTATTAAATCTCGGTAAAAAAAT
>CAZOJY010000086.1:0-16088 GCA_964580235.1 uncultured Eubacteriales bacterium | reverse complement strand
GAAAACCACTCGTTATATATAGTAATACTTCCGGCACAATACGCCATCACCTTTAAAGAGGATATTGGGGATGATTTTTTCGGCAGGAAGAAAATTAAAGAAACTTTTTGATGTCTTCCATCTTAAAGGGCTTTTGTATAAATCCGGAAGCTCCTTTTTGTTTGAGTTTTTCCCATGATTCTTTTTTCAACAGGCTGCCTGTTATCATGACGACTTTCGTTTTCGGGGAGATTTCCTTTATCTTAACAAGCGCTTCGTCTCCCGGAATGCCAGGCATCACGATATCCAAAAATACAAGATTGTAATACTCTTTTTTAACCAGGTTTATGGCTTTTCTTCCAGTCTGTACAGATTTTACTTTATGGCCATCGGCTGATAACCACTTCTCAAGCATACGGCATATATTCGGCTCATCATCCACAGCCAGGATATTCAAAAACTTGAGTTTTCTCTCTGCTCTCATTTCTTCCGTTCCTGCTCTTTTCTTTTTAACTTTTTTCTTTTTTAAAGGCAATCTTATTGTAAAAGTTGTCCCTTTTCCAATTTCACTGTCCACTGCAATGGTTCCATCATGCCTTTTTATTATTCCGTAAGAAACAGACAAACCCAGTCCGATACCTTGAATTTTTCTGTCGCCTCCAATGGCTCCCTTGGTGGTATAAAAGGGGTCAAAGATCCTGCTCAAGTTTGTTGGATCAATTCCTTCCCCTGTATCTAAAAAACTGATCTCAACATGGCCTTGGACTTTTTTTATTCCAATCTCTAACCTGCCGCCATCAGGCATCATAGAATCCCTGGCATTCGTTATAATATTAAGAACCACCTGCTGAATCTCATTTCTGTTTACCTCCACCATCGGCTCGCTTATGAATTTTTTGATCAGTTTGACATTGTCCTTCTCAAGCTGTTTCTCAACCAGGGATAATGCATTCTCTATCGGTTTTGTAATTTTGCAAAGTTCTCTATCCTCTATATCTTTCCTAGAAAAAGCTAATAAATCTCCGATGATCTTCGAGACTCTATCAGAAGCGCTTACCACTATTTCCAAAGCTTCTTCCATATCTTTTGGCTTCTTTGTTCTATGAGCATATTCTGCGTGCCCGCTCATAATCTGAAGAAGATTATTGAATTCATGGGCAATACCACTTGTTAATATCCCTATTCCTGCCATCTTTTCCGCCTGAATTAGCTGCAAGTGAAGTTTCTCTTTCTCTTCCTCCGCCTTTTTGCGGTCAGTGATGTCCCTTGCTGTAGCATGAACAATCCCTTCTTTGGCAAATGTTGCTTGCCACTCCAATGTTTTATAGGAACCATCTTTACATTTATATCTATTGACAAAATCTACTACAGCACTGCCTTTTAACTGTTTTCCAACTTCTTTGTTTGTTCGTTCAACATCATCTGGATGAACGAGTTTAGCCCAGCCCTTATCAAGAAGCTCTTTTTGTGTATAACCCAAAACTTTTTCCCAAGAGGGATTAACTTTAAGGAGTTTACCTTCGGTAGTGAAAACAGCAACCATATCTGGAGAGAGGTTAAAGATGTTTTCAAGCTCTTTTTCTGCTTTCTTGCGTTCGGTGATGTCGCGGAAAACCATGACAACGCCCATGACGTTACCTTCTTCATCTTTCATAGGCGCCCCACTGTCCGCAATAAGCCGTTTCGTTCCGTCTTTCGCTATCAACGCCGTATGATTGGCCAAACCCACGACAGTGCCTTCTCGGATTACTCTAGCCACAGGATTTTCAGCCGGTTTTCCTGTTTCCTCGTTGATGATGTTGAAGACGTCTTTCAGAGGCTTGCCCGCAGCCTTTGCCTCGTCCCAGCCGGTCAAGCCCTCGGCGACATGATTCATGAAGTTCACAATTCCCTTGGCATCTGTTGCAATCACGGCGTCGCCGATGCTCCTCAGTGTTGTTGTCAGCCATTGTTCTTTTTCATGAAGCTTCTCCTCCGCCTGCTTTTGCTCTGAAATGTCTCTTGTCACAGCCATAAAAGCCACGGGTTTACCTTCTTTATCTACCATTAGTGAGGTATTTACCTCTCCGGGAAAATTGGTACCATCTTTCTTGAGTAGAGCATATTCTGCGTTTTTGACCGTTCCATCTTTTAAAGTCCTCTCGATGTTGTCGATAGCCTTTTGTTGGTCTTCAGGGGCTATAAACTCGAGACTCGATTTCCCAATTATCTCTTCCTGACTCTTAAATCCGTGCAATTTTACTGTCTGGGGATTACAGATGAGAATTTTACCGTCCAGGTCTGTGAGTGTGATACCATCTGGGGAGGTTTCAACAAGACTTCGAAACCGTTCCTCACTTTCTGCCAAGTGCTTTATCATTGGGTTTGTAATCCTAAAAAACAGAACTGCTCCAAATAAAGCAGCTAAGATTGTAGAACCTAAGGCTATTAAACCAGCTCTAACGAACGGTGCCCGAATCTCAGCCAGGTCTATTTTTGCAACGATGCCTAAGTTGAGTTCCCCCACTGGCTCATAGGCTGCCAGAACCTTCTCTCCTCTATAATCAAGCCCAATTACTGTCCCAGACATACCCGAAAGAGCCAGCCGCATCGGCTCAGCAAGCTCAGATTCGAAGGGAACTGGCTTTGGGTAATCGAGGTCGTAGTGACGGTGTTTTAGCAGGAAAACGATTTCGCCCTCTGCACGTCGGGCCAGCGTAAACTCTCCTGTATGTCCAAATCCTTTGTAGTTTGCATGTGCATCTGCGATTTGACTGAGGGTAGCTCTTTCTGCACCTTCTGGATAATCTCGGCCGTAAACAGAATCAAACCGAGCAACAGCTTCTATTAGACGGGCCTGGCTCTGGGCGGTTTCTACCAACCGCGTCTTTTCATCATCAAAGGCTGTACTGTATAACATGTAACTAGCAATCCCTACGACAATTAAAGAGATAAATATCATGATAATAATTAGTAGAAAGACTCTATTTCGTTCCCTCATTGTCCACCCCCTGTCTTGTATAAATCTACAGTTCTTGGTGTTACTAATTCAGCAATTCGTGGCCGTAATTTTTTCAATTCATCCATGAGTTGTTTTTTTGTTTTGTTTTGTTTTGTTTTGGTCTTTCATTTTGCATCCTCGCTATGATGGTAGGAATTGTTGCCAACAGGAGGAAGTTCTTTACGACTCTTCGATGCTGATTAAAAGATTTAAACTCGTTGTGTTAAAAGGACTTTGGCCCATCTGCTTTTGCCTTTATAATTCCTGTGAGAGATTATTTCACAGCGGGAGTATGAAGTCAATGTTAACAAAGTGGGCCTCTTCAACAGGGGACAGGTACCGAATTAATATATTTTTGCTTTTTGGAGAATTTGGACGATGCCTGGCTTTTTCATCATGGCTTCGATTTCTGAGACTGTGCGGGGAATGCCGGCCGTCAGGTTCTCGCAGCCGTCCTCGGTGATCAGGATGGTGTCTTCCACCCGGACGCCCAGGTTTTCCTCCGGAAACACGCATAATGGTTCGTTAGCGATAACCATGCCCGGCCGCAGCACGCCCGGGCTTCCTCCGACATCGTGCACAGCCATTCCGACGTAGTGGCCGAATCCACCCTGCATGCGCTGGAAATAATCCTTGGACAGGTCGAATCCCTTCTTCTGCAAGATCTCACGCACCTCTTGGCGGCACTGCTCCAGGGTCAGGCCGGGGCGGTACACCTGCATGTTGGCCTCATGCACCGCATTGCAGGCTTCATACACTTCCTTCTGCCGTGGGCTGAAGCTGCCGTTGACAGGATAGGAAACTGTGATGTCGATATCGTAATATCCCAAATCTGGTCCGGCATCGATAACGAGGAAGTCCCCATCCTCGAGCCGCCGGTCGTACTTGTGGTAATGAAGGTAAGGGTGGTTCTCTCCGGAGCAGATGATCATGTGGTATGCCAGGTCCTGGGCTCCTTCCTTTTTAATCAGATATTCGTAAAGGGCTGCAAGTTCATATTCAAACATTCCCGGCCGGGTGGATTTGATCATTTCCCTGTGGGCTTTCACTGCGATCCTGGCGGCTTTCCGCAAAACTTCGATCTCCGCCGGGGATTTAATGATCCGCAGATTCCAAATCATTTGAGAGCAGTCCTTTATTTCCACCTGAGGAAAACGCTCTTTGACAATCTTCACAAACTGCAGTTCCCGGGTTAAGCGGCCGTCCCAGCCGTCAAAGACCATGGTGCGCTGCAGGGTGCGGAGCTTTTCCCGGCTGCATTCCCGCATGAGCTCCTCGGGTTTGAATGACGTGTAGAATACGCAGGATCCGTCTGCCAGCCGGTTCAGATAGCTGGAAAAATTCTCCCGTGGATAGATCTTTTTTATCCCAGTGACTTCGCCTGGCTTTTGGATATAGTCCAGGCTGATCCCGAGGTTTCGGGCTCCTCTTTCATCAATGGTGTAAAAAAGGATGCTTTCTCTGCGCAGGCCGTCGATGATGAGGACGGCATCGGGAACCTCCACCCCGGTGAAATACATGAAATCATTATTCTGGTAGTATTCATTATAGTCCACCCGGGCTTTGGCTCCGAGAATGACCGCCGCCCCATCGGTGATCTTTTCCATAAGCCTGGCCCTCCTCGCCGCATATTCTTGTGTTGTGAATGTGGCGGCAAAAACAGAGCAGCTGATCAATAAACTGCCAAACACTATGACGGCTAAAAATCGGATTCGTTTGACCATCGCCACCTCCTTTCTGTTTCCTTATCACGCCGGCATAAAGAAAGCAAGCAATTGAATTTATTTTAGTGCCTGTTTTTTTGGTGCCTGGATACCTTGACACTTATTTTAATTTTCGGCTTTGAAATAGGTGAAAACGTATCCTGTCCCCAATTTATGTTAGAATACCTCCCTAGTAAAGTGAAACTCAGAAACATAACATCCAAAGCCCGCCGCCTGCGGTATGCCGGTGTGCGTTTCCGGTTGATGGACATCAACTGCACGGTCTACATGGGGTTGATCGGTGTCCTCCTGATTTTTTTCCACAAGACCGTAAACAACTGGCCTCTCCATGTCATTATTCATGCGGGTTTTGTTATCGGGATCCTGGAAATCGTGCGCCTCGGCGAAAAACACCCGGAAAACAAACTTTTTTCAATCCTCCGGGCATTTTATCCGGTCATAATTTTTCTCTATGCTTGGGAAGAATTAGCCATTCTCGAGCCGATGATTTTTGGGTCCTACTGGTTTACAGACACAATTATCCGGTGGGACAAACTTATTTTTGGCGTTCATCCCACTGTGTGGCTCCAAAATCTGTATAATCCCTGGCTCGACGAGCTGATGAATTTCATCTATGCAGCATATTACACTTTTTTCCTCCTGGTGCCGTTAATTTTTTACGTGCGTAAAAAAAAGCAGATCACATTCGCCGTCTATTCCTTGGCAACTTTCACCTACATGAGCAACTTTTTCATCTTTTTCTTTCTGCCTGCTCTCGGAGCAAAGCACGCCCCCGCTCTCGCACCCCTTTATGTCAAAGAACACACCGGTTTTTTGTTTGTCGCAGTGAACCGGATCATTCAAGCCAACGGAGGGATCGACTGCGGCGCCTTTCCATCCTCTCATGTGGCCGGCGCCCTAGTTTGGGCATTATCAGCCCTGCGCTACGATAGGAAATTGGGGTATATTATCTTTCCTTTTGCATTAGGAATAGGATTTTCGACCGTCTACATGGCTCTCCACCATGCGCTGGATCCCATAACAGGATACATCTGGGGAATACTCAGCTTTATTCTGGCTCTGAAATTGATCAAGATTCGGGGAGAAGACCCGATTCATTCCAGAAATTGATCCTCGAAATATCGGCAGCCGTCTGCAATCGTTTTTTGGAACGGCCGGTACTCATGGCCGAATTCTATCCGGCTTTTTTCATTCGAGTAATAGATGGTCCATCCGCTCAGCTTCCCATAAGCTCGAGAGAGTAGTGTTTTTCGTCCGGTTATCGCGCCGGCGAATTCCAGAAATCCACCCGCAAAACTCAATAGAAACGCCGGAATCGGAAAAGGGAAGACCCTTTTTCCGGCAAACTTTGCTATGGCCCGCACGACATCGGCGTACTTCACATTGGCACCGGTAACAAGATATTTTTCGCACCGGATTTCCGATTTTAAGGCTTTAAAAATAATCTCCACAAGATCCCTGACATCCACAACGGCCAGTCCGCCGGAAAAGCAGCCAGAAAGCCCCTTCTTGTAGATTCTCGCGTGCAAACGGTTATGAGGTGTCGTTATATCGCGGTCCCCGGGTCCCATGATAGAGGCGGGCATGAGAATCACGGTGGGAAGGCCCTGCTCCTTACAGGCTCGTTCTGCGATCTTTTGTCCCGCATTTTTGGACATCATGTAGTAAAAATATTGAGGCCAGTTAAAAGGCGTCTCCTCATCCGCCAGTTTTCCGTCCTTGTAAAATCCGCAGGCGCCGACCGAAGAGATATGGATGAGCTTGAGGACTTGATGCTCGAGACAGGCATCGACGACATTTCTGACCCCTGTCACATTCACATCCATCAGTGCCTTTTTATCCCTCCTGCAGTAAGAAATGAGACCCGCGAGGTGAATCACATGCGTGTGACCTGCGACTGCTCTCGAAACATCTTGTCTCCTGGTGATATCTCCTTCAATGATGCGCAGATCCTTCCAGCACAAAAGCCGATGCCTGAAAGGATCACGTGGAAGGACAAATGCAGAAACCTCTGCCTCCGGAATAGACCCGGAAAGTTCACCCAACAAGACATTCCCAACAAAGCCTGTAGCACCGGTAACCAGAATCTTCATGAACAGCGTCAGAATCCCTTTATATTTTTGTAGTGGCGAAGATAAATGAACGTGTCGTTCAGGATGCCGATGAAAGCATGAAGGAAAATTGTGTAAAGGATCGAATGAGTGGAAAACGCAATTATCCCAAATATGACGCTTCCCACAAGAGCCCCGAATACCTCGATATGCGGATGTCCCAGGTGATAAACGGTCGCGATGATGGATTGGATCAAAATGGCAGCTATGATCCCACCGGAGCTCTCCCCTGCCAGTCCGGCCAGCGTGAAGAGAAGAACGCCCCTGAATGTAAACTCCCATGCTGTATAGTAAAAGATCAGGTAGGATATTTCATACAGGATAAATCTTTTGGGACTCCTGCAGGCCGCTTTTGAAAACGGATACTGTCCTTTTAGCGCCGGATTTTTTGCCGAGAAGGATATCAGAACGGCCGTTATCGGGATTCCGATCAGCACGATCGGGAGTCCAAGTCTAACGTCTCCGAATTGGAGGCCCAGGCTTTTGAGCGTTTCAAAAGGCCGTGCAAACGAAAACAGGATAAACGAAAACGGAATGCCAAAAAGCAGGACAAAAAAATAAATGAAGTAGCGCACATATGCCCTGAAATCATCCCTGTGTTTTTTTAAAAGGCTCCGGTAGTGAAAGACAGACGAGATGAGGGCAAAATCGATGGAATAAATCAGAATCAGCAGAGAACCCGGCGAAATATCCTTGAGAAAACTTGGGATCATCTAAGGCGCCCTGATTTTTTTTCACGCAGATACCAATCGAGGATAGCACCGAATTGTTTCTCCGTATCGTTATCTGGGACGTAATTCAATTCCTTGATGGTTTTCGAGATGTCATAATTGGTGTGGGAAGTGACCCTTTTGGCCCGGTAATCCGTTATCGGTGGCTCATAGGAAGGGACGATCTTTTTAATGATTTTCATGCAAAACGCCACAGTATGGGGAAGAAACGGGGGGACATATATCCATTGTTTCTTGTTGAGCTTTTTTTGAAAAAAGGACAAGAATTCATTCCAGGTCACATCACAACCGTTGGTGACGGTGTACGCCTGGCCCTGGCTGTTCTCTGCCGTACTTGCCAGGTAAGTGGCCTGACATAAGTTGTCCACATAGCAAAAGGGAAAGATCCATTTGCCGCTGCCGATGATGAGGGGGACACCGTCCTCTATTCCCTTCAGGAGATGCATACACGTGATCCTGTCATTGGGTCCGAAAACATCGGCCGGCCTCAAAATGACAACCGGGAAATTGTTGCCGCTGAACCTCGAGAGCAACGAATCCTCAGTTTTTTTCTTACATCTCACATAAGGAAGATGGTCGGCAGACTCACCCGGACTTGCCTCGGAAATGTTCAGCTTTCTGTACCCCAACACCAGAGCTGACGACATGAATATGAATTTTTTGAGATGGATACCGTTTTTATCGATGTGCTGAACGAGATTGATCGTGCTGTTGTAGATATTGGATTCGCAGCATTCATCATCGGCTGCATCGGATACAACAGAAGCACAATGGATTAGAATGTCTATATTTTTGGGCCATTCGATCTTTTCCACTTCATTAAGATCACCGTAGATCAAACGGGCGTTCTGCCCATCCAGGAAATGGAGGTCGGAAGTTGTCCGGACCAAACCATAGACGTTGAATTTTTTCTCCAGGAAATAACAGCAGAGATTCGATCCGATAAAGCCGTTAGCACCCGTTATCAGAACATTGCGCATAAGAAAATCATCCTCAGCATATTATGAACGTTATCGATGGAACAGGATATCAATGAACAAGGGAGGTGTCAACAAGCAGGGAACATCACGGGAGAATATTTTGCCGCAGGCGCTTGAAAAATGTTTTTGCCTCCTCAAAATCCCGCTGCTTGATGACGTGCTTGAGAAATTCGAGCTTTTGGGTGACTTTTTCCAGCTGGCGGAGAGAGTACGAGTTGAAAAGTATTTCGGCAAGAAGGGTATCCTCTTCTGATAACAATCCCTTTGCGATCTCATGGTGTTTTTTAAACGTGGATCCTGGAACGGTTGATTTGTCCATGTTTGCGGCAAACACGAGTGTGGAGGCAAACGGGAGAGTCAATGAATAGGCAATAACCTGATCATGTTCATCGAAGGAATATTCAAAAATCGAAATCCCCAATTCCCCAAAAAAATCGCGGAAGAACAGAGATCCTTCAAAGCACGATTCCCGAATAATGACAGCATTTTCCTCTCTGAGACAATCTTCGTTGACAAAGGTCGGGCCAAACATAGGATGGACGGAAACAAAACGAAAACCACAGCCATTGTAATATTCGTGAATTTTTCCCTTCACAGACATGACATCTGAGATGATGCAATCCTTAGGAAGGTGTGGAGAGACCGATTCGAAAGCCATAGCCGTATTTTGAATGCTGACGGCATTGATGAGTATTTCAGGTTCGAAATCCTTAACCTCAGATATCTCAGCGAGGGCTTTAACGCCGGGAATCTTCCGGGGCAGCTCAGTTTTTGTATCATAAACGCCGACTTCATGCTTTTCTGCCAGCCTCCGGGCAAACCATCCTCCCATATTTCCCGCCCCTAGAATGGCAATTCTCATCTTTCCTCCTTCTGAAGCCTGCGGCTTTCTGCGATAATTCCCCTGAAGATTTTCTCCGCAAAATCCGTGTTAATGATAGGGAGTTTCTGCGCATACTTCCGGACTCCCGCAAAAATTTGGCTCTCTCTTCTGAGGGCGGGTATCTCCGACTTCAATTCCCTTGTTTGCAGGGCAAGTTCCAAACGCTCATTTAATTTATCCAAAATTTCTCTGTCCAGAATGTCTATTTTTTCTCTGATTTCAGCCAGGTTCATCTTTTTCCTCCCCAGATCCCCGGGATGTTCTGGGCTTTCTGCATCAGGTCCGCGAAGACAACCGCTGCTGCGGACTCTACAATCACCGGCATTCTCAGGGCAAAGCAGATATCATGGCGGCCTTTGATGGCGATGTTCTTTTTTTCTCCTGTCTGCAGGTCTATCGTTTCCTGCGGCAGGCCTATGCTCGGAGTGGGTTTGACGGCCACCCTGAACACCACATCATTACCGTTTGTTATTCCCCCGTTTATGCCTCCTGCGTGATTGGTGCGCGTTTTTCCGCTTTTATCGATAAAAATATCGTTGCATTCGCTGCCGCGCATGCGGCTGCAGGCAAAGCCGCTGCCAAATTCGATCCCTTTGATACCGGGAATGGAAAAAACCATATGGCTGATCAGGGATTCCGCAGAGTCGAAAAACGGCTCTCCTAACCCTACCGGCAGATTCTTTATCTGACATTCGACGACACCGCCGACAGAATCATTTTTTTCTGTCGCGGCCTCCAGGATATTTTGATAATCCGTTGATCCTCCAATTTCGAGAATGCGGGCCTTGATCTCTGCAGGCGCGACCATTTTTTTTGCGATCACGCCTGATGCGACCAGAGTCAGTGTCAATCGGCCAGAAAAATGGCCCCCTCCCCCCGGGTCCTGGAAGCCTCCGAATTTATGGAAAGCAACAAAATCGGCATGGCCGGGCCGGGGAAGTGTCCGGCACGGAAGATAGTCATCGGATTTGATGTTTTCGTTCGCGAAACGGATTGCAATCGGAGCGCCTGTGGTTTTGTGGTTAAAGACACCGCTTTCGATCATCGGGTCATCTTTTTCTCTGCGCGGTGTGCCTGCCCTTTTTTTGGGCTTCCTCCGCTCCAGATCTCTGGAAAAGTCCTGTTTTTTCAGAGGAAGGCCCGCAGGGCAGCCATCGATCACCACCCCGAGAGCGTCTCCATGGGACTCCCCAAAAATAGAAATGCGGAAGAACCGGCCGAAGCTGTTCATCTTGCCCTCCTTCTGATGGATTCCAGATCTTCGAAAAATCCGGGGTAGGATTTTGACACGCACTGCCAGTGGTCGATGCCGACACCTTTCTTTGAAACGATTCCTGCTGTCGCTCCGGCCATAGCTATGCGGTGATCTCCATGAGAATCGATTGCCCCGCCTTCAAGAAAGCCGCCTTTTATACACATTTTGTCCTCCTCGATCTCTATCTGTGCTCCGATTCTCTGGAATTCATTTATAAGAGACGCCGCACGATTGCTTTCCTTGAAAAACAAACGCTCCACCCCGCAGATGACAGACCGGCCCTGGCAGAAGCTTGCCAGCACAACAAGAGGCGGAAAAAGGTCCGGACAGTGCGTCGCATCGAATTCAAAGGCATGCAGGCGGTCCTGCGTCACACACACAAGATGATTTTCTGTTTCAATTTTTGCACCCGCCATCTCCAGAGCCTCCAGGATCTTCGCATCTCCCTGCTTTGCAGGCAGCCTCAGCCCCTGAATGCAGATGTGTCCTCCGAGTGCGGCGGCCACAAGAAAAAAAGCGGCGCCGGACCAGTCTCCTTCCACATGGTAAATCCTGCTCTGGTAGTGCTGTAATCCCTCGATCCAGAACTGGTCGAGCGCATCATCGTGATCGATGATAATCCCAAAATCGGATAACAAGGACAGTGTCATGGCGATGTATGGCCTGCTTTTCAGGCAGGACACAGTGATTTCAGAGTTTTTTTCACACACCGGCAGAGCCATTAAAAGTCCCGTTAGAAATTGCGAGCTCAGAAATCTTGACATATGAACTTTCCCGCCCCTCAGCGGCCCTTTCACGACAACAGGAAGCCGATCGTGGTTTGTCCGGCAGTAACACCCGAGCTGAGCGAGCGGACCCTCAAGATTTCCAAGCGGCCGGGAAAGAAGTGAATCCCTCCCGGTGAGTGTGATTTTCTCTTTGAACAGACCGGCAACAGGAGTAAACATCCGCAGACAAAGCCCCGACTCCCCGCAGTCCAAATCAACCGATCCGGCAGGTTCGTTCCCGCCATTGAGTTTCAGATCCAGATCCGTGATCTCCACGTCTGCACCGAGAGCTTTAACGATGCCAATCGAGGCAAGAGCGTCATCACAAAAAGTGGGATTGACAATTCGGGTCTCGCCGTCGCACAGAAGACCGGCAGCCAGTGCCCTGATCATCATGCTTTTGGATGCCGGGGCCTTGACCGTTCCTTCGACTTCAGCGTGCTCGATCCATTTCATGTTTGATTCTCCTAACTATATCCAGGACCGTTCCCTGTTCGGAGTTGATCACGAGGTCTGCCAGCCGCAAATACCGGGGCTTTCTCACGGCAAGAAGGAATTCCGCTTTTTTCCCTGGATTGAAAGAGGAAAGAAGCGGCCGGTCCCCGGCAACAACTCGCGCCAACACCACAGGGATTGACACCCAGAGCCAAATGTTCAGGCAGTTTTCACGAATAACATCACAATTCCTTTCATCCAGGATGGCTCCTCCTCCGAAGGAGATAACCTTGGGAGAGGAGTCTCGAAATATCTTTTGGATCACCGATGTCTCCAGCTCACGAAACTTTTTTTCTCCATCGAGTCTGAAGATTTCCGGTATTGTCCGGCCCGACAGCCTCTCGATCAAAAGATCGGTGTCTACAAATTCGTACGCCATCTCCTCGGCAAGTTTCCGGCCAACCGTGCTTTTGCCCGCGCCCATGAATCCGGTCAGGGCGATATGGCGCTTCTTCGTGTCCTCTCCGGCGGTAAATTTTCTGTACACGTTCTTCAGAATGCCACCTGGAATTTTCAATCCCGTAAAAATTTGAAAGGCCCGAACAGCTTGAAAAAAAAGCCAGTCCAATCCGCTGACCCGGGTGAGTCCTTTTTGTTTTCTCTCCAGGCCGGAGCGGGAATGATGGTGTTTGTAATCGGCTTCCAGCAGGGCCAAATTCTCCGGCATGACGGCTTCATCCAATACTGGCAGGGATTCCGGAATACAGGAGATCAACAGATCACTTCCCACGATCAGCTCATGGAATTTCTTCATCGCGGCGTAATCGCAGCTCAACATCCCGGCTAGAAGCCGCGCTTTTCCGATCGTTCGGTTCAAGACCGTGATTTTTTTTGCACCCGAAATCTTCATGCCGTAAACTGCCGCTCTGGCCGCACCGCCTGCCCCCAAAACAATAACATTCCGTCCACAGGGGCTTATGCCGTTATGTTCCAGGGCCCGGATGACGCCTTCATAATCCGTGTTATGGCCAACCAGCTTCCTGTGTTTGAAAACAACGGTATTGACAGCTCGGATCTTACTGGCGTGACCATCGACTCTATCCAGCAAACCCACCATGGGCTCTTTCAGCGGCGATGTGACATTCATTCCACAAAGCTTTATGGCCTTTGCTGTCTTTACGGCCTCCTCTGCATTTGCGGCAGATATGCGGGTGTAGAGGGCATCTACATTCAGAGCCTGAAAAAAAACATTAAAAAGAGAGGGGCTGCGGCTGTGTAGAATAGGATTTCCTGCAACGGCAAATATTTTTTCAGACATTTTTTAATCTCTTCAAGATTTCTGCAAGCTTCAGGTGATTGATTTGTCCCGGTGCGGTCTCTTTTCCCTCTCCGAATGAGGCGTATGTGAAGGGACTCCCGAGAAGAGGCCCGGCAATTCGCGTGATTTTCCCGAGCCGCCCCATTCCGATCACAACAATGGGCCTGGTGCCGCTGAGAATCCCCAGAAGCCGGGCATTGTCCTGGATTGTCCGGACATGGCAGGCAATTTTGGCAAGGTCTGCGCCGGAATCGAAACACCGGGAAATGATACAGTCAAGTTCGGCCCGATCCGGGGTTTGTTGGTGGTTATGGTAGGAAACAATGATCCTGCACCCCTGTGCCCGGGCTTCACGAATGAGATCGTGCTTGAAGGCGTTATCGCTCTCGACTTCGATGTCCAGATAGGCGGCACCCGCTTTTGCGGCAGTCAGCAAAAAAATCTTTCTGTCTGTGTCGTTTAGAGCCCCCGGCCGGCAGGTCGCGATCAGATTGGAATGACCGGAAAATATTTTCCGGACTTCGGCCAGGGTGATGCCGCCGCTGTCCAGCCGGATCTCAGCAAACTCGACCTTCTTCAATATCTGGGTGAGTTTTTCAGCATTTTTTTCTTTCAGGCTCACACAGATCATGTAAATATTCCTCCAATGTCGTGTAGGATATTTTTTCCACACAGGGTTTTCCTATACCGCAAAGAAAAACAAAATGAATGCACTCCCGCTTCCGCTTTTTATCCTTTTTTACGGCCTCAATAAGTGCGGATCGGGTCAGAGGAATGCGGGTGGGCAGGTTCAGCCGTCTGAGAAGAGAAAAGATCCTGTTTTTTTCTTTTCCGGCCAAAAGTCCCCTGTTGGCTGAAATCTCCGCTGCAGCGGCCATGCCAACGCTGACAGCTTCGCCGTGTGAAAATTCACGGATTCTTTCGACAGCATGTCCGCATGTGTGTCCAAAATTCAGTATTCGCCTCGACCCGTTTTCCCTTGCATCCGTCCTGACGATTCCGGACTTTATTCTGATCGACTCGAGGACGGCAAACTCGATGACGTCAGGATCGAGAGAAGTGAGACCCGATAAATTTTTTTCAAGATAAGCAAAAAAATCAGGACGGTCTATCAGGGCATGTTTGACGATTTCTGCCGTCCCTGAGGCAATCTCTCTCTGGGGAAGCGTTTGTAACAGGTTGAAATCCAGGAGCACATGTTTCGGCTGAGAAAATGTTCCGATGATATTCTTGAAATGATGCAGATTCACCCCGTTTTTTCCGCCTATGCAGGCATCCGCCTGGGCGAGCAGACTCGTTGGCACAAGATTAAAGCGGAGACCCCGCATGTAACTCGAAGCAGCAAACCCCGTGATATCGCAGATCACTCCTCCACCCACTCCTGTGATGATTGTCGTCCGGTCGGCCTCAAGGTCGAGAAGCTGCTTATAAATGCGCTGAATGGTGTTCAAGTTCTTTTTTTCCTCGCCCGGACCGATAACAATCGTCGGTTTTTCAGAAAAAATGCGCCTGTGCAGCCGATAAATGTTTTCATCCGTTAAAAAGACGTGATTTGTCCAACCCTGTTTTTTGATCCAGATGTCCGGAGATTCTCCCGCAACGATTGTGCATTTCCCCAGATCAGACAATATATCCCAACTTTTCACCACAGCGTCTCCATGAATTCGCGCAGCCGGAAGATCTTTTTTGCCATTCCGGAAAAGGCCTCCGGGGTTAATGCCTGGTTCTTATCACTCAGAGCTTCTTCGGGATTGCTGTGGACCTCCACAATCAATCCGTCTGCGCCGGAAGCCACGGCGGCCAGACTCATGGGAGGAATCAAACTGACTCTTCCTGTGGCATGGGCAGGGTCGACAATAACAGGCAAATGTGAGAGTTCTTTAATGGCAGGGACAGCGCTGAGGTCGAGCGTGTTCCGGGAATAAGTTTCAAACGTCCTGATTCCCCTCTCACAGAGAATCACATCGGGATTTCCTTCATTCAAAATGTATTCGGCGCAGCTCAGCCATTCCGAAATCGTCGAATACATCCCTCTCTTGAGAAGAACCGGCCTGTCAGCTCTGCCGACCTCTTTAAGCAAAGAGAAATTCTGCATGTTCCGCGCCCCGATCTGCAGAATGTCGACATAATCACACATCCAGGAGACGTCCCGGGGATCCAAGACCTCTGATACAACAGGCATGCCTGTCAGTTCATGAGCTTTTTTGAGGATCTTAAGCCCCTTCAATCCTAAGCCCTGGAAGGCATAGGGGGAAGTCCGCGGCTTAAATGCACCTCCCCGGAGCATATCCGCACCTGCCTTTTTCACCGCAGCGGCAATTTTCAGGGTTTGCTCCTCGCTTTCCACACTGCATGGGCCGGCAATCAATATGAAATCCTGTCCAATCCGGAGATCCCCGACAGGAATGGTTGTTCTGGCGCTGCTACCGAGTGCAGCCAGTTTGATTTCTTTCATTTCAAACACCTCTTACCAGGATAATACAAACGGATAGACCTGTTTAAATGAGACGAAGAATTTGGGGGGTTTTGTAATTATGGACGCTTAGCGTCCATAATAATAGCCGTAAACGCAGAAGGAGGGTGTGCGAGTTGCTCTTTCTTTGATTGAAACCACTTTTTTTCTCATGGCCAAAATATTTATGTATTAAAGCAGAATTGGGATTCATTTGTCAAGCAATTTTTCATTCCATGATGCGTAACAGCAAAACCGCAATTTATATCCCCCGCCGCTGAAAGCTCCGTCATACACTGTGGGGAAAGAATTTGTTACGCCTGTGGAAAGGTAACACAGGATTTTTTCCCCAGCCTTTTTTTATGAAAAACTATTTACCTGAATTATTCATAAACATGATTTTTTTACCGGGATTTAGTACTATATGCATTGAAATCAGGGACATGTACCGAAAATTTAAGGGACACGTTACC
>CAZOJY010000085.1:0-16223 GCA_964580235.1 uncultured Eubacteriales bacterium | reverse complement strand
AAATCCTTATAGAATTGGAAATGGTTGTGGGTGAATCGGACGACCTGGAGAAATCTTTTTCTCAGCTTGGGAGTTTTATTGTGGACAATGACGGAATAATCTATGCCCTCGATTTCAAAGAACAAAAAATCAAGGTGTTCGATGCTGATGGCAAATTCGTCCATTCATTCGGTAAAAAAGGACAAGGCCCGGGAGAGTTACAAATGCCAGCTGGCCTCCATCTCGCTCCAGGCAGTGAATTGGCCGTTGATGACGTATTGGCAAAAAAAATGGTTTATTTCACCAAGGAAGGCAAATACATCAGAGAAGTTTCTTATGTGACCCGCCTGGCACTGGTCAATCTTATAATGGATCCTTCCGGAAATTTCATCGGCAGGGAAATGAAACTCGAAGGGCAGGAAATGTTCTTCGAGATCGTTAAACTCGACAGCAAAATGAATGCCCTGTTCTCTCTAGATAAAATTGGATTCCCCATCCCTATTCCGGGTTCAGGGAATAAAATCAACTTGATGGATATGATCTCCATTTATCAGTTTGACAGTTCTGGAAACATCTATTATGGCCGGAATCGTGATTATGAAATCAACATATATACCCAGGACGGAAAGCTCGTTAAATCCATCCGGAAAGATTTCCAGTCTCAGAAGATCACAGAAGAAGACAAAGAAGAAATCTTGAGCAGGTTAGACAGCCTTCCTAATATGGGACCCGTCAGTTTCAGGAAGATGTTCGAATTCCCCAAGATGTTTCCCCCTTTCCAATCGTTTACGATAGATGAAAACAGCCGTATTATTGTCCGGACCTGGGAAAAAGGACAGGAGAAAGACAATTTTATCCATGACGTCTTCGATTCTGAAGGGCGGTTCATCGCTAAATTTCCGTCCAAAATTAATTTTGCTGTATGGAAAAATGGAAAAGTCTACGCCGCCGAAGAAAACGAAGAAGGATTTAACGTTATCAAATGTTACAAAGTCAGCTGGGAGCGATAATTAAAATTACTATTTTTCAACCTTCAAAAATTTATCGTACCATTCAATCATCCTCTCATACATATCTTTTCTCTCTTCAATTGTATGAGGCCCACCATGGGCTCCGTTGTGATAACGAAGCCAGACGGCTTTTTTTCCTAACCTTCTCAATGCATAATAAATTTCTTGCGATTGGATAGCCTCCACATTGGGATCCTGATCTCCTGATATGCATAGAAGCGGTGTCTTGATTCGATCGGCATAAAGAATGGCCGAGTGGGCCAGATAGCGTTCAGGATACTCCCACATTGTTCCCCCTATTCTATCCTGGCTTTTCTCTGGGGCATGGATGTTGCGAATTCCCAATCGAGGACTTTGAGTATAAAAGCTGATCATATTGACCTTCCCGGAATTGTTGATGGCGGCTTTGAATCGGTCCGTCTGTGTGATGAGAAGGACTGTTGCATATCCTCCATAACTCGTTCCTTGAATACCAAGTCTCTCCGGATCGGCAACGTCCATTTCTATGACTTTGTTTATAGCAGAAAGAGCGCCCTTTGCCCAGGCTTCACCGGGATATCCTCTATTGAAATTGACAGAAGGGTGAAGGACGGCATAACCAGCAGATGTTAAAATGTTTAAGACAGGGTTGAATCCGTTGTCGAAATATCTTTCATAAACCTCAGTTATCAAGGGATATATCTTGCCTTTTTCATAATTTGCCGGATAATAGAGCACGCCATACATTTTTTTCCCATCTGTGTCCCGGTAGGAGATCAGCTCTGTGTGGCTTAATGCTTTTTCTCTGAGCTGCGGATTTAAGTCAGTCAGCTTTTTTATCCTGGAGAATTTTTTATCTGCCTCATACCAATCGGCAGGATAATCCCCATTAGAATCTGAAAAAATAAAGATCTGGCCATCTTCTGACATCCTCCATCTCCGGTAGAGGTGGTCGTTCTGCAGCAGAACAGAAAATTCTTTTGATTTTAGATCAAGCACCACAAACCCCCTGTCGTATTTATCCGGTGCCGAATAGCTGAAATAGACTGAATTACTATCCGGACTCCAATCCACGACCTGAAGAGATGGACGAACGTCAGGATCTTCCTTTGACTCATAGACCATTTGCCTGTCTCCGTTTTTAACATCGATCAACCAGAATTGACGGGGAGGTGTTGTCTGGCGATAGGGTTGCTCTTCCTTAGCCTCTGGGCGGGAACTTGTGCAAAGCAATTCTTTGCCATCCGGGCTGAAGCGCAAAACGCTGAATCTCTGTTTTTTTTCTTTCTTTTTTTCCTCTTCATCCTTATCTTTCAGAACTTCGTCATTTTTACTTTTCTTTTTGTCTTTTTCTTCTGTGCCCGTTAAATTTCTGGGTTTCTCATCTTCGACACCCATCACATAAACATCCCCTTTTTCGGCGTACGCCAGCATCGTGCTTTCTTTATTCCAACGCAGTCTTCTCTGCTTGTAATCTTTCAACAACACACGGGGAGAGCCATCAGGTAATTCCATGATCTCCAGCTGATTTGTCTTGCCAAATATGACATTATAGTCTGTTTTTTCTGTCACGTCCCTCTCGAAAATCATATGTTTTCCGTCTTTTGAAATCCGGACTGAATTGAAGAGGGCCTCCGGGAGGAGTTTTGTGAGTTTTTTATTTTTCCTATCCCAAACAACAGGGATACGGAGACTGCCGAATCTATTTCGTATCTTTTCCCATAGTAAAAAAGGTTTCTCTGAATCATGGATAATTATTGGGCCTTTTGTTGCATCTTCGAATAGGCCCGCACATTTTTTTTCCCATTCTGGAGCCCTAACAGAAAAAAAGAGCTTGTTTCCATCAGGAGACCAGGCCAAATGGGAGTCTGACGCTACAGACAGATCTTGTGAAATTTTTACATGCTCAAATGTTCGTAACAAACGATGCCAGATGGACAGACGATACTCCCCTTTTTCGTGCGTGAAATAGGCCAGCATTTTTCCATCCTCCGACCACTTTAGGGACCGGACTTGCTGCTTTCGATCAAAAAGTTTCATTTTCTCGCCAGACTGTGTATTTAAAATAATCACATCGAGCTGAAACGGCGCGATATATGTGGGATCACCATACCTGTAATTGTCGCGTGGAAGGCTGTCCCCTCTCGTGCTCAGCGTGCATGCCAGCCATTGGCCGTCCTTTGTCATGTCTGTGACATTCAAAGATGCCACAGCAAAGTAGTCGTCAATTGAAAAGAGAGATTTTTCTCCCCCGTAGATTGGATTCAACAAGATCAGGATTAAAAAGAATAAAGACAAAAGTTGAAAAGTTTTTGCGGGTTTCATAATTGCCTCCTTTTTAAACTTTGGATTTCTAACATGATATGACACTTTTTAATCGCGTAATGTCGATATAAACATAAAAAAACTCTTTTATTCCTGTTTCCGTTGTGATGCGATCAACAAAGGACGTTATCACTCAAATGTGGGCATGTCAATTCGGACAAGATAATCAGGACAATGGAACTAATACTTGACTAAAATCGAGGTTTTTCGAATAATGCGTTAGAATCCGATGCGCAGATGGCTGTTTTTCCTGTTCATCATTGTTGTGGTTTATGGAATTTCACGGGTCGGCAAAAGTACCAAAGGACGTTCCTCTTTCTTTAAAAGCATCAGCGAAACTATTGGGATCATCGTCTGGGTTCTGATCATCGTTTACACTATGGGATTCCTGTACTGGCTTTATATGGAATTATTCAAATAACGATTGCCATGTTAAATATTGTAATCAAGGGGTTGATCAGGCCATCCTGGAACATCGGGCTCATCATTGTGGTATGGATCTTGAATTGTCTTTCCAGGACACCTCTTGTCTGATAAAAATCAAAAGGAGATAATTGGCCTGGCGATATAAATACTGTCTTCATCCAAAAACGTTCCGATCCGAACGATCTTGAATCCTGCTTGTTTTAGATCATTGATCATGTCTTCTTTTCGAGAACATCCGTGCTCATCCCCCCAATCCACTTTGTCCGGGTCACATTCAACGATAGCCAGGACACCGTTCACTTTCAAACCGGGAAGAAGATTCTGGAGTATGGGGACAGGATCGGCCAAATGGTGGTAAACATTTATCATGAAAGCAATGTCTAATATACCAGTCGGAAATCGGGGATTATCCATCTTACCGACGATTATTTGCACATTTTTGAATCCATCTTTTCTGCATCTTTTTTTAAGATAATCCAGAGCATTCCTATCGATGTCGTTTGCGTATACTTTGCCAGACTTGCCCACACGGTCAGCCAACCAAATTGTCATTCGGCCCGTGCCAGCACCGACTTCTCCGATAATCATGCCCGGCTTAAGGCCTATCGCGTCCATAATCTTGATCGGAGGCTGTCGCAGGTTAAGATCCTTCTCCCAATCTTCGACTTGGAACGAATGTTTCTGACGGCTATGATTCCTGGTCTCAGCTCCTTTTTTTCCGGGTAATGAGGCAATAACAAAGACAGAGAACACAGTAGTAATTAATAGGAAAAAGAAACCTTTTGTTTTCACAATGTCCCCTTTTGACTAAGGCTCAGATCGAAGGTTTGGGCAGATTCCATTCTGGAATGGCAGAGATCTTCAGACTGGAAGCATGCTGCGATTTGGTCGAATCACAATCCTTTGCTCATGGCATCTAAGAATTGGGCGTTTGATTTTGTTTTGGACATTTTTTCCACCAGAAGCTCCATGGCTTCCACCTCGCTCAACTGACTCAACACTTTTCTTAAAATCCAGATTCGATTCAGATCTTTTCCCTCAATCAGCAATTCTTCTTTTCGTGTCCCCGATATATTGATATCGATTGCCGGAAAAAGCCTTTTATTAACCAGTCTTCGATCCAGATTGATTTCCATATTTCCTGTTCCTTTAAATTCTTCGAAGATAACTTCGTCCATTCGACTTCCTGTGTCAACCAAGGCCGTAGCCATAATTGTTAGACTGCCTCCTTCTTCAATCTTTCTTGCTGAACCGAAGAATTTTTTCGGTTTATTTAGAGCATTCGCATCTATTCCTCCTGACAAGACCTTCCCCGAAGGAGGAATAATAGCATTGTGCGCTCTGGCCAAACGGGTGATGCTGTCAAGAAGGATTATCACATCCCTCTTCAACTCAACGAGCCGCTTGGCTTTTTCTAGAACAATGTTGGCCACTTGGGCATTCCGTGCAGGAGGTTCGTCAAAAGTGGACGCCACAACCTCCCCCTGGATAGTTCTTTGGAAATCCGTGACTTCCTCTGGCCTCTCTGCTACCAGAAGAACAATCAAAAAAACTTCGGGATGATTCTTTTCGACCGACTTTGCGATGGTTTTAAGCAATGTTGTCTTTCCGGCGCGAGGAGGCGAAACAATTAGCCCTCTTTGACCTTTCCCGATGGGTGTTAACATATCCATAACTCTTGCATTCAGGTTTTTTGCAGTCCCATCTTCAAGATTGATTTTTTCGAAGGGATAGAGAGGTGTGAGGCCTTCAAAATGAATATTTCTTCTGGATTTGAGTACAACATCAGGATGGGTAAAATTAGTGGCTTCTATTTTGATCAAAGCAAAGTATTTTTCACCTTCTTTGGGAGGACGGACAATTCCAGATATGGTGTCACCGGTGCGCAACTGGAATTTTCTGATTTGAGAAGGAGAGACATAGATGTCATCCTGGCTTGGCAAATAGCTGAATTCAGGAGCTCTTAAAAATCCAAATCCATCATCAAGACATTCCAGCACTCCTTCAGAGAAAAGCAATCCGTTTTTTTTTGCCTGAGCTTCTAAAATTTTAAAAACGAGGTTTTGTCTGCTAATTTCCTCAACATCTTTTTTTGTTAAACCCGCTTCAGAAGAAATTTTGTAAAGTTCCTCAAGTTCTTTTTCATCGAGTTCTGCTAAATTGTAGTCTTTCATTTTTATACCTCTTTGTGAATCTATTTTATACTGATTTGTCCTATCTGTTTTTAATGAGTGATAGGCGGCTCGTTGATTTCTGGAGAATCAGAAATATTCTCTTTTTTCATTTTTTTTGGCATCTCTTTGACCAGAGCAAGCTTCAAGACCTCGTCCATGTTTTCGACAAAATGGATGCTTAAATCGTCCTTGACATTTTTGGGCATGTCCTTCAAGTCAGGTCTGTTATCTGCGGGAAGTATGGCATTTCTTATCCCCTCTCTATGGACAGCTAATAGCTTTTCCTTTATTCCTCCGACAGGCAAAACCTTTCCCTTAAGAGTGATTTCTCCACTCATGGCCACTTTCTTAGAAACAGGGATCCCTGTTAAAAGCGAGATGATCGAAGTGGCAATCGTGATTCCTGCCGAAGGGCCCTCCTTAGGAGTCGCTCCTTCTGGGACATGAACATGAATGTCAAAATTTTTATGAAGATCTTTGGCTATATCCAGTTCGTACATTTTTCCCCGGACATAGCTGAAAGCAGCTTGAGCTGACTCCTGCATGATTTCCCCGAGTTGGCCAGTCAACATGAAATTTCCCTTTCCGTGGACTTTGGTCACTTCAAAAGTAAGAAGCTCTCCGCCGAATTCTGTCCATGCCATTCCGACAGCTCCTCCCACTTCATCTTTTTTATCAATTTCTGAACGCCTGAATCGTGGGATACCTAAATACTTCTCCAACTTTTTCGGCGTGACTGTTTCATGATAATCCTTTCCCTTGGAAACAACTTTTTTAACAACCTTCCTACAGACAGACATAAGCTCTCTCTCTAAGCTCCTGACGCCTGCTTCTCTTGTATATTCCCGAATGATTTTTTTTAAAGTTTTATCTGTTATCTTAAGCATATCGTCTTTAAGCCCATGCGCTATTTTCTGCTTGGAAAGAAGAAAATATTTTGCAATCTGGAGCTTCTCATCTTCTGTGTATCCTGGCAGACGCACCATCTCCATGCGATCTTGTAATGGCTTCGGTATAGGTTCCCGCATGTTAGCCGTCACAATGAACATAACCTGCGACAGGTCAAAATCTGTATCAATATAATGGTCAAGAAAAGTGCTGTTCTGTTCTGGGTCTAAGACTTCCATCAATGCTGAAGCAGGATCTCCTCTGAAATCCATGCTCATTTTGTCCACTTCGTCGAGGAGAAAAACGGGGTTTTTTGTCCCTGCCCGTTTTATCATCTGGATGATTCTTCCAGGATAAGCTCCGATATAAGTTCGCCGATGTCCTCTGATTTCTGCCTCATCCCTCACCCCTCCCAGAGATAGGCGGATAAATTTTCTCCCAGTGGCACGCGCAATAGATTGACCCAAAGAGCTTTTCCCTACGCCAGGAGGCCCGATCAGCCCCAAAATGACGCCCTTTGGATTTTTAACAAGTTGCCGGATGGACAGATATTCCAATATTCTCTCTTTGACTTTTATCAATCCATAGTGATCTTCATCCAAAATCTTCTTGGCTTCTTTGATGTCTCTCTTTTCTCTCGATTTTTTATTCCATGGCAAAGAAATAAGCCAATCCAAATAGTTGCGACAGACGGTAGCTTCGGCCGACATTGGAGGCATGGCTTCCAATCGTTCTATTTCTCTGGTTGCTTTCTCCCGCGCATCTTGGGGCATACGCGCTTTTTTTACTTTTTTACGTAATTCCTCTATTTCATTCGGCTGGTCTTCTTTGCGGACATTGAGTCCAGGTGGAAAGATTTTCTGCTGAGGTTCCCGGTAAGTAACTTTTCTCCGGCCGGACCTTTTGCCATTCTTTCTCAGCTTAGCGTGAATTTTTAGCAACTCATTTTCAATAACAAAATTCAATCTTCGCAACCGCTCAATACTATTAATCGTCTCAAGAATATTTTGTTTTTCCTCCAGAGGCAAATACATATGAGAAGCAATTATATCTGAAATTCTATCCGGGCTGTTATCTTTCAGAGCTGGGATGATAGATTCAAAGTTGGCGTTTTGGCTGAGTTTCAGATAATCTTCGAATAGAGATAAAACCCTTTTAAGGGCATCTCTAATTTCAGGGCTATCGTTTTCGATCTCCCTAACCTCCTTGACTAACACTTGGTAAAAAGGATAGGTGCTCAGATATTCTACGACCCTGGCTCTTTTCCTGCCTTCTACAATTACTTTGACGTTGTTGTCATCCATCTTGATTGCACGGACAATTTTTGCAAGAACTCCCATCGAGTGGATATCACGCTGGTGCGGATTGTCTAGAGAAGCATCAATTTGAGAAGATAAAAAAAGCATTTTGTCCTTTTCCGTTGCCCTTTCAAGAGCTTGAATTGAGGAGGGGCGGCCGATGATAAACGGCACAAGTGTGGAGGGGAAGACGACCAGGTCTCTCAATGGGATCAACGGCACATTATGAATAACTTCGGAATTGTGTGTGGTTTCCATGCTTAAACTCCGATAGCTTCCTTCAAACTTTTAAAATTCAAAGCATTTCTCTCCACCATCTTCTTTGTTATTTTAATTGTTTTTTTCTTTTTGGACGATGGCAGATGAAACATGATATCGAGCATCAAATCTTCGATAATACTTTTTAAACCTCTTGCTCCGAGTTTTTTTCCCAGACTTTTTTTGGCAATCATTCGCAGGGCCTCTTTTGTAAATTCCAATGCAACTTCTTCAAGTTCAAACAGCTTTTTATACTGCTTGACCAGTGCATTTTTGGGTTTTGTGAGAATATGAACAAGATCATGAAGATCCAAATCAGAGAATGTGGCAATAACGGGGATCCTGCCGACGAGTTCAGGAATTAAGCCGTATTTGATCAAATCCTGCGGAATCAGTTCGTCATACAGATCATCTAGAGCTTTTTTCTTATTCTTGTCGAAATCGGATTGGAACCCGACCCGAGACTTCCCTATTCGCTTGGAAATTATCCTGTCCAGGCCAATGAACGTGCCTCCACATATAAAAAGGATGTCTGTTGTATCAACCTTTATAAAATCCTCATGGGGATGCTTTCTTCCGCCATGGGGAGGAACATTGGCCATTGAGCCTTCGATTATCTTGAGGAGAGCCTGCTGTACTCCCTCACCGGAGACATCTCTGGTAATGGAAGGGCTGTCACTTTTCCGGCTTATTTTGTCAATTTCATCTACATAGATTATTCCCTTTTGTGTTTTTTTAAGATCGCCATTTGCGGCTTGATAAAGTTTGAGTATGATGTTTTCGACATCTTCCCCGACATATCCGGCTTCTGTCAATGATGTCGCATCAGCGATAGCAAACGGAACGGATAGAATTTCCGCTAGCGATTCAGCCATCAATGTTTTTCCTGTTCCTGTTGGCCCAATCAAAAGTATGTTGCTTTTCGATAATTTGACTCCATCCAGCTCGCCTGCGCATTGAACTCTTTTATTATGGTTATATACAGCGACCGCTATTTTTCTCTTCGCTTCATCCTGTCCAATCACATACTCATCCAATGCCTTTTTTATTGCGGCAGGGGTGAAAAATTTAGTTTTTTGGACATCTCTATTTTGTTTTTCATTATCCGCATACAGGATAGAATGGGCAATTTCAATGCATCCATCACAGATGTAAACTCCTCCAGGACCAGCGATCAATTTTCGGATCTGAGCCTGATTTCTGTGGCAAAAATTACACCTCGTTTGGCTGTCTAAATCCTGCTGTTTATTATCATCCATTGTTTCTCAAATTTATCCTTATAGGGAATAAAATCAAACGCCTAACTTTTAGATTGGGCCCTCTTTGTTATGATAGCGTCGATTAATCCATATCCTTTGGCCAAATCGGGTGTCATGATAAAATCTCTTTCAATGTCTGTCTGTATTTTTTCCATTGGCTGCTTTGTGTGTTTTGTCAATATTTGGCTGATATTCTCTCTGAGCCGAAGTATCTCCTTTGCTTGTATTGCAATGTCGGAGGCCTGACCTTTAAATCCGCCCAGGGGTTGATGCAGAATGATACGAGAATTAGGCAGAGAAAAACGCCTTCCGGATGTGCCCGCAGCAAGCAAAACAGCAGCCATGCTTGCTGCCTGTCCGACACATATAGTTGAAATTCTGGAATTGATGTATTGCATGGTATCATAAATCGCTAATCCGGCCGTTATGCTGCCTCCGGGTGAATTGATGTAAAGATACATGCCTCTATCCGTGTTTTCCGCCTCAAGATACAGCATTTGAGCGATAACACTGTTTGCAACATCATCACTAATCTCCGAACTTAAAAAAATTATGTTATCCTTCAGCAGCCGAGAATATATGTCATATGCACGCTCGCTCTTTCCTTCTTGTTCGACAATAAAGGGGATTAGGGTCATGAGGATTGATTATTCTATTATAGCGGATTTGACAAGAAAGTCAACTGTCTTGCGAATGAGAAGATTCTCCTTCAGTTCTTCTTTTTGTCCTTCCTGGTTGATGCTTTCAGCCACTCTGGCCAGCGGAACATTATGGGTTTTTGCGATAGTCTTCATTTCTTCGGTTATTTCCTCCTCCGATACTTTGATTTTTTCTTTCTCGGCGATTTTATTAAGTATCAAATGATTCTGAATATTCCGAACTGCCCGTTTGCGTGTATCTTCCTTAAAAGCGTTGAGGGCTTCCTCAGACAAATTTTTTTGGGGGAGAGAAGAAAGATGACGGTTTAGCAGTGCAGTGTATTCTTGTTTGACCACAGATTCAGGCAATTCAATGGACATTTGATCGGAAATTTTTAAAATGATTTTCTCAGCCATCTCTCGTCTTTGTGAGTTTTTCTTAGAAACACGAAGCTCTCCTTTTAATTTAGTCTTCAGATCTTTGAGGTTTTTGTAATTGCCGAGATCCTTCACAAATTCATCATCAATATCCGGGAGTTTTTTTTCTTTGATGGACTCTATTTTTAAGTCATATTCGATTTCTTTCCCTGCCAATTTCTTATTTTCATGTTCTTTTTTATACTGGATAGTGAAATGCGTTTTTTCCCCTTGTTTGATACCCTTTAAATTTTCGTTCAATACCTCTTCATTATCTTTATGTCCGGCAAGAATGGCCACTTTTTCTGTCGGGAGGAATTTTTTTGTTCCAGTGTTCTTTCCTTTAATCTCAGCCACAACATAATCTCCATTCTCTACTCCTCTCCCCTCAACTGGGATATACTGCGCCGATTTCGCCCGCAGCTCCTCGAGGGAGGCATTAACCTCTTTTTCTGTTACAGTCACTTTTTTCCCCCGGACTTTGATGCCGGTATAATCTGGGAGATGGATTTCTGGCCATATTTCTATCCTTGCCTTGAAACGGAGAGGCTCGTTCTCTTTAAAATGAAGGTCATTTATGACAGGCTGGCCTACTGGACTAATTTTTTTCTCGGATAATTCTTTATTTATCGCTTGAGGAACAAGATTATTGATGATTGTTTCTTGGATTTCAGCATAATACATACGCTTGATCATGTTTTTAGGCGCCTTTCCCGGCCGAAATCCCCGAATTTTTGCTCTTGAGGAATACTGAGCAACCACCTTGTTGAACTCCTGCATCACATCTGCAGCAGGAATTTCCACTTCGACTTCCCTTTTACATTCGCTGATTTTTTTTACATTGTCCAACATTTTAGATGTATTTTAACCTTATTTTTCCTGAAAAATGGGCAGAGCGGGACTCGAACCCGCACTCCTTCAACAGGAACTAGGTCCTAAGCCTAGCGCGTATGCCAATTTCGCCACCTGCCCTTCTGATATTTATTAAATTGACAAGAATTTTTAAGATTTAAGATTTGAGTGTAATAATTTTTTTTTTAACATAAAAGCTTTCTCTTGTCAATCAAGTGGCGGAATTATTTCCTGTTTAGATAAAATTTCAACAAATTTAAACGGTTGCCACAACCGGAGGCAAATCTTTCATCAAGATAAGTCCGGGTTTAGATTGGACTGCCCTGGGAATCGTGTTCACAGTAACTGCGACGGTCCCGACGTCTCCGTGGATTCCTCCAATAATGCGCTCTCGAATATTTGGAATGCCTTTAATCATAACCTCATCATATTCTTCGGCAGCCGCCGCATTTGCGTTAAATTCGAGAGTAATGACATTATCTCCACCCATCTTGCCATAGGCGATGCTCACCAGCCCTAAAGCTTCTCCAGGTCTGATCATCCCCAATCCTGTTTGGACCTCTCGATCAGCAATGACGGGTTTAGGAGGGAGTTCAACGGCCTCGTCTAGCGTCCATCCCATTCCGCTGGCTATCATTCTGATGGATTCGAGTAAGCCAACGTGGCCTGTGATGATCTTATTATCGATTTTATCGCGGAAAACATTAAGGGACATTCCTGTCCCAATCTTTTTCTGAAAAGGAATCCGCCTTTTTGAGGAGTCCATCATTCGGGTGACTTTGATGGAATCGACTTCCAAACAAGGCGCTGTGAGCATCAATGGCAGCGTATCCATAAGAAATCCTGGATTGATACCGGTTCCAACAACAGTCACTTCCTTCTCTTTTGCCAGCGCGTCTATTTTTTGGGCAAGTTCGGATTCCCGATTCCACGGAAAGGAAAGCTCCTCACATGTTGAAACAACATTCAATCCGGCTTGAATGCATTGAGCAATCTGTGGAAACACACCCTTGAGCTGAGAGAGGGTTGTGAGCACAACAGCATCAGCCTTTGTCACATTAAACAGCTCAACCGGATCGCTCTGAACTAAAATGTCAATATTTTGAGCTCTCTCCATGAGAGATCCTATGTTTCTTCCCACAAGTTTAGGATCTATGTCGATTGCGCCAACGATTTCAAAACTTTTTTTTCTGTATAGGGCTCCTGCGATTCTTCGTCCCATGACTCCGCAGCCAAAAATAATAACTTTTATCTGCTGTTGCATTATGATTCTCCTTTCCATTTTTTAGCGATTCTTTCTACTGCATCCAGAGAATCCTGGATTTCTTGTTCCGTGTGTGCCCCAGAAACAGAGCCATATCCATGAAAGATATTGAAGCCCTCCTGAATCATCGCTAACTTGAAGACTTTTTCTCGCAGCTCTATGTCACAAACCTCTGGATTCCAGACCTGTTCAGGAGATTCAATCCTGTCACGCGATTCGCGGAGAAAATGAACACCAACAAGAGAACTGTTCCTTGCTACAGAATTTCCATCTCCTGTGCATCTGACATTAAAACCATAAGCGGCAAAAATGCTTTCGATTTCGCTCCGTATTCGTTCTCCAAGACGGCCAATCCGCGGGTAGATTTCCCTCTCATGTTCTATTAGATATCTAACGAATGTCAGCCCTGCCAGCATCGATGACGGGTGAGCAGAGAATGTGCCTCCTTCGACTTTAACTTTTTCTTCCTGTTTAGCCTCCGACCCGCAAAGGCGCATGACATCATCATTTCCCACCACTGCACTCAGAGGCATACCCCCTCCGATCGCCTTTCCAAACACTGTTAAATCAGGTTGCACATCATAAAGATTTTGCAGGGCACCGGCATGAAAACGAAATCCTGAGACGACTTCATCAAAAATCAACAAAGTGCCATACTTTTTGCTCAATTGCCGGGCTTTATGAATGTAATTTTTTTTTCCGAATATAAAACCACCTGCCCCGATAAAAGGTTCAAGGATAAGACAAGCTATCCGATCTCCATAAATTTTGAATTTTTCTGTAAGATCTTCTTCATCATTGAATCGTGTAATGAGAATCATTTTTTCCATTCCAGAGGGAAGCCCGGCCGATTCCATTTTTGTAAAACCCCTATCAAATATGGAAATTCCTTTCAGTGCGTAGGGTTGAGAGCCGTGCCAACCTCCTCCCACTTTCATCACAAGATCCCTGCTTGTTTTTGCTTTGGAAAGCATGACGGCATACATCGAGGCAAGAGTTCCGCTCGTGGAGAAACGAATTTTTTGGGCCGAGATTTTGGAGAGAAGGAGCTCTGCAAGTTCAGATTGGAGAGTGCTCGGGAATCCAGTGGTCAATCCATTTCCCTGTTGCTGATATTTGCTAAGAGCATCAAGAACAAATGAGGGATTATGTCCCAGAATGTTAGCAAAATGACCCTGCCAAAAATCCACGTACCTGTTTCCGTCAACATCCGTAACGCTCGATCCCCGACAATGAACATCATAAAACGGGAAGGGCCAAAAAAGCCGCAAGTTATGGCTTCCTCCCCCAATTTGGAATTGGGACGCTTTTTGAAAAAACTTCTCCGATTTTTTGTGGGTTTGTTTATACTCATTCACTAAGTTTTGAAGAAGGGCTTTTTTATCCATTTTCCCTATTTATTATTCAAGATAAATTGCTTTGTCCCGTGGGAGTGAGGACAAGTGTGTTATGAGTATTCTTTTATTCAGGAAGCGAATCCTCAGATAAGTCTATTTAATGTACTTTTTAAGCTTTTGCGCAAGACCTGAATCCACACTCTGTAATCTGTTGTAGACATCTCGTGCACTGTAATTATCCTTGAGATTTAGATAGCAAATAGCCAAATTATAATAGGCATTGCCGCTTTCAGGTCTTATCTCAATCGATTTATTCAAAGGTTCTACTGCTTTCGCCCAAGCTTTCAACTGCATATGACTCATGCCCAAAAACATCCAGGCATCTGGATTTTCAGGAAAAAGCTCGACTGTTTTGGTATAGGCCTCTATGGCTTTTTTGTATTGTTTCAAGCTGTAGTAGGAGAAACTGATGTTCAAATGGGCATATTCCATACCAGGATTCAGTGCAAGGACTTTATCGAGTGTTTCAATGGCTTCATTGTACTTCTTCATCTGCACGAACATAAAGCCCAAATTATACAAGGCATCAGAATCGTTAGGATTGAGTTCGACCATCTTTTTTGCCGCCTCCGCCGCTTTTTCAGGCATCTTTGCCGAGTTATACATATTGAGGATAGTGTTGTAGTACCCCCACGCAGCTTTGGGATTCATTTCTGCAAGTTTATAATAAATTTCTGCGGCCCGCTCGGTTTGTCCCGATTTGTCGTACGATTGTGCCATCTTGAATGTGATATCCATATCGGCAGGATTTCCCTTTAACGCTTCTCGGAAGGAAGTCACAGCCTCCGAATACTGCTTCAGTTCCATCTGGCACAGGCCAAGGCGATTGTAGGCATCAAAAGGCTGGCTTGGATTCGTGGCGATGAATTTTTTATAGGCTTCCGTGGCTTTATCAAATTCCTCGAGTTTCTGGTGGGCGGAAGCGATCTGGAAATATGCATCACTGTGTTCGGGATTGAGGGCAACCGCCTTTTCCAGCGCAGAGATGGCATCTTTCCAGTTCATCATTTTCATATGCACAAGGCCCATGCCATATTGGGCATCATCGTTGTCGGCATCCAACTCGATGATTTTTTTAAAAGCTGAAATCGCTGATGAGTAATCCCTTTGTTTTGTGTAAACATTAGCTAAGAGTATGTGCACTTCGAGATCATTGGGTTTAAATTGGAGCATTTTTTTCAAGAACTTTTCGGCTTTGCTCGTATTATTCATAGAATAAAAGATTTTAGCGGCCAAAGTGGCTCCTTCTATAGTGGAAAAATATTCCTCTGCCTGCCAATTTTTAAATTTAGTGACGGCAGATGGTGTGGAAAGCAATTTTATGACGTTTGATGGAACGACTATCTTTTTGCCGATATCCAAAAAGACCACGATGCCGATGACTTGTCCTGCTGAGTTCAAAACCGGCCCTCCTCCATATGTTTCCGTGAAAGACAGGGTCGTTTCTATCATTCTCTGGGACTTGTAATCGTGAAAATTAAATGTTTCGCCTTCAAACACAGAAAATTCACCAGCTTCATTGGCACCTATTGCATAGATCTTACTATTTCTCTCTATCTCATCAGCATTTCCTAAAGGAAGGATGGGATCTTTCCGGTTGATCTGCACGAAAGCAATGCCGAAGTTTTTATCAAAAGCGACAATGCCATCCATTTTGATTTTTTTCCCTTTATAATCTCTGCCTTCCGCAGATTTAGCCTCGCTGACCAAGGCATAGCTTGTGGCCATGATTTTTTCTCCGATAATGAATCCTGTTCCCTTAGAAATTTCCTCTTTGTCCTTCCCAAAAGTAGTAAAAGCGATCATGCTTGGTGAACATTGTTCTAATATCTGTTTGGCCTCCTCATTTTGGGAGAAAACCTTTTCGGAAGGAACAAGGAGTAAAAGAAGAGATAGAAACAAACCCAATTTTTTTGGTCTCATTGTGACCTCCTTGTGTTATCAGAGGAGCATGATGGCCCCAGATTCTAAAAAAATAATTTACACTTTGAAATAACCTCTGTCAAATATTTCCTGTATGTAATGAATATTAACCTGAATTATTCATAAACATGATTTT
>CAZOJY010000084.1:4562-16544 GCA_964580235.1 uncultured Eubacteriales bacterium | reverse complement strand
ATTTCCGGTAACGTGTCCCTTGATTTTAAGCTCGCACATGAATTATCCAGGTTAAATTAGCAGATAAATAATTTTCTCATGCGCCAGCGGGCCTTGGAATCCACATGGGCAATCCATTCTCCTCGGCCGTACCGTCCCGCGCTTGGAATAAAAAAGGCTCTGGAGGAAATTTCTAGATATAGAGGCTATTACTATGATCCTATAGTGGCAGATATATTCCTACCTCTCTCAGATATCCCAACCAATCCAATTCTTCAAGATGGCGTATTTCTCTGTCTTTTTGATAATATTTCCAATCGGTTTCATATTGGCAGCAATAGGATAAGCTAGAAAACCAAGCCTCATGTCGTCGTGAAAAAATCACTGTGTATGCTTATTTGAATTCCACCTTGAGAGTCTTGCGGCTGTCAGACGGTTTGGCCATTATATGTTTCAAAATTTTGGGATTATCCCCATCGCCGACTTTAACCGTGTAAAGGCCTTTCTTGAAAACCTTTGGCCTGAAAGATTTTCCTTTGATGCGCAGCGTGTAAACGATTTCTTCGTTTGATTCGTCGATGACCTGGACCGTCGAATCAGTTTTTCCTGTCATCTCCAGGGTGGGCAGATAGGCCACAGCTTTTTTGGCATAGTTGTCCTCCTGTTTGATGGTGATGGGCCACCCGGGATAGGGCCTTGCATCAGAAGCTGTGATATCTACGTTCCGCGGCCAGCATTCGAAAGAAATCTCTCTTGTTTTCTTGTTGAATCGGATAATTCCGAATCCAGCGGCGCGGGTCGTCAGCTTATCTCCTCCGTTGGGTTCCTTGGATGGATTAGCCACAGCCAGAAGGGTAACTTTGTTGCCAAATCCATCCAAAAATTCGCCGGTATAGGATGGGGCTCCTGGTTTCCTGTTTTTTCCCGGCTCCAGGGGATCCCACCAGCGGAGGTAGAGATTGGCAATGCTCGGTACGCAAAAGGAATAGCCGGCGTCATTCCAGTCTTCGATGCCGTGATGGAAAACGGTGCCCAGGTGCTGGTCGCCCGCGATGTGGACAGCAAAGGCTTTGCGTATCTCTGCCAGAGCTTTATTCCGGCCAGTCTGGGGCCACCCATTGGAATCCAGATCGGCGAAAAGCCGGTAACCCGCCTTGCCGTGAATATGAGCGCCTCCACAGAATATCGTTTGAGATAAGACCGCTTTCATGTCGCAGTCATGCCAGTCTGCAGCCCATTCCCTGATGAATTTAAGTTGGCGGTCGCCCAGAAGATTGGCTTCTGGTATGTCCAGACTTTCAGGATCATAGTCTGGTTCTGTGACATGGTCTGACCGTGGACCCAGTTCAGGAACCAGGCCTTGAGGGCCTGTCTTGAACTTCCGATCCTCCAGGATGGCAAAGCTGATCCTGCCGACCGTCAATGCCGTGTAGTATACTCCGATACCCCGGTCGATGGGCCGTGGATCGTAGGGATCAGGCAGATGGGAAGTCTGAGCCCGCTCCACCTCATTGACATACTCCACAGGCATGTAGTAGCCGCCGTCACTTCCGGCACGTGTCGCGGATTTCTTCCCGCCAGCGCCCCAGAGGTTGTACATCCCGACATCATGGTCGTCAGGGATGCAGACGGTGGGTGTGTTGCGGATGATTTCTCCAAAATCGCGCCCGAATTTAAGCCAGGCCGCATAATGCCGTGAGTGGTCATAAACCTGGTCCCCGGAAAAAAACAACAAATCTGGCTTGATCCTGTTCAGGTTGTCCACGATATCTTTTTTGGGGATGTCCCCGCCATGCCCCGGATAGATGGAATTGCCGGTGAACGCTGCGACAACGATCTCTTCTTTGTCCACCGGATCACGCTTGATGATCCCTTCATAGAAACAGGCCTCTTGATGAGCCACTCTGTATGGGATATCTTGGGAGGAATCCCAGTTTTCGATCCGGAAAGGCGCTGTAAATCCGGGATAGATGATTTCGGTCGTGGCGATTCTTTGCCACCGGCCGTTCTTCTGGATTTCAAGATGAACCTTGATGTCGTCAACATTGCCCATAGGATAGAGCTGAGCAGTGAGCTTGAGGATGTTGTTGTGCACGGTGTAAAGAGCAAAGCAAATCCGCTTATCTTTCGGCATCTCAGGAATCGTAAGCTCTTGCTGTGCTAGGGTGCTGGGTGAGAACGCCAGTAAAATAGAGGAATTCAAAATGATGATGAATGCAATTTTAATAAAAAACTTCATTCTTTTCTCCTTCCCGTGGTCATGCCTGTTTATCATCTTAACGTTAATTCATTTTTTAAATCAACTCGCGCAAGTCAATCAGTAAAAAAGGAAGGAAAGCACACGGCATCAAGGATACGGCGTGATTCAAAAAATGGGCATGTAGATTCCCACAAATATGGACCGGCCGAAAATGGAATAGTTGTTGCTCCTCACGGAGTAATCGCTGCTGTATTCGTAGCGCAGGATGTTCTTTCGGTTAAGCACATTCGTGATCCCGAAATAGAACACGGCCAGTCTTTTTTGGATGGTGAAATTTTTGCTGGCGTTGATATCCAGTCTCTGGTAGGAAGGATACCTTTGGCTGTAGGGATCACTCCAAATGGGGACAAACGTGCCTTCACTCTCGTCCCATTCTCTTCCTGTCAGTGATGTGTAAGGCAGCCCGGTTGCGTAGGAAAATCTGAGGCCTAGAGTTCCAGTGTTGAACTTGTATTTGATAATTCCTGTAAACGAGTGATTGATTTCATAAGGAGATGTGGTCAGGACCAGGACATCGTTTTCTTTTCTCTTCGAGCTCAAAAAATTGTAGACAAAAAGGATGGGCGATCTCGATCCCGTCGAAGTAGTAGGCGACTTCCTCTGAGGAGCCTCCCCGGATCAGCAGGCTGGATGAGTCAGGAAGGGAATTGACGCCAGGCAAGATCTGGGAGGCGTAGACAGGATCTGCGGCCGTCCCAGGAAGAGTGTAGATGTCCATCTTTTTCAAAGTCACGGTTTTCTGGGCCTTATCCTCAGAGACCAGACTGTCCGCTGTGACGACCACCTCGTGGGAGGGAAGAGGCTCCAGTTCAAGCTCTATCAGAATGGATTCGCCGGCCTTGGCCTCTATCTCTTTTTTCTTGTAACCAAGCTGGAAGATCACGAGGATTATTGGCTTTCTAATACCGGTTTTATCGAGGATAAGTTTGAAAGTGCCGTCATAGTCGGCCGAGCTCCCAATTTCCGTGCCTTTTACAGAAACGTAGGCCGGGAGCGGATCCCTGTTTTCTTTGTCTATGACCTTTCCCTGGATAACCGGAAGGGACTGCGAGCCCAAAATATTGGGAATCAGGAAGAGCAGTATAAAGAACGAACGATGAGGGAGCTTGAGTTCCATAGGGCTATTTTTCGATTTTTTTCAGCTTCCCGCAAAGAAAAGATCGAGTCTGGCACGGCTCCGAGATCGAACACAGATGTCACGCCCGAATACAAAAATGCGCTGAGCTTTCTGGCTTCGTCGATATAGATGTATCCAAGAGTACAGGCTCCGCCCAGGTGGATGTGCGCATCGAAAAGACCGGGGAGTATTGTTTTCCCCGAACAATCGATCACGGCCATATCCGGTGACTTTTCGAATTTCTTTTCCGGCCCAGCGTATGCGATCGTGTCTTCTTCGATGATAACGAGAGCGTTCGGGATGGCCTTCCCTTGTGTCACATCGAGGAGATCGCCTCCTACAAGATAGATGGGATGTGTGTAGGTTCGAGATCCGTTCAAAGGGATCATGAAAAGCGAAACGAATAATAGGCACAGCAAAAATTTTTTCATTTTGTTCTCCTTTTTCTTATGACGTGCTGCGGATGATTTTTTCCAGGTTTTCCAGATATTCTTCAAAAGCCTGGCGGCCTTTATCGGTCATCTGGCACAAGGTCTTGGGCTTTTTTTTAACGAATTTTTTCTTGATCTTGATGTATTTTTCCTTTTCCAAAAGACTCAGGTGGGAACTGAGATTTCCATCCGTCAGTTTCAGCCTGTCCTTCAGGTAGTTGAACTCAACTTGTTTGGAGGCCATCAGAATGGACATGATCCCAAGTCTGGCTTTCTGATGGATGGCCTTGTTGAGTCTGATGGCTATGTGTTCTTCCATTGTTTATTGATGAATAATCCTGCGGTGATTAGGCCCGTGCCGAACAGGATCCCCAGAATGATGTCGCTGTATTCGAGAAAGTAAATGGCGCAGATGATCGAACCGATATAACCGAAAGTTCCCAGGTAAAGTATCCATCTGTAGAATAAGAGGCCGATGATGAGATATCCGGTGGATACGACGAGCAGGATAACAATCGAGATATAGTGGTTAGAGAGGGAGGGGATAAGGGCGATTAAGGTAGCCAACGTATAACCCAAAAGTATGAGGGGTATCCAGAATCGGATAAAATAACGCATATAGTCCTGTTGAGCTCTTACCGGTTGAGTTTTCGTAAAACTTCGCGTGATCAAGTATGTCCCGAATCCGGCAACAACAGCCAAACCCACCCACCAGACACCCATCAATGGCCCATGGGGGATAAATAGTCTCTGGCCGGCCACACCGACAAAACAAAACAGCCCCCAGATGATGGATATCCATCCTCCGCCAAAATGACCGATATGCTTTTTAGTCTGGAGGACTAGTTCTTTGATGAGTTCGATGTTTTGCAGCGCTTCTTGTTTTCTTTCTTCGTTTTTTTTGGTGACAGGATATGTTTTCACCTATTTCTGGTGACAATAACTTCTTTTTTTTCTTGCAGATAGATGAAACAGGAAATAGGTGAAAACGTATCCTGTCACCAATTTAAACATAGCGGCATTCTTTGGCTGCATCGGCAAACGCAATTAGATTATCGGAAAGTGTTTCAGAAACATCGGCTTCGGTTGCGAGGATATATTCTTCGATTCCCAAAGTCCCTCCACAGGTGTGACAGGTTACCTTGAATCCCAAGCTGTGGAGTGCCTCATGTATTTTTTTATCATAGGGCAGACAAAATTCCTTGAAAATTTTGGGAGATATGATGGTGGAAGATCCCGCTCCGCCTCCAGTTCTATAGGAAAGAGTGCCTCCGGTGTGTGAATCATGTGGTGTATGATTCGATGATCCGGAGCATCATCGATGACGTCTGCCTCATCACTCCAGGCAGGCGTATTTACTTCCTTTTCTTCGAAATGCTGGATCTGGGCATCCAATCGCATCAGCCGTTCTTTTGACGTCATCTTAAAAAAAGAGGACGGTCCAGCTTAATCGTAATATTCCAGGCCCAGGTGGGTGATCAGGTCTTCTCCTTTGATATGCCGGAGCGTGTTTTTCAGCTTCATCAACTGGATGAATAAATCGTGTTCCGGATAAAGCTCAGGGGCACACATGGGGCTTTTGAAATAAAAGGACAGCCATTCCTGGATTCCCTTCATCCCACAGCGCCGGGCTAAATCCATAAACAGCGCCAGATCGAGGACGACCGGTGCCGCCAGGATACTGTCCCGGCAGAGGAGATCAATTTTGATTTGCATCGGATAACCCAGCCAGCCAAAAATATCGATATTATCCCAGCCTTCTTTGTTATCGCCCCGGGGGGGATAGTAGTTAATCCGGACCTTGTGGTAGAGGTTTTGATAGAGTTCAGGATAGACCTCCGGCTGAAGAATGTATTCCAGAACCCCTAGCTTGCTTTCCTCTTTGGTTTTGAAAGATTCGGGATCATCCAGGACTTCGCCGTCCCGATTCCCGAGAATGTTTGTCGAAAACCAACCGTTTAAACCGATCAAACGGGCCTTGAGTCCGGGGGCAAGGATGGTTTTCATCAATGTCTGACCGGTCTTGTAATCCTTGCCTGCGATCGGTACCTTTTTTTGCCGCGAAAACTCAACCATGGCCGGAATGTCCACTGTCAGATTCGGAGCCCCATTGACAAAAGGAACGCCCGCTGCAATTGAAGCATAGGCATAAATCATGCTTGGGGCGATGGCAGGATTGTTCTCTTTCATGGCCTTTTCAAAAGATTCGATCGTTTCGTGCGCTGGCCCGGGTTTCATGAACACTTCTGTGCTTGCACACCAAATCATCACCATCCGGTCGCAGTTATTTTCCTGCTTAAATTTTTGGATATCTGCGATAAGCATCTGGGCATAATCATATTTGGTATCCGCGTTTTTGACATGTTGGCCCTGTAATTTTTTCACATAATTTTGATCGAAAACAGCTTTCATCGGAAAAATGGGCTCGATATCATCCTTGACTTTATCCAGTAGTTCCTTATCCAGCACGCCTGCGTTCAATGCCGCTTTGTAGGCGTTATCTTCAAAGATATCCCAGCCGCCAAAAACCAGGTTATCGAGATCGGCCAATTCCACAAAATCTTTTATCAAAGGGATCCTTTTTTCGGGCCTTTTGCCGAGACGGATTGTTCCCATCTGTGTCAAAGATCCAAATGGCCGCGCAATCTCTTTCCTGATAGCCATTACGCCGGCCACGAATGTTGTGGCCACAGCGCCCAACCCAGGCATCAGGATGCCGAGTTTTCCAGTCGGTTTTTCGATGGTGATAGTATCGCTCACTCTAACGCCTCCTGTTTCTTGCAGTAATGAGCCATAAAGCGGATTCTGTATCTCACAGTGATTCTATAGCAATTTGTATTTTTTTTCCATTTTTTTAAATTAATACTTGACAATCAAATCTATATTTTGTATTTTTTTTTAAGAGAGCAACAATATATTGTGGTTAATTCGATTTATCAGGGAAATCACACCGATCGGATCAAGGAGTGTTTTGGATAAAGACTATTAGGGGAGGAGGGCCGAGAGAGGAATCCCCGTACTTCCTACTCCCTTTGTAGCTTTCACTACGCCTTGGATGTGGCCCTCCTCTTTTTTTTTATATTTCTTGTCATTCTTTTCATAGAAATAATGTCATATCGCCCCAGAGGGGTCAATCGCCTTTGGGGGTAGTTGGGGGGATGATTTTTATTTCGCCCTCGTCACCTCTAAAGGTGATTTTTTTTTGCCGTTTTTTTCGGATATGGTGTATGATTCTTAAGGGAGAGGAAAAATGGATATAAAAAAGTTCATCTGACTTAATGCCTTGATTTGGCGATCTTATAAACTCCCAATGTCAAAATCGGGATGATGTAGGCTATCAGGAATCCCCAGGCGGCGCTCCCGTAGCCCTTTGCGATAAGATTGACCAACCCAAAAGTTGATATGCCAAGGGCTATCAACAGCATGATCATGGCGACTAGCGGCCTCTGCCAGCGCAGCAGTTCCTTCCCTTTTGCCCGAAGGGTGGATTGGATTCGTTGGTTGACAGAGTGAATGAAGCCAGTGCCCGTTTCGATAAGGGTTCCGAAAAGAACGATTTGAAAAGCAATCAACAGCACAGGAACTCCGGCCTTCTTCAGCAAAAAAACGGCGGGGATCTCTTCTGGAAGGACTCCCGGATAATAGCCGGTAACAGCGATAAAAAATAACGCCCCTGGGATAATTCCCATGAGTCCTCCCAGCAGTCCGGCTGTGACGGCTTCTTTTCTGGATTCAATATGGTTTAGACAGAAGATGACGGCGGGAACCGTGCCCAGGTTGTACAGCGCGTACTTGAATCCTCCCAGCGTCCATTTAGGGAGGATGATTCCGGAGGCGAAATTTTGTTGGATGAGAGGGCCAAATTTTATGAGGGCAACCACAAAAAAGGCAGCATAGACAAGATAAAGAACAATGGACCACACAGAAAGGAAGTTTTCAATCAGGCCCTTTCCTTTGAACGTTAAAAAACCCACCGCAGCCAGCATGATGAGGACGCCGATAATGTAGGGAATGCCAAAGTTGTCCCTCAGAATAATGCCGGCTGCCGATCCGATGACGGCGAGCACAAGAAAAATCTGAACGGCGTAGATGATCTCGAAAAGAAACCAAAAAGGCCCCAACAGCTTCTTAAAAAAGGTCCGGTAATCGTAGGCTCTGAACGTCCGGCTGAATTCGAAAGAGATCGCTAGTATGATTGACCACATCAGAGTTGTGACCAAAAACATCCCCAAAAGGCCGCCCAGCGGTCCGTAATTGAGGAAAAATTCTACCAGTTCCCGCCCGGTGCCATATCCCCCGGCTATTGTGACTGACTGAAAGACAAAGCCCGGTAAAAGATATTTCTTGAAAAAAGATGATCTCAAAAAGGACATTTTCGATTCCTTATTATCTCCGGATTTGGTCAATCATATCAAAACGATTTTTCTTTTCATAGGGCTCTCGATTTTTTAGGAAATTTCTTGATTAGCCAGCACGGGATATTTCATTTATAATAGCCTTAATCCTAAAGGATTTTTTTTCAGATGAAAATTGCGAATGAGAATTTGCTGAAAGAACGACAGAGGAAGATCCGTTCGGTAACACTTTGGGGAATCTTTGTCAACATCTTCCTGATGGCCATCAAGATATTTTCGGGGATTATGATTAAATCATCAGCCTTGATCGCCGACGGATTCCATTCGTTGTCTGACCTGGCCACGGATTTTGTGGTTTTGGCAGGAACCCGGTTGTCCAACAGACCCCCTGATGATGCCCACCCTTACGGGCACAAAGGATTCGAAACTCTCACAACGCAGGTTGTTGGCCTTATCCTGTTAGCTGTCGGTTTTGGATTTATCTGGGATGCCAGCGCATCTGTCTTTCGTGGGGAAGAGAATTTTCCCGGATGGATAATGCTGGTTGTAGCCGGCATTTCTGTCGTGATGAAAGAAATCCTGTTCTTTATGACAAGAAAGGTTTCTAGGGAGACACACAGTTCGGCGCTTTATGCAAATGCCTGGCATCACCGTTCCGACTCCCTGTCTTCGGTTGCTGTTCTGATCGGCGGGGTGGCCAGCCTTTTGGGTTGGGGAAATGCCGACCATGTGGCTGCAATAATCGTGGGATTTATGATTATCGGAGTTGCAGGGAAAATATTGTATGAGGGACTGATTGAAATCACTGAGCACGCCGCAGACAAAGAATCCATCCGCAAGATTAGAAATATTCTCTTACAGGAACAGGATGTTTCAGATTGGCATGCTTTGCGAACTAGAAGAGTTGGCGGGGAGCTGTTTGTTGATCTACACCTGCTGGTAGATCCAAATATATCTGTGAGAGAAAGCCACAAAATTTGCGAAAGAGTTGAAAGAAGAATAGATAAAGAGTTGAGAAAGCCCGTCAATGTTCTGATTCACATCGAACCCCGCCGCCAAGAATAATTTTTCCTAATCCGTCACTTTGCCTCTCAATCCTTATCTTTGGTGCTCAAATCCTAAGATGCTTGACATGCTGTAATTAATATACTATTATAAATATACTAATAAAAGAATATAAAGAGAGAGGATATCAAATGAAGTTTTTATCGAGGATCGAAGAGATTTTGCTTTTGGCCATTTGGAAATTGGATGATAATGCCTATGGGATTGCGATTAGAGAACTTGTGGAAAAAGATACAGGTGTGAAATGGCTTTCGGGCGCCATCTACGGCCCCTTAAGCCGGCTGAGAAAAAATGGTTATGTCAGAATAAAAATGGCCGAATTGTCCAACGATCAGAGGGGAAGACCCCGCGTCTACTACACACTCACCCCTGTCGGCAAAAAAAAGCTGCTGGCCATCCAGTTGTTGAACAGGGTGATGTGGGCCAATGTGCCTGAAGTGAAGTGAATATGTTTTCCCGATTTGCCAGGGGAGTTCTTTCTTTTGTCACCGATGAGGTTATGGGTTCTTCCATCATCGAAGATATGGAGTACCGGTTTGCTCAAGACGTGAAGGAAAAAGGGCGGCTGAGAGCAGAGCTCGGCCAGACCTTTCAATTTGTCATAATCGTCGTGCCTCTCCTATTGGAGGCCGCAAGTGGAGGCGTGTCCATGTTCAAAAATTATATAAAAATAGCCCTGCGAAACATCAGAAGGCACTTGGGATATTCTTTTATCAATATTTTCGGATTAGCCGTCGGAATGACGGTCTGTCTTTTGATGCTGATGTATGTGGTCAATGAGACAAGCTATGATAATTTCAACGAGAAAGGCGACAGGATTTACCGTCTGACCTGCGATTGGGGTACAGAAGGCAGCAAGATGAAATTTGCCGGGACCATGCCGGCATTCGCCCCTGCCTTGAATGATGAAATCCCCGAAATAGAGGTTGCCGCAAGGATCAGGCTTAACAGCGATATGATCATTCTCGGCGCACAAAACGAAGCGTATAAACAGTCCCAGATATTTCATGCGGATCCAGAGGTTTTTGACATATTTAGCTGGAACCTCCTCGAAGGAGATGCATCCTCTGTTTTAGCAGAGCCTTTCTCTGCTGTCATCACTCAAAAAATAGCCAAAAAATATTTCAACAATGACGATCCGATCGGAAAAACGCTCAACATCGACGACAATCTCTACAGAGTAACAGGCCTCCTTGAGGATTTTCCTCCCAATACCCATCTGGACTGTGAAATATTGATATCCTATGCGACGATCCACTCTATGGGCGAATATCCTTCACAGCCTTGGACCCAGTGGGGAGATGATCTGACATATTTTGTGTTGAGAGAAAATTCTTCCCTGGACGCTGTTGCGGATAAGGTGAATGCCCTGCTGGCTCAAAATACAGGCAAGTGGTTCACAGACAAAATGGATCTTGTACTGCAGCCGTTGTCAAAAATTCACTGGGAAACAGAATACAGGGGAGATATCGGGGCAAAAGGAAACATCGTGTATGTGTATTTATTTTTGTCAGCGGCGATCCTGGTGTTGGCTATTGCCTGCTTTAATTTCATGAATTTATCCACGTCAAGATACCTGGACAGGATGAAAGAGATCGGGGTCAGAAAAGTCGTCGGGGCGAACAGAAAACAATTGATCAGGCAGTTTTTGACCGAATCTCTTTTGGTGACCACCGTCTCCATGGCTTTTGGCGTTGTTTTATTCAATTTCCTGTATGCGTCTCTCTACTCATACCTGGGTGCCCCTTTTGGATTTAGCTTTTCCCACTTCTTGAATCTGTATGTTATCGTGGTTTTGATGGTTTTGGCAGTCGGGTTATTGGCTGGAAGTTATCCGGCGTGGTTCATGTCCAGATTCCATCCTGCTGATATTATAAACAAAAGAGCCGTTAATAAAGGCACGGCCAGAGTGTCCTTCCGGAATGTGCTGGTGGTCTTTCAGTTTGCTATATCCATCATATTGATCGTGGGCACGATCGTCATCTATCAGCAGATCGATTACATGAAAAACACGGATTTGGGATTTGACAAAGAGGATGTTGTCCTGGCCTATTTTCCTTTTACGAATCCCGAGGCCAAAGAGAAATATCCTGTCCTTAAGAATGAATTTTTAAAGCATCAGAATATCGTGGATGTCACCGGCGTGTACACGGTCCCGGGCATAAACAGCCAATACAACACGACCGTCAGGAAAAAGGGCGGGGAAGAGGGGGAAAGTGTTTCGATTCAAGCTCTGCCCGCAGATTTTGGTTTTGTGAACTCTTTGGGGCTGGAAATCGTATCGGGACGGGATTTTTCCGAAGAATTTTCGCTGGACACCCAAGAGAGCGTCATCCTCAATGAAGCGGCTGTCAAAATGTTCGGGTTTGAAAACCCGGTTGGCGAAAAACTGGTGCTTTTCGGGAAGAGGGATGTGTCGGTCATAGGAGTGGTCAAAGATTTCCATGTGAAATCCCTGCACAGCAAAATAAGCCCGATGCTGATCTACATCGATCCGAAATTCTATATGTTAACGGCGACAAAGATAAAAGCGGAAGATTCCGAAACGACCCTCGCATACATGGGAGAAGTTTGGAAGACGGTATTGGGTGAGCCGGAATTCAACTACAGATTCATGAAAGATGCCTATTACAGTTTTTATGCCGCCGAAGAAAAAACAGGCAAATTGATATCGATTTTCACGGTACTGGCCCTTTTTATTTCCTGCCTGGGACTTTTCGGCTTGGCAGCCTTTATGACGAACAGAAAGGTCAAGGAGATCGGGATCAGGAAAGT
>CAZOJY010000084.1:0-4462 GCA_964580235.1 uncultured Eubacteriales bacterium | reverse complement strand
TCGCTCCGCTCCGAATAACCGAGCCTTCTATACAAATCAGATAAATATTTATTCCATTAGGTTCATATTGTCATGTCGATTGAATCGATATATGTCCGCTGCGGGGCTAAAATCCTTTATTCCTGCAGTTCTGTCTCTTTTTTTGTGTTCAGCTCGTACAACAAAACCGCACATAGAATGAAAAATAATAATCTAAAAAAATAACTGATTTTAACGACTAACCATTCACCTTTTGTTGCTGTCCATTCAGGTAATTCCTCCGAAAGAGTGATATTGAGGCGTTCAAGGATACGCATACTGACGTATTCATTTTTTATATCGTGTAAAGCCAAAAAGTCACAAAGTGTCAGAAGGAATCCGATGACACATAACGCAATGATTATCATGATTATTTTTTTGTCTTTTCTCATTTTTTCTCCTACTGGAAGAGAATTTAATCGACCCGGCAGTCCTTGTCAATTCAACTGAATGGCATCCTTTGTTGCTGATTCCTCTATTTTGTCATAGGATTTTTCTCACCGTCCCAACCGCTATTTCCAAATCATCTTATAGCGCTTCACGAGTGGGATCCCTTTCTCTTTGCTTTCCAAGATCATGCTGTAGGCCTTGTCATTCTTGATAACGAATACGATATCCTCTTCCGGATGAAAAAAGCTCAGGATAAAGCGTCCCTCTTCATCGAAAACATCCCATTTGAGCTTTCCTTCAGAATCCCGTTCATAAGTGCGGACGTAAATCCTCCCCTTATCATCACCCAGCAGATAGTACATAGGAGGGTAAGACTTGGGGGTAGCGATCTTGAATCCCGACGGTGGAGGTTCATCTCCCCACATGTCTTTGATGATTTTTCCCTTGTCTTTTTCGGATATTTTGATCTGAGTGTAGTCCTTGGTGATTTTTTTAATGAGTTTCCCCTCGGGATCGACGACATGGAGGGCATATTCATACGTGTGGGCCCATACAAGCCTATCATCCGCCATGACTTGATATATCAGCCCCTCTCTGACGGGATTCACCTCCAGCCTCGTGAAGGCTTTTTCATGTGTGGCAATGGTCGAAACGAGGTTGAATTCGGGATCGAACTTGAGGATGGAGTCCTTCCGTGAATTTCCATCTAGAACGAATGTGTCGCCGTAAATAAATCCCCGGGAGTCGGGAATGGCGCGAAAAATCATAGCATGTTTTCCCAGGCCAGTTTCCTTTAGACATTTTCCTTCTTTCGAGTAATAGGAAAACCGATTATTGGAGCTGTCCAGGATTCCGATATCTTTTCCCCCTTTGAGATACATACGCGAAGGCCCCTGGATTTCGCCCGGCCCCTGTCCGTGTTTTCCGAATGTCCGGATGTGTTCCCCGTTCTTGTCAAAGACTTTTATGACATTGTACTTCCAGTCCAAAACAATGATGTCTTCATCCTCATCCACCTGGACCGAACGAAGCTCTGCAAACATGTAGTCCTCATCGCTGCTTTCCACGCCTATACGCAGGTCTTCTTCCAAGGTCAGGCTTTTGGGAGCGCCGGGTACTTTAGCGGGTTTTTTGGGATTGTGGACGATTGTGACACCGTCCTTTTTTTCGATCTTGATCTTCTGGGCAAAGCAAGGAGATAACATCACCAGAGCAGCCCATAGGAATAAAACGGTGATTTTTAATGATTGGTTCTTTTGGCACATCATATCCTCCCTCTCTGTTAAATCATAACCCATTCGGGGGTAAATCACAATAGCCTGATCCCTGGAAGAATTGCTATTTTTGTCCTGATTTTCTCTTTCTGAACACGATACAAAATAGGAAATAATCGAAGGATGCCAGCACAATGAGTATAATTATCTCTACGAGAAACAGCGTTTTATTGAAGGCATAGGAGTCCAAATCGGTACCTGGAACCGATTTTTTGTTTGACTTGAGTTTGAAATATTTGAACACAAGTAGGTATCCGCTCTTATGTGTTGTCATTTTGTATGTGGTCAGGGAATGAGGATCTAGCTTGAATTTGATGTGAGTGGAGCGGTAGGGAATAAATAACAAAACGAAGACCAACAGAAATCCGAAAATGAATATAATATTTTTGGTGCAGCTTTTCATTTATTTATCAAGCGCCAATGTTATCAGAACGGGTTTCGGCTTTTCTTCATAGATGATATCGACCTTTTTCAGGAGAAATCGATTTTGGGCAAATCTAATTAGAACAAAAGGAATAAGGACAATTGCATAAAAATAGAGGAAAGCAGAATGATTTTGCAGCAGTTCATAGGCTATAAAAGTCATGATGAAAACATAGAAAATTAACGAAAATAGATACACAATCCAGAAGATGTGCATTTTCCCCTTTCCTGGAAGATAGGAACAGGCGAATGGAATCTTGCGATGGCCAATAAAGATTACTTCTACCAATAAGCACGATACCACAAAACCATAAAGACACAAAAACAGAGCATTCATCCACCCCCAAAAAAAGAGGTAGAAAACAAAAAGCAGTACAAATAATGGCAGCACTGTGTAAAAAATGATTCCCTTTTTGAATCCGATCAAATAGTGCTTTTTATCAGCGATCTCTCTAAGCCTGAAAATCCAGTTTGATTCGATGGCTATAGGGATATTGGATGTTGCCCTTATTCCCAAAACCAGGAAAAAGGATAAAACGAAGGGAATCGAAAGAATGATTTTGTCGAAATTATCGAAATCCCCCAAGGAAGTCATTCTAGTGGCCAGCAAAATTAAAACGATGCCCACAGCCACCACCATGTAGGATGCCAAACGCATTCTGTGAAGGTTGCTTTTTTTTATGGTATTCCCAAAAAAATAAAACACCGCTCTTTGAACCGGATTTCTTAAGAATATTGTGTTAAAACTCTCTTTCAATCCCTCTCTCATTCTGTTAAGACGCGGTTTTTTTCTTCTCACTTCTCCCATTTTCTTTAAATTTTTTCTGTATCCGACAGCCGAGATCATGAAAAATGCTATCAAAGGCAGGATGATGGCTGGAACAGCCCATTTTGCCAGAGCCTGGAACTGGGGATCTTTGTTCCCCAAAAGTGTCTCGTATAATCCTACAAACCACATCGGAGGAAACAAGTACAGAAATGGCGAGTTGTTTTGTTTGAGCACAGTTAGGGATGGGAATATTCGAGGAATTTCTATGATCCGGAAGAGGAAAAAGCTCATCAGGAAAACAAGGGCAATCATCATCAGGCTGCGGATATACACGGAGACGAGGTCGAAGATTCTATGGCCAAGCATAGTCATGAGAATGCCTATTAGAAAGGCAAAAATGAAAGAAATGGAAATGCAAGCAGCGAATGACGTGACAATATGGGTCAGCACAAAACGGAGGCTGTAAACAATAGTGGGGGATTGCCATTTGGGAAGATGTATCCAAAAAACAAATGTCGATAAAGACGTAATACCTAGGGCAAAAAGACAGATAAAAAGGAAATAACTGGCAAATTTCGAGAGAAAGATGGCCCTTAATTTTAAAGGCAAAGGTACAAGATTGGAAAAATCCCTGGAATCGGGGAAAATAACATCCCATTCAAGGACGGAAATAAAACTTATGATCAGCATCCCGAATAAAAGGAAATAGCATTTTTCCACCCAGGAAGTATTGTCGTCCCTGATCCACAGATACTTGGAGAGGAGTACGGTCGAGAGATGGCCAGAAAAGACCGCCAGGATTGCTATAAGCGCGATGACTTTTTGCTGCATGGATTCTTCGAAAAACACGATGTCATTTATGAACAGCCGCAGAAAAAAATGTCTAGTAAGGATGAAAAATTGTCTGGTTTGTCCCTTCGAGTAATAAAGAATTCTATCAAAAGTAACTATCATGATTACCGGGATTGATGCTTCATGACATAGACAATGTCTTTGGATATTTTTTCCGTATCCTCTTGTATGACCAGTTGACTGAAAATATCTTCGAGGGAAGGAGCTTTCATCAAATTTCTCAGATTCTCGACAGAATCATCCGTCAGGATTTTTCCTTTATGAATGATAATAACCCTTGAGCATACCTTTTCGACGACCTCCAGGATGTGGGAACAATAAAAGGTGATTTTGCCTTCTTTACTCAATTGCTTAACCAGATCCTTGATTATTAAAGAAGTTTCCACATCCAAACCGGAGAGTGGTTCATCCAGCAGGAGAATATCCGGATCATGAAGGAGAGCAGCGGAAAGAAGAACTTTCTGAACCATTCCCTTTGAGTATGAGGAAATGGAAGACTGCATCTCCAATGATAATTTGAGTAACTCCATGAACTGTTCGATCTTCGCTTTTAATGCCTTTTCCGGGATTTGACGAAGGCGCCCTACCATCAGTAAATAATCGAAGGCACTCAGGTGAGGATAGATATCCTGCTCTTCGGGAACATAGCCGATCTTCTTTTTATACTCGACCATGTCGTTTTTGATCTTTTTGCCATGGAAATAGATGTCGCCTGAAGTCGGCTCGAGAAGCCCGG
>CAZOJY010000083.1:0-16549 GCA_964580235.1 uncultured Eubacteriales bacterium | reverse complement strand
TCCCAGGAAGATGATGGACTTCGGGGGATGGCTACAAATGAAATCAGGGACATGTCGCCAGGATCACAGGAATACCTGATCACACCTGTAATGCTCCTTACTGTTGCCAATACTACCTTCGATACGATTCTGCTACCTCTGTTTCCTCTTGAACTACACACACACCACAGCAATAGTCTTAATTTTCTTACAGACCTTAGGAGACAAGAGAGCAAAATGGCATCATCTCTCTACACTGCGGACAGGCCCAGCGCAAACCTTCAGCATGTCAAGCCCAAACATCAACTCTCTGGCTGTTCACGTCCAGTTTTACATGTTCAACCTTCCAGGACAATTCAAGGCCAAGAAGATAGCGATATAGCTCATTATTTTGCATGACTCCTCTCCTCCTGGAGCCATTTTGTCTTATCTATTACCCACAAGAAAGTCGGATGAACTGATGGAACCCATAACAAACTCAGAATGGAGGGGGTTAAGTCAACAATACTGGCTGACTCAAGCTTTGTATTCTTTTTTATGACATCTCTGCAGGGAAGCAGAATGCCGGATGGAGAAAGAATGCCGACCGTCTCACCGGTTATCGATCTTCAGTTTTCTGTTTTCTCCAAGTGCTTTGCCGTATACTTCCAGCAATTTCGTGTAGTGCGTCTCGGGATCAAACTGGTCCTCGACAATCTCCCTGGCTCTTTTTCCCATGGCGATGATTTTTTCCTTATTGCACAGTAAGTAAACTATTTTTTCCTTCAAGTCGGAAGAATCTCCGGGATTGAATGTCAAGCCAGTCTGGGAATCCAGCACCAACTCCGGTATCCCACCCGTCCTGGCGCCGAGGACCATTTTGCCATGGGCAAACGCCTCGAAGACAGAACGCGGGCTGTTTTCAAACCACAATGATGGCAGAACGACAAACAGTGACTTTTTTAACCCCTGCATCAATTCTTTCTTCGGCAAATGACCGACAAAAGTGACGTTTGTTAACTCCTCTGTTTTTGTTTGGTGGACAAGCTCTGCTTTTTGAGGACCGTCGCCAATGATTGTGCACTTCACATCCAGGTCAGTCAGAGCATCAAGAAGAGTGTGGAGCCCTTTTTCTGGAGAAAGGCGGCCAAAATATACTATGGTCTCATCCTCCCAGGAATAGGAAGGTTCAATCTCATCAACCCAGATAAAGTTTGGGATGTAGGTCACCCTGTCTGCATATCCTGCCTTCTGCATTTCCTCTTTCAGGAATTGACTGGGGCTGATAAAGGTATCCACACAATCGTACACTCGGAGAAACTTGTGGTGCAAATACATTTCCGTTGTATTGACAAAGCTGCGCCAGAAGGAATCCTGGTTGCACTTTTTGAGCAGGCACCAAAAAAATCTCCCCCTTATGCACCTTTCGCACACCCTGCCTCCCGTGAACAGGGTGTAGACCGGGCACAGCAGTTTGTAGTCATGAAGAGTCATCACCACGGGAATTTTGTGTTTTTTGCAGACATGGAGAATCGACGGAGAGATTTGATGGTAGATGTTGTGCAAATGAACGATATCCGGGTTCTCTTTCTTGAGCAGGGATTCAAACTTCCTTTTCGCTTCCAGGGAATACAAAATTCTCCCTGAGGCTTTCATTTTCTGCCGTAATCCTTCAGATTCATTAAAGTCTAGCCTGGAAACGAAAAAACGGGAATAAGGCGAATCAACATTGCTGGGATGATCCATCGAAAAATGAACGACCTGATGGCCTTTGCTCATCAAAAGTCTTGATGTATCGAAAAAGACAGATTCAGATCCTCCTCTCGGATAAAAAAATTTGTTCGCCATAAGAATTTTCATTTGTCTTCAGATACTAACTATTTCTCTCAAACGCCCCATTCAGTTTCAACCTGATACGTTTTCTGCTCTCTTCCACTTTGCGGATAATATTCTGTTTCACCTTATCCGAATTAAGGAATACCTCTTCGGCTAAAGGCATTACGGCATTGGCATCCATGTGTTTCATATCGATTGAAAACCTCTCCAGATTAAGCATCCTCATCATGCCAAGGCTCTTAGGCTGGTAGGTGATGACGACGGCCGGAGTTCCTGCGATGAAAGCCAAAATGGCCGAGTGGAAGCGAGTGGCTATGATCAAATCTGTTTGAGAAAGAAGGTGCATTAGCCAAAACGGTGACAAGCCATTTTCCGGCAGCAAAAGTTTGCTTCTTTCTTTGGGAATGATTCTCTGCAATCTGTTCCAAAATTTCAGAGTGATATCTCTGTCATCCTCGAATCTGCCCGGCCCTCTCACCTGAGGGAAGATACAGAAGGACCCTTTCCACCTTTTATATATCTCCCTGCAGATATCCTCGAGACACCGGAGATAGTCGGTGCTCTTTTCCTTTTTTTCCCTTCTGGATTTGATCTCGGGAAAGTCCCAGTTCCTCAAGGTAAGAGCAGCAACAGGCCCAGGCAGATCAAGGGATATTTTTTGAGTTCCTGGAATATCCTCTTGCAAGAGATAAAAAGCCATATCCGGACACAGTTCGATCTTGGATTTATCGACATTGAGACTGCATCTCAAAAATTTCTGAGAAATGTCCTCTCTCGCATAAACACGATGGGCTCTTTCATCATTGAGCAGTTGACTCAGCAACCTCAATGAGAGTGAATTATAAATCGGGCCGAATGATTGAGGAAAGAAAATGACTGGTTTTCTCAAACGATATGCGAGTTTCACGTGGGCATAGTTCTGAAGAAACATCGGTCCCGGGACGGTCCTTCGATTCGTATAAAAATAGCCGCCGCCGCTGCTGATGATGAAATCGCTGTCCTGGATTGCCTTTTTTAAACGCGACTTTGATCGGATGTCGAGCAGAGTTTTAAGGCTCTGTTGAAATTTTTGTTTTGAGGTATCAAAAACACTGGGAGCAGGGATGAGAGGAGGAATCACATTGATACCCCTCGATTGATAAACTGGCCGGTCTATTCCAGGGGTTCTCGATGTAAGGCTCAATCGAATGCCAGGAAATCTCTCATTCAAATACTGCACTTGGGCCAGGACAATAGCCAAGTCTCCTGAATTGAGTGTGGAATGCGTGTTCAGAAGAAGAGCTCTCATGTTTTAACTGTTTTTGCAAATCACTCGCACATCTTATCATATCGCCGCTTAATCTGGTAGGAAGTGGCCATAACACCCAGCCTCAAATCTGTCCTGAGCCCTTAGCACTCCCCGTGAATCTGTCACCTGTAATGCGCGGTTTTTGACTTTGTTTTTCCTTGTTGTCCTTTTCTGATATTGGTATATTCTAGGGACAGATCTGATGGACGAGAGAGATTATAAGGCACACGAACAAGATATCCTTGTTATAGCAAAAGGGGCGGGGATTGTTTTCAGCGGAATAATAATCGGCTCAGGATTGAGATATGTTTTCCAAATTATCACTGCCCGTAATTTGGGACCTGAGCTTTTCGGCCTGTTCACTATTGGATTTGCTGTATTTAAAATTGCGAGCATACTAGCAGAACTCGGACTGCCAAATGGACTTGTCCGGTACATCGCTGTTTTTTCTGGAGAAAAAGATAAAAAAAGGGTGAAAGGAGTCATTACAGCTTCACGAAATCTTGGACTTCTGGCAAGTTTAATCCTCAGCGCTTTACTCTTCTTGTTATCGAAACCAATAGCGTTATCTCTTTTTCAAGCTCCCCAAATAGCCTCTGTCATTAGATTTTTTTCTGCAGCCATACCTTTTACAACACTAACGACTGTGTACCTCTTTGCAACACAGGGCTTCAAATTAATGAAATACAGGGTAATCGTGAGAGAAATTTTTGAACCCTTCACCCGAATAATACTGCTTCTACTCTTGTCTTTTTTAACTTGGAAACTGTACGGAGTACTCGCGGCTTATTTAATCCCCACAATCATCGGGACCTATATCTCATTCTTATATCTAAAAAAAGTCTTTCCGGAAATCAGAAAAAAGAGTGTCCTTGCCGTTTTGGAGGTTCAGAAACTCTTGCATTTTTCTTTACCGTTGCTTTTTGTTCAATTTTTCGGTCTCATTATTCTCTTGATAGACACTCTGATGCTCGGTTTTTACAAATCTGCTTCAGAAGTCGGTATATATGGGTCCGCTCAAAGAACAGCTCTTATGGGTAGCCTGATAAGCACATCTTTCGGCGCTATTTTCGCACCTATAATATCCGATTTATACAACAGGAACGAATTTGAAAAACTCAAGATCTATTTTCAAACAGTCGCTAAATGGATATTTTCCGTTAGCTTCCCGATTCTCCTGCTGATAATCCTTTTATCCAAACACATCTTGAGAATCTTTGGGCAAGAGTTTTCAGTAGGGTTCTCGAGCCTAATCTTGCTGAGTCTGGGGTGGATCATACATTCGGCTGTCGGCTCAGTGGGGCAGATGATTATCATGGCAGGAAGGCAAAAACTTCATCTCGTCAATATGATAGTCGTCCTATCCAGCAACATCATCCTGAATACGATATTCATCCCACTCTACGGGATGATAGGAGCTGCTTTGGCAACATCCATTTCTATTGCTCTTTTTAATATTATCGAACTGTATCAGGTGTACCGGCTCTTTAAAATTCTGCCTTACAGGACGGATTTTTTAAAACCGATTCTTGCAGGGGCTTTTTCATTGACAATCCAATTGTTGTTGACATACTATTTTTTCATTGGATATAATCCCTCGATGCTCGCTTTGAAGATTTTTGTTTTTCTTATCACATATGTCTTTTTTATAGTCGTTTTTGGATTACAGGAAGAGGATAAAATTGTATTAAGAGAGATAAAAGAGAGAATTTTTTCCTAACAAAGACCACATGCTTGATGTAATCTTAGCTAAACTCGAGCCAGATTTTGGAGAGCATAAATTTGCCCCCCCTTTCGGAATCCTCTACCTCGCCGATTCATTGGAGAAAAGAGGATTTAAAGTCGAGCTGATACACGGACCGGGAAATAAGGCCAACGTTGATCGCATTATCAACTGCCTTGAGAGAGAAAATCCAATATTTATAGGATTCTCCGCATTTACGAGTTCAAGCCTCATCCCCACAAAAAGAGCCTCCATTGAAATAAAGAAAAGGGTTAAAACACCTGTAATCTGGGGAGGTTTACATTCCACGATGCTTCCTGAGCAGACATTGCAGAATGACTTTATCGATATCATAGCGATAGGAGAAGGTGAAGAGACTGTTGTTGAGTTGGCCGAGACTTTAAAGAATGATCATCTGGACCGGAAAAAATTAACAAATATCAAAGGACTGGGCTTTAAACAAAATGGGAAACTGTATATAAATGAGCCCAGGCCATTTCTGAAAAATTTGGATGACTATTCCCCTGCCTGGCATCTTTTGGATATCGAAAAATATCTGTATGCGGGAAAAAATTTCTACACAGAAATTGGATCAAAGTTGAGCGGAAACCGGGTGTCGGCCATGATTACGAGTCGAGGTTGTCCATGGCAGTGCGGCTATTGCTATAATCAAGCTGTCAACAAAAGGAGATTCAGGTTCAAATCCTCCCGGAAAGCTGTTGAAGAAATCAATTATTTGAAAAAATTCGGAGTTTCCACGATCATTTTCGAAGACGACAACTTTTTTGCCAGCAAGAATAGAGCTTTGGAAATCATTCGAGCCATGAACATTCCCTGGTCTTCTACGATAAGAGCCGATTATGTTGCCAAGTGGGGGGAAGAATTTGTGAAGGAATTGAGTGAGAACCAATGTCTCGAACTTCGGATAGGTGCAGAGTCTGGATGCCAGAGAATGCTGGATCTAATAAAGAAAGATCTCAAAATCGAACAAATCAAAAAAACTGTGGAGTTGTGTTCCAAATATGACATCAAGACTTTATTAAATTTCATGATCGGGATTCCTGGAGAACAGTGGGCTGATGTCGTCGAGACGCTCAGATTTATGGATGAATTGGAGAAGATGAGTGAGCATGTTTCCATAGGATCTCCTGCCATTTATATTCCTTGGCCTGGAACGTCTTTGAGCAGAGTTGCTGAGGAAAAAGGATTTCCTTTCCCTGATACTCTGGAAGGATGGGCGCATACCTGGGCTCAAAGAATCAAAATGGCGCCTTATATGGATAGAAGAATAAAATTCATCGGTTATTATAAGAGCATCGCAAGGAAGGAATTCAAAGATTTGCCAGTTCCCGTATTTGCTAATTGGTTAAAAAGGATTGCAAAATGGAGATGGAAAAGGAGATTTTTTCGATATCCGCTTGACTATTATATTCCCGCATTCTTCCTGAGGGCGTTGAGAAGGATTGGCTTTAAAGGCGTATCGAGAGCGCTGTATGATTAGATTTCAAATTCATTCTTTGTTTTTATCTAATCTCATTTCAGCACTGTATTCGGGAATTCTTGTGGGATTAATTCTATCCTATTTTGAATCGCTCTATCTTCTCTTCGTTGCGGGCAATTTTCTAATCGATTTCTCTTCCTTTGTCAAAGCGGCCTGTGCCTATTCCATTCTGGGTGGACTGTTAGGAATACTGGCTTCTTTTCTCTTTTACTTTTTGATTAGAAAAAAAGTTGAAAGGAAGCAAGAGAATCTTATGTCTTTCTACTTTTCTCTTTTCATTGGAATCGGATTTTTTTTGGAAATATTTATCTACCTGACAGATATCTATCCCTATGGGGGAGCGAACAAAGGCTCGCTAAAAACATTATCTCTAATCGCTATAGCAGGAGTCCTCTGCCTCGTTTTAATACCGATAATGTATCAGACCCAAAAAAGAATGTTTATACCCTCCAGGTCGAATGCAGTTTTTCGGAGTTTTATCTTTTTGATTATTTCGATATTCGTCTTTCTCTCATTTATAGGCCTCAGACAAGTCAATATCTTGGTTGAAAAAAACAAGATATCAACAAAGAATGTATCCAGTAAAAATCTTCCCGATATTATGCTGATTTTAGTGGACGCTTTGCGGCCAGACCATTTAGCATGCTATGGTTACCCTCTGTCCACATCCCCGCAGATTGATTCCCTCGCATCTCAAGGAGTATTATTCAAATCAGTTTTGGCGACTTCAAACTGGTCGGTGCCAACCCATGCCTCTCTTTTTACAGGTCTATATCCCTCTAGCCATGGGGACTACTCTCTTTTTTCGGTTTTGGGCGATCATCCACCAACCTTGGCAGAAATCTTGTCGAAAAATTCCTATTACACCTTAAGTTTATACGGCAATCACCTTCTCGATGAAGTATCCGGGCTGAACAGAGGATTCGATATTGCCCTTGGTGTTGAGCTTGATCGAAAAACATCTTATACACTCGAGAGAATATATGCAAAATTTCTCAAAAAGACACCTCTCTCTGAAGAAATCATAAAAATTACCCAAAAATGGATCGATCATTGTGCCACACTCAACCTCCCAAGTTTTGTCTTTATTAATCTGTTCGAAGTCCATGCTCCTTATTCCCCAAAGGAACCCTATTTTTCAGATCTATTGACAACTATCGATATAGATAAAGTCAATGTGGATTTGGTGAGCCAGTTCAAATATTTGCCATCGTCTCGAAGAGAGAAACTCGAAATGTTATCGCAGTTTTCTCAGGCAGATCATGAGTATTTATATAGAATGTATGACAGCAATATAAAATACACGGATACGCTGATTGGAAAATTGATTGAGAATCAAAAATTGAGAGGACGGTTTACAAACACTCTGAATATAATAACAGCTGATCATGGAGAATTTCTCGGAGAACACGGATTTGTTGGTCACCTTACTCCTAAGCTCTACAATCCTGGAATAAAAATTCCTCTGATAATAGTCTATCCCGAAAAATTAATTCCTCAAGTTCGGCATTTCTTTGTCTCCCAAGTCGATATCTTTCCTACGGTGCTCACACTCCTCGGCATGAAAAGCCAGATCCCCAGGGTGATTCAAGGAAGGGACCTCTTCTCTGAGGAAATATCCAAGCACGCTATTGCTGAATTTTGGGATGATGCAAACGAAAAGTTCACGAGAGCGATCATTTCGCAAGAATACAAGCTGATTGTGCAAGATGACCAAATCCGTGAATTGTACCATCTGGGAAGAGATCCAGAGGAAAGGGACAATCTTGCTGAAGAAATGCCCATGACGGCAAATAGAATGCATGAAAAATTAAAGGTTTGTATTGACTCTTTCAAGCAATTCAGACCAAAAATTGATAATCGCAAAATAAAACAAATGATAGAAAAGTTGAAGAGCCTGAGTTATATCGATTAAAGTCTAATCAGAATGCCTGATCGAACACAAGAAACTCAGAGCCAAATCCCCCGCAACAGGCACAAAGCAGTCATCCCCATTCTCTTGTTGGCATTGTCGTTGAGATTGTTCTTTTGTCTTGTGTTGTATCCCCCTATTTTATCCAACTCAGGTGAAGAATTAGGATGGACGATTGAAGGAGAATTGGCTGTTGACCCCTATGATTCGATCGCAAAAAATATCATATCCGGAAGAGGGTATATCAGTGATAGCGATCACATTGACTATGAAAGATTGCCTTTATACATCTATTTTCTTGCCGCTGTGTACAGAATATGGGGAGCGGAACAGTGGAAATTCCAGGTCATCCAATCCCTATTGGATACAATATCTTGCCTTTTCATTTATTTCATATCGTTGAGAATCTTCAAAGCCAAAAAAAGCGCACTGTTTGCTGCCCTGGCTTACGCCCTCTACTTCAAGATGATCAAAGTAGTAGCTTCTCCAATTCCTGAAACTCTGTATATCCTTTTATTGCTCATCTATTTATATGTCTTTCTTCTCTCCCTCAAAAAATATAAGCTTGCCTTTCTCTCCGGAGTCCTCTTGGGCGCAATGACCCTGTGCAAGCCCGTTACCATGATATTTCCCGTGGTGGCTGGTATTTACTACATAGCCAAACTGAAAAGGAATTCCATCAAAGCGGCGGTATTGATGTTTTCTGGTTTTCTCTTGTTAATCACGCCCCTCTATGTCCGAAATTATCTCTGGGAAGGAAAAGTGTTCTTCTCTACCGGGGCAGGTAAAATGTTATATTTGGGGACGGCTATCGATTACTCAAAAAATTTTCGCAGCGAAGACCGCAGGCTCTTAAAAGAAATTAGGGATAAATATTCCTATCCTTATGTTCCTGAAGTTGACCACCGTCTAATAAAAATTGCTATGGAAAGAATACGTCATGATCCTTGGGGATACACAAAAAGACTCTTGCACCGTCTCTATCTATTCTGGACATATCCAGATTTTTCAACACGGATAATGACCATCAAGACAGGATCGGTTTCCCTTTTCAATCTGATTGTGATTCTACTGACTATACTGGGTTTCTATTCTGCCAGGAACAGGCGTGTTTTATATCAACCTTTTCTCTTAGTTTTGGCCTATTTCTATATCATTTACGTTCTGATATATGCTTGTTCAAGATACTCCTTGCCTTTGTTCCCGATTTTATTTATCTTCGGGTCGTATGGTCTCGTTAGCCTCTCAAAAAAATCAAGTTTTTTGTCAGAAGGTTCTTTATGAAACAAGAAAAGAGAATTCTGAAAGAGAAATCTTGAAATGGACTATTGTGTTATCATTCCTGCAAAAAATGAAGGGAGTAACATAGGAAAAATACTCGAAAATTTGATAAAAATCACCAAGAACATTCTCGTTGTCGATGGTCACTCGACTGACGATACGGTTTCTGTAGTCAAGGAAAAGGGAATCAGGCTTGTACACGATAACAAAAAGAGCAAGGGGGACGCGTTGAAAGTTGGAGTTTCGGAGACAACAGAAGACATCATTGTCTTCATGGATGCCGACGGATCACACGAAGCTTCCGATATTCCCAAATTGGTAAAACTCATCATGGAAGACAAGGCCGACTTAGTCATCGGTTCCCGCATACTGGGGGGAAGCGATGAGCTTCATGGGACATTCAATAAATTTATCCGCAACACTGGAACCAACTTTCTGGCTGTTTTGGTGAACAAGAAGTGGAAAACAGAGCTGTCAGATATCGAGAACGGTTTTCGTGCCATCAAGAGAGCTGTATTCCACAATCTTGGCTTGAAATCCAAAGGATTTACCATCGAACAAGAGATGGTGTTAAAATGCCTCAAAAAGAAATACCGGGTGGTTGAAATAGCAAGTCACGAGTATGCCCGAAAATCAGGCATCTCAAAATTAAAAGTCAGACAAGGATTTGTGTTCCTCATCCATTTTTTTAAAGAATATTTTTCCTTGACACGATCTAAAAAATGAAGCGTCCTAAAATATGAGCAAGCTTTCATCGCGCAGGACTGTGTCCCCTCCTCACAAAATCGTTGCAAACTTCATAAAATATAACATAGGCCCACGGAGATCGAAACCTCGGTTACCCAGGGCCATGTGCATTTATGTCACTTACAAATGCAATATGCGCTGTCAAATGTGCCACATATGGAAGATAGGGACAGAACAAGATTCAAATGCAGAATTGACCCTAGGAGAACTGAGAGATATTTTCTCAGACCCCCTATTTTCCAAACTCGAATATATCAACATCAATGGGGGGGAACCCAACCTGCGGCAGGATCTGCCAGAAGTTGTCAAGCTTTTTATCAATAAGTTCCCACGCCTTAGAACAATCACGCTGAATTCGAATGGACTGCCCGTCCATCGTGCACTGGCCAATGTCGAACAGATTGGCCAAACATGCCGGAACAGCAATATACGTTTTTCAGTGAGCATATCTCTGCATGATGTTGGAAAAGATTACGATACAATTGTAGGCATACCGAACGTCTATCCTAAGGTCATAGAGACCCTCCGGTCACTAAAAAAGATGCAAGATGAATTGCCGTTTTATTTGGGCGTTAATTGCGTCATCACAGATCTAAATTTGAATCATCTCTCTGAAATGCTGGAATGGAGTGAAACAGAAGAAATCCCGATCAATTTCACTTTGGGGGAAGTGAGAGAGCGATTTAACAATTTGGACACTAAAGTCTTGAGAGACACATTGACAGACAAGAAAGAAGATTTGCTGAAATTCCTAAGATCGCTTTCTCAAAACAAATCTTTGTTCAATCATCATGCCTATCGATATCAACAGTTAGCCGATATGATTGAGTTCAAAAGAGAGCGGAAAATCTCCTGTCATTATGCTATGGGAGGAATCATCTTAGGATCAAATGGAGCTCTTTTCTATTGTAAATACAGTGAGTCCATAGGAAATTGCCTTAATCAACAACCAAAGGCCGTGTACTTCAATAAAAAGAATATTCATTACCAAAAAAAAGAATTGTACGGGAAAAAGTGCAAAACTTGTCCTCCCAATACATTCAACAGGATTGAACTTGAAAAAGACCTGTTTAAATACCTGAAATTTCTGGTTAAAAGGTAACACATTTTGCCAAAATGTAAGTCATAATTTTCAATGATTGCAGCCCAAATCAAGTTTCTGCACAGTATGCTCAAAAACCAGTGGAAATCATACCACGCCCTGGGGAAGATGCAGAACAACAACCTCAGGAAACTCATCGATCACGCTTATGTTCATGTTCCTTATTATCGAGACCTTTTTGACTCCTGCCATCTCAAACCGGATGATATTCGTCAGACTGAAGATTTGTCGAAAATTCCGGTATCGACAAAAAAAGATATTCAGGAAGCCCCGGTGGATAAGATGACCTCACAATGGTACCGGAGGTCGAAATTGAACAAAATTTCGACAAGTGGATCTTCTGGGAATCCTCTTCAACTTTTTTATACGAAGGATGATTTTTCCCGTCTCAACATGAATTGGATCCGGCCGTTACTGGCTCACAGCGTCAAACCGTGGCATAGAAGAATGGAAATCACAGGCCCTCACAATATTTCTAAAACGAAAAACTGGTACAATTACTTGGGTCTTTGGAATAATCAAGCGATCTCTGTTTTTGACACCCCACAAGAATGGCTTGATCTCCTGAATTCGTACAAACCGGACATCCTGTACGGCTATTCAGGGAGTTTAAAACTGCTCGCTCAGCACATTAAAAGATTCCAACTCCCGCACGCATCCCCCCGGTTTATTTTCGGAGTCTCAGACTTTGTCGACCAAGAATGCAGAGAATTGGTATCTGCAACATTTCAGAATAAACTCGTTGATCTGTATGGATCAGCAGAAGGGGGTTGTATCGCCTGGGAATGTCCAGAATGTGAAGGATATCATATCAATATCGATACCGTTATTGTCGAGTTCTTAAACAGTCAAGAATCAAATCCAAGGGAAAATCGAGGCCGAGTTATTATCACAAACCTTTATTCCTATGCCATGCCAATCATTAGATACGATCTTGGAGATATCGGAGCCCTGAGTGATAAACAGTCGACCTGCGGACGTGAACTTCCGCTCATGAAAGTGATCGAAGGGAGAGCCGATTCATTTGTGGTTCTCCCCTCGGGTAATCGTCTGTCTCCTATGTTCTTTTTTGGCATTATGAAGCCTATCGAAGGAATTTCTCAATGGAGAGTCCATCAAGACTTCACCACGAATATTTCCGTATTAGTCGTTCCTTCAAAAGAATTTTCGTCCAGGACAATTCCCTCAATAAAAGAAAGAATCGAGGAGAACATCAGAGAAGAACTTTCGGTAGACATTAAAGTCGTCGATAGCATTCCTCCAGATCGGTCGGGAAAAGTGAGGGCTGTTATTTCTAGGGTGAAGCGATTCTGAAAAAATAATCACTTTAGATGCGAATGCCAAAAGCTCTTTCTCGTCAACCATCCCCAAAAGCCCCAGTCATCACGGATTCGGAAATGCTTTCCTTGCGAGCGGGTGCACGACACCTTGCAAGCTCTAAAATTGAAAAAGAGCTGCCAGTATGCTATAGAAACGAACAGATAATATGGAAGCAGCCGTTATTACGACATACCGATGCAGCAACAAGTGCCAAATGTGCCATACATGGAAATTCCCATCAAAGAAGGAAGAAGAATTCAAGCCTTCTCTTCTAGAAAAACTCCCGCGGCTTTCCTTTTGTAATGTAACAGGCGGCGAACCTTTTCTAAGGGACGATCTTGAAGAGATCATCTCTATCCTCCAAAAAAAAGCGAAACGTCTCGTAATATCTACAAATGGGTTTTTTACAGACAAGATCATTGATCTGGCCAAAAAGAAAAAAGGTCTTGGCATCAGGATTAGCATTGAAGGCCTTCCTGCAACGAATGATGAGCTGCGAGGCATGAAAGATGGGTTTGATCACGGCCTCAGGAGTCTGCTCGAATTAAAAAAAATCGGCCTGCGTGATATCGGCTTCGGTATCACTGTCTCTGATAGAAACGCGAAAGACATGCTGGAGCTCTTTTTTCTTGCAAAATACCTGAAAATCGAATTCGCCACGGCTGTCGTTCACAACTCGTATTACTTCCATAAGTCAAATAACACAATCTCGAAAAAGGAGGACGTCATCGCCTGTTTCGAGGAGCTTATTCAGGAATTCCTCAAATCATGGAAATTAAAAAACTGGTACAGGGCCTATTTCAACCATGGATTGATCAACTGCATTCAGGGAAATCCAAGAGCCATTCCATGTGGAAGCGGGACGGATCTTTTTTTTCTGGATCCCCTGGGAGAAATCAGACCATGCAACGGAATGGAGGAAGAGATCTGGTGTGAAAGCATGGGGAACCTCCACAAAAGCACCTTTGACGAAATTTGGTGTTCGGACAGAGCATACGACATCCGTCAAAGAGTTCAATCCTGCCCAAAAAACTGCTGGATGATTGGAACGGCAACACCGGCCATTAAAAAGCATCCTCTGAAACCGACTCTTTGGGTGCTCAAGCATAAATTCAGAACGGTTTTTGGCTAATACAATGAGAATTGCATTCATCGGCCAAAAAGGTATTCCCGTTACTTTTGGCGGGGTGGAATACCACGTGGACCGGTTGAGCAAAGAGCTTGCGGGATTGGGCCATGATGTTACCGTCTATGTCAGGAACTGGTATACGGATAAAGACATGACAAGCTATGAAGGCGTCAGGCTGCGGCATTTGCCCACGATCAAAAGGAAACACCTGGATGCTTCGATTCACAGCTTCCTTTGTTCTATCGATAGCCTGTTCAGAATGTACGATATCATCCACTACCATGGCATAGGTCCTTCTTTCTTCTCTATTATTCCACGTTTATTCGGGAAAAATGTCATTTCAACAATTCATAGATTAGATTGGAAGACGAATAAGTGGGGTCGAATCGCCAAAATGTTTCTGAAATGGGGAGAATTCATATCAGCTAAAATTCCCCAAAGGACCTTCGTCGTGTCTCAAGATCTCCTGCAACACATCAAAGATAAGTACGAAAGAGAGACAATCCACATCCCTCACGGGATAGATTTGCCTAAACATAGAGCACCTGATCTCATCAAAAAGAAATTTGGATTAAAAGGCGATGATTATATTCTTTTCATGGGGAGACTTGTACCCGAAAAACGAGTCGATTGGCTCGTCTCATCGTTTCAAGACTTGTTCCCTGCGTTGGTAAGAACTAACAATATCGGCCTGGTGATTGCAGGCGGATCAAGCTATACGCCAGACTATGTCAAAAAACTTAAGGAGATGAGCGGCAGCAATCCGAGAATTATCTTCACAGGTTATGTCAACGGAGTCGAAAAAGAGGAGCTGCTCGGCAACGCTTTGATATTCACTCTCCCGTCTCATCTCGAGGGATTTCCCATTGTTATTCTGGAAGCGAAAAGCTATGGAATCTGCTGTTTAGCAAGCGACATTTCTCCTCACCGGGAAGCTATCCATTCTGGATTTGACGGATTGCTCTTCGACTCTCAAGATGCTGCCGATCTGACCAGGAAGCTCCAATCACTGATAAGACACCCGGAGCTGGCCAAAAAAATGGGGAAAAACGCGTATCGGACCATAAAAAAGAGGCCTAAATGGCGTGAAGTTGCAGAGAGATCTGTAAAGGTTTACCAAGAAATGTTGTAGGACATCATATCAAAAAATTCTGCACCGCACGTCTTGTTGAGACTCATCGTCGTGCCTTATCTTCGGATAGTGCTTTTCTTTTTTTTGTGAGGGTTTGAATCAGAGCCGGAAATCACCTCCCAAACATGAATTATCGGTTTGTCTCCATCCGCCCTGTTTTCGAATATGTACAACAATCCATCCTTCCTGTTGAAACATGCGGCATTCACATGGGATTTTTGGGCCCTAAATTCATCGCTCCACCAGCCTCTGTCCTCACAATCCAGACACGGACCTTCTGGATTTCTATACCAGCAATCTCCGAAACCTTTTGTTCCCACAAATATGACTGCGGATTTTTTTCATGCAGTGGGCCATGCAGTGCCTGACCATTCGTCGGAATGGTGGTAATTATCCAAGGTGTGATTTTCCGCACCATAAGCATAAGTCGAGGAATAGAGAATTAGAGGTGTATTCTGAAGCCCTGACCCAACCAGCCGCCGTCTCGAAATCGCCTTGTTGCCAACCGCCTTCCTTGAGCATTTGCCTCTGCCTATTCTGAAGGAATGTCGCACATATAGTCATTTGTGCTTATGTTCTGAATATGTGTGGCCAAGCCCGCAAGATACCATCCTCTCTGTATGAGAGGAAGAGATAGATCCAGCTCACACCAGCCGTGTGTTAGGTCAGGAGGCCCCTCCTGCATATGATACCCCCAGCAAAAGTACAGCTTTGGTGTGGTTTGGGATCCCTGTGGAGGCAAATAAGCCAGGCCAGTCCTTGGTATTTCAAGATCGCTGACATCCAGGATGTCATGGAATGGCTGCAATGTGGCCGCGGTATTCAGGTCATCAGGCCCATCGGATCTCCATTGGGATAATACGTCATCGAATGACCGCCGTATAATGCTCAGTTTTTATGTCATAAACTCTGGGATAGGCACAGAGAAAGTGAAGAAATTAATATCAAAGATGTTGAGACCTGTCTGAAGAAAATCGTTAATGAACAGGCACCTTATTATATAACTTTATGGGACGATTTAACCATCAATCAAAGAGATTTCCTTAGTGATATTGTGAATATCAGGGATAAAAGAATATTTTCTCAGGATTTTGCATCTGCAAGCGGCATTAAGCCTTATTCCACACTGCAGACTTCTGTTTCTCTATTAATAAAAAAAGGCATTCTGGCAAAAAACAATGACACCTGTGAAACTACAGATGTGTTTTTTAAAGAATGGATTAGACTGATGACAGGTTAGGCATTTTTCCTTATTGCCCCTTACGATTTACTCTTCCCATGATTTCACAGGACAACATTGATTTGATTTATTTTCTTGACAACCAAAACACCTCTGAATAGAATTAATGCTTCCCAGGAAGATGATGGACTTCGGGGGATGGCTACAAATGAAATCAGGGACATGTACTAATTTTCTTAAATTGGTAACGTGTCCCATGATTTCATATCGAAAATTTGCTAAATTGTGTCTACCACACCCACCCACCGGCAGTAGCCTGCCCGAGCACCGCGAGAAAAAGGTTTATTGAATCTGGTGAATAATAATGCTATTATTATTAAATAATAATTAACCTGGATAATTCATAAATTATCTAGGTTACCCTGAATTATTCATGTGCG
>CAZOJY010000082.1:0-16594 GCA_964580235.1 uncultured Eubacteriales bacterium | reverse complement strand
AAGAAGGGTGGACGAAGAATGGGAGGAGTTGAACAGAATGACCAGCCTCTGAATTCCTTCGCAAATATCTTTATCCAATAAAACAAAATTAAGTGTTAAGAACCGGTTATCGCATCGCGTGAAACAGTGCCGGTCAGAGTCGATGCAGAAAAATGACCAAAAATTTTGTGTTGTTTTATTGTTTAATATGTGATATATTAGATATCAGCCAGAGAAAGATATGGCAGAAAAAGGCATCCTCAACATAAAATCTTTAAAAGAGCAGGTTTATGAATACCTGCACGATCAGCTGGCAAAGGGGGAATTGCTCCCGGGTTCTTCGATCAATATGGATGAGACTAGCCAGAAATTGGGTGTCAGCCGAACCCCCTTGAGGGATGCCCTTTTGCAGCTCGAAATGGAAGGATTCGTGTCCATTCTCCCCAGGCGGGGAGTAGTTGTCAACCACCTCACCCTCCAGGATATCAAAAATTATTATGAGATTATCGGCGCCCTTGAGAGCGCAGCCCTTATGGCGAGTTTCGATCGGGTAAAAAACGCCAAGATCCAGAATATGCATGCCCTGAATGCCGAAATGAAACGGGCGATCGAACAGGATAATTTTAACCTGTATTACCAGAAGAACCTGAGATTCCACGATGTTTTCCTCGACCTCTGTGAAAATGAAAACCTGGCGAAGATCGTGAATACACTTAAAAAAAGGCTCGATGATTTTCCCAGGCAAGAAGGTTTTGTAAAGCAGTGGGAAGAAGCATCCATCGACGAACACCAGGAGCTGATCCGGCTGATCGAACAAGGAAAAAGAGTGCAGGCAGCCAACCATATCCGGGATGTCCATTGGGCCTATCAGGTGCAGGAGAGGTTCTTAAAAAAATATTACAAACGGGCTGAAGCCGCTTCGGAAAAAAAGGATTAAAACGGGTGAAAGGCACAATATTCGATATCAAACGTTATGCCATTCATGACGGTCCAGGCATACGGACGACGGTTTTTTTCAAAGGATGTCCGCTTCGCTGCCAGTGGTGCCACAATCCTGAGGGGATAAAATTCGAGCGCGAGATCATGTTTCGTCCTGAACGGTGTGCCGAAGAATGCTGGGATTGTGTATCTCGATGTCCCCAGAGAGCGATCGGCAAGAACGGAATGATTATTTCCCTGGATCAAAAAAAATGCGATCATTGTGGGATTTGTGAGGATGTTTGTGCTTATGAAGCCGTTGCCATTATCGGCAGGGATATCACGATCCCAGAAATCATGAATGAGATAGAGAAAGACAGAATTTTTTATGATGAGTCAGGCGGAGGAGTCACTATTTCGGGAGGTGAACCGCTAGCCCAGGGTGATTTTTTGCTGAGACTTCTTGATGAGTTAAACATGAATGACATCCATACGGCCGTGGATACATCCGGGTGTGTTCCGTATGAAATTCTGGATGAAGTCAGAAAAAGAGCTAATCTTATCCTCTATGACCTTAAGGTTATGGATGAACACAGACACCGGGTTTTTACCAGAGAGTCCAACAGACTCATTCTCGAAAACTTGAGAAGGCTATCTGAAAACGGAAGCAACATCATTATCCGGATGCCCGTGCTTAAAGGTCTGAACGACGATCCCGAAAACGTCCAAAGTTTGGTGGATTTTTTACTCTCCTTGAATAGATTTCGGCAGGTTAATCTCCTTCCTTATCATAGGGGAGGAGAGGCAAAATTGAAACGGCTGAACAAAAAAGGTCCTCTGGTCGATTTTAAAATCCCATCTGAAAAAGGGCTCGAGGAAGTAAAAGAAAGATTAACGTCTCAAGGATTTCGCGTGAAAATTGGAGGCTGAATAATGAATGAGCGCATAAAAAAATTAAGGGAACAGAGCTTGAAGGCAAAACCCTCTATTTCCTCAGAGAGAGCCCGGCTTGTCACAGAGTTTTATAAAAGCAATGTGGCGCAAAGAGTGTCGGCCCCGGTGCAGAGAGCGCTGGCGTTCAAGCATATCCTCGATAATAAAACCGTATGCATAAACAAAGGAGAGCTCATTGTCGGGGAGCGGGGGCCAAGTCCCAAGGCGACACCGACATATCCAGAAGTGACAGCCCACAGTCTGAAGGATCTGAGGATCCTGGACACGCGAAAAAAGACATCGTTTGCTGTGTATGAAGAAACGAAAGAACTCTATAAAAATGAAATCATCCCGTTTTGGCGCGGGAAATCCATGCGGGATAGGATCTTTGGCGAGATGTCCCAGCAGTGGATCGATTCCTATGAAGCAGGGATTTTCACAGAATTCATGGAACAGAGAGTGCCGGGGCATACGGTTCTGGATGACAAAATATACCGAAAGGGTTTTATAGATTTAAAAAAAGATATCGAGGACAGCCTGGCCAAGCTGGATTTTTTAAACGACCCAGAAGCTTATAAAAAAAGAGAAGAGCTGATTGCCATGGACATCTGTGCCGATGCGTTGATTCATTATGCCGCCCGCCATGCAGAAAAGGCGAAAAAAATGGCGGAAAGAGAAAAAAACCCGAAGCGGAAAAAGGAACTGGAAAAAATCGCGAAAGTCTGTTTGCATGTGCCCGCAAACGCTCCGCGCAATTTCTGGGAAGCGTTGCAGTATTACTGGTTTGTTCACTGCGGTGTGATCATCGAATTCAACACATGGGATTCCTTTAATCCTGGAAGGCTAGACCAGCATTTGTATCCATTTTACAAAAAAGACAGGGAAGACAAAACACTTTCTGAAGAAAAAGCTCGAGAGCTTCTCCAAGCTTTTTGGATCAAGTTCAACAATCAACCGGCCCCGCCAAAAGTGGGCGTGACAGCCAAGGAGAGCGGCACATACACGGATTTTGCCTTGATCAACACTGGAGGAGTCAAGCCGGATGGATCGGATGCTGTGAATGAACTTTCCTATCTTATTTTGGATGTGGTGGAGGAAATGAGAATCCTCCAGCCCAGTTCTATGGTCCAGATAAGTAAAAAAAATCCGGATCAGTTTTTAAAAAGAGCCTTAAAAATCGTGAAAACAGGTTTCGGGCAGCCATCGATCTTTAACACCGATGCGATCGTCCAGGAGCTTGTGCGGCAGGGGAAATCAGTCGAAGACGCCAGGAATGGTGGGTCCAGCGGATGCGTGGAATCAGGGGCTTTTGGGAAAGAAAGCTATATCCTCACCGGCTATTTCAATATGCCCAAGGTATTGGAAATCACCCTGAATAATGGTGTGGACCCGAGGACAGGAAAAAGGATAGGCCTCCTGACCGGAAATCCGGAAAGATTTGCGTACTACGATGAGCTTTTTAGTGCTTTTAAGAAGCAGCTAAAGCATTTCATCGAGATCAAGGTCACAGGCAATAACATTATCGAGCGGTTGTACGCAGAACTTCTCCCCACACCGTTTCTCTCCTTGTTGATCGATGACTGTATTACCACGGGCAAGGACTACCATGACGGTGGAGCCCGCTACAACACCAACTATATCCAGGGAGTGGGTTTGGGGAGCATGACCGATATCCTGACTGCGATAAAGTACAATGTGTATGATAAAAAGCATGTCAGCATGCGCCGTTTACTCGCGGCCATAAAGAGCGACTTTGAAGGGTATGAGACACTGCGTCAGAGGCTTTTGAATAAAACTCCAAAATACGGGAACGACGAGGATTATGCTGACGACATCATGAAATCCATATTTGAAGTGTATTTCGAGACCGTAGATGGGAGACCCAACACCAAGGGAGGACATTACCGGATCAACCTCCTGCCCACCACTGTTCATGTTTATTTCGGGAGTGTTATCGGTGCCACGGCTGATGGCAGAAAAGCCAAAGAGCCTCTCTCCGAGGGCGTTTCTCCTGTTCAAGGATCAGACAGATTGGGTCCGACTGCCGTGCTGAAATCCGCAGCAAAAATGGACCATGTGCGCACGGGAGGAACCCTGCTCAACCAAAAATTTACTCCTCAACTTTTAGCCGACGAAGAAGGAATCGATAAGCTGTCCCATCTTGTTCGCTCGTATTTCAAAATGGACGGCCACCACATCCAGTTCAACGTGATCAGCGCGGATACTCTGCGTGAGGCTCAGAAACACCCGGATAAATACAGGGATTTGATCGTGAGAGTGGCAGGCTACAGCGATTATTTTGTGGACCTCAGTGTCGATCTCCAGAACGAGATCATCCACCGCACCGAACACCTCTCCTTTTAAATTGGGGACAGGATATCCTTTCACTTATTTTAACACTCGTTTATCTGATCTCTGAATTTATTGTACAATAAAAGAAACCCTTAAAATATGACAATTAAGTGAAAGGATATCCTGTCCCCAATTTAATATTGTATCTAGGAAAGGGATTGGTATATTATGGTATTTACTTTTATTAAGAAGGAGTTCATACATGTTTGATCCTAAGATTTATACCGAACGACGAGCGCGATTAAAAGAACAAGTCGGATCTGGTCTGCTTTTGTTTCTCGGGAACGAAGAAAGTCCGATGAACTACCCGGCCAATCCGTATCATTTCCGCCAGGACAGTTCTTTTCTTTATTTTTTTGGCTTGGACACACCTTCTTTAGCTGCCCTCGTGGATGTTGACGAAGAGAAAGACGTGATTTTTGGGGATGATGTGGACATAGAAGATATCATATGGATGGGCCATCTTCCCAAACTAAAAGAACGAGCCGCTCTCGTGGGCGTGTCTGAGACTGCTCCTCTTTCTAAACTCGAGGAAACAATCAAAGAGGCTCAGCATAAGGGAAAAACTATTCATTATCTTCCTCCTTACAGGCCAGAGAACATTTTGAAAATCGCCCAGTTGCTCGGAATCGAACATGATTCTGTGAGAAAGTACACATCCAAAGATTTTATCAAAGCCGTCGTTGCCCAAAGAAATGTAAAAATACCGGAAGAGATCGCTCAGATGGAGCTGGCGCATGAGGTGACCTACGACATGTATATCGCTGCGATGAAGATAGCGAAACAAGGTACATACGAATATGAAATCGTCGGCAGGATGGAAGGAATCGTTTCTGCATCGGATTGTCATGTGGCGTTTCCGACAATCCTCACAAAAAATGGGCAGATTCTCCACAATCACTTCCATGGGAACCAACTTGATGAGGGAAATCTTCTTGTGATGGATGCCGGTTCAGAATCGCCGATGAATTACGCATCGGATATCACCCGAACTGTTCCGGTGGGAGGCAGATTTACAGATAAACAGAAACAGATCTACGAAATCGTCCTGAAAGCTCAGGAGACAGCGATTCAAAACATCAAGCCAGGAATCATGTTCAAAGATATCCATCTCAAATGCGCATCGGTTATTGCCTCCGGATTGAAAGAAGCTGGATTGATGAAAGGGGAGACGTCTGCTGCTGTGGACGCCGGGGCACATGCTTTGTTTTTTCCCCATGGATTGGGACATATGATCGGCCTGGATGTGCACGATATGGAGGATCTGGGGGAAGATTTTGTGGGTTATGACCATTCAGTCCAGAGAAGCCCACAGTTTGGCCTCGCGTATCTGCGTTTTGCCAGGCAGCTCGAACCCGGTTATGTTCTCACTGTCGAACCTGGCATTTACTTTATTCCCGCTTTGATCGATCAGTGGGCGGCGGAGAATAAATTTGATCAGTTTGTTGACTATGAAAAAATCGATGCATTCAGAGATTTTGGCGGCATCCGGATAGAGGATGACGTTCTTGTAACCCGTGAAGGCAGCCAAGTCTTAGGAAAACGCATCCCCAAAACTGTTGAGGATATTGAGGCAATCACGGCCACCGGCTAGGACCAACCGTTATCGAGACCGCTTTTTCAGGATTTAAAACACCCCGGATAAACGTGTTGAATTCTGCAAGCGTTGCGGCGTTGATTTCGGCCAGCATCCTATCCAGGAACTCATACCCCAATCCAACAGCTTCCATGAAGGCGAGATTGTAGGTTTTGGCGTCCTTTGTTTCGTTTCCTCTGATGACCAGGCCTTTGGATTGAACCTTTGTTATTCTGAGTTCTTCTGCCGAAATTCCGTTCTGGTAAAGGTCTTCAATCGTCTTCTTCATTTCTGCAACAGCCAAATCTTTTTTTGTCTGATCCGTTTCAAGATAAGCCTCGAGCATTCCTCCTTCCTTCATCAGGAATGCTCTGGAATCGACAATATAGGCAAGCTTTTTTTCTGTCCTCAGTGACCAGAGTTTAGAATTCATGCCTTTTCCTAAAAGATTTTGAAGCATGGTGGCGAGAACATAGTTTTTTTCAGATATTTCAGGCAGGGGGAAGGCCATATAAACCAAACTCTGTTGGGTGTCTTTTTCAAGAAACAGGTTTTTTTCCTCTGCTGGTCCCGTTGAGATGGAGATTGGATCGGCCTCCTGAGGTTTTCCCCCAGGGAACTTTTCAAAATAAGGCTGAATGATACTCAGCGTTTTTTCTTTTCCCAGATCAGTAGAAACCGCAACGATCATGTTCCCTGCTTTGACGTACGTGCTGAAATAGTTTTCCACATCCCGTTTTTTTATTTCCTTGAGGGATTGTTCTGTCCCATAGGTTGAGCCAGCATAAGGACTCCCAAAAAACAGATTATCCAGTGCAGCCGTATGGGCTACATTTATCGGCTCATCCTCCCGCAGTTTTCTATAGTGATTCATGAAGTCCTTTATTCTTTCCAATCGCAATCCAGAAAACAGGGGATCTTTCAGGATTTTTGTGCTCAGTTTTATGGCTTCCTCCAGGTTCTCAGAAAGGCAGGAAATCTTAATGACCGAAAAATCGTTTCTGCAGACATATGTTTGGTTAGTGGCCTGATTCATCAACCGTTGGAGGAGCTGTTGGTCGGGCAATTCAAGGCAAAGACGGGTGGTCAGAAGCGCCACCCCTTGTTTTCCCTCAGGCTCCCGCCGTTTTCCCCCAATCATCAAGATTTGAACAACCGATGTAGCAGATGAATCATCATTCTGGTAGATAAAAGTCAAACCATTAGATAGGACCTCTTTCTCTGGCTTGTTTTTAAAAAGGATTTCAGAAGATGTGGGATATGCCAGAACACACATCGAAAAAGAAACACATAATCCCGCGATAATAAACAAAAACCTTCGTGCTAACATTCGTGCAAACCTTATTGTTTTTTTTCTTTCGGAACGATGGAAATGATGACGTATCCATATTTGCTGAGGTAAGCGGCCGCAGCCTTTCTCAAATCCGATGAACTTATATTCTCGATATTGCTGATGTAGGTGCCACGGTCCACCCCATCACTCCGGAGAGCGTGTGTGGCCAGGGACAGTGCCAGATTTAAGCCTTTCTCTTGGGATTGATGGAACCGGAATTTGATCTGGTTTTTTGCGCTTTCCAGATAATCGAGCGCATAAAATTGTGCATCACCCGGGTAATCCGTTTTGGTATAATTGAGATTCCTGGAATTTCGCAAAAATTTGAGGGCCTCTCTCTTTGCCGCTTTTATCCTCTTTGGTTCCAATGTCAGGTAGAGATAGATGATTCCTCCATATTTGTAGGCTCCAAATCCCATAGAAATGGTTTTAACGAGATCTCTTCTTCCTCGCAGCGGTTGATTCAACAGCGGGGTGACACCTCGACCGAGAACCTCGATCAATACATCCACACCAAATTGTTCGTTGTTGTTGTAGTCCGGTCCTACTGTTCCGATAATCAAATATCCGGTATTGACATCCATCTCTTCTTTGAGTTCAACGTTTTTTTTGAGCGGGAGGACTTTACCGAACTCCGGGGATGTAAATCCGTTGTTTTCCAGCCGGCCAAAAAGGGCCTTAATTTTCTCTTTCATCTCATCCATTTCAAAATCGCCCACAATGGCCAGGGCACAGTTGGCCGGTACAAAATATTTTTTGTGGAATTGCTGGATCTCCTGGACCGTTGCGGCCTCGATGATTTCCCTTTTTCCGTAGATCGGCTTCTGGTAGGGGTGATTCTGAAAAAGGCTCTGATACACAAGTGCTGTTCCATATTTAAGCGGATCGTCCTTGATTTGACTCAGCTCTTCCAGGATGATTTGTTTTTCCTTGTCCAGCTCTTCCTGAGTGAATTTCAGCTGGAACAAGATTTCCTTTTGGTTTTTCAGAGCGAAATCCGTGTATTCAGATGGGAGGGACATTTCGAATGTTGCAAGGTCGCGCCCCGTGTGGGCATTGAAATATGCGCCGTGGGCCCGGATATCACGGCCAATCTCTTCCCCGGTCCGCAGTTCTGTCCCCCGAAAGAGGATATAGTGCTCCAGGATATGCACCAGACCGTTCGTTTCATCGGATTCGTTCTTGGTTCCCACATCAAAAGCGAAAACAACATTGAGAAGCGGAAGGGAATGCCTCTCGTACAGAAAAACTTTCATGCTGTTTTCAAGCTCGAAATTCGAAAAATCGGTCCTTTCCGCTTCTTCCCCAAAAAAATGGGCGGATACAAAAAGCATCATGGACAGAATAATGATCAAAAGCTTTCTCATGAAACCCTCAAATCCATCTTACAGTATGCCCCCTCCCTTATCAAGCGATCCCGAACTTGTTAGGTTTTTAGATATGGCTGCAGCGACCTTGAAGATTTAGCTATGACGACCCATTCTTCGAGGCAATCCTTCTTGTGTCATTGCGAACACCCGAAGGGTGTGTGGCAATCTCCGGGGGATTGCTTCGGCCCCTGCGGGGCCTCGCAATGACATGCGCCATATAGAGCCGCCGAGAAGGACGATGAGGAATGGCGCATAAGACCTGCACGGGAGCGAAGCTATTTCTGAAAGTCTGGTTTGAAGTTTTGGGCTGTGTGGGTTATGATTTTGCTATGAGCAAGCACCGCAAGGCAAAAATACTGGTCGTTGATGACGAAGAAACTATCCGGAAATCCCTGAAAATGATCCTTGAATATGAGAGGTATCAATTTTACGAGGCAGCAGATGGAGAGCAGGCTCTCGATGTCATCGAAGAAACCGTAGGCCTGGATTTAGTCCTGCTGGATGTCAAGCTCCCTGGCATGAGCGGGCTGGAAGTCTTGGGCGAACTCAATAAAAAGCAATATTCTCCCGAAGTGATCATGATATCCGGACACGGCACGGTTCAGACTGCCGTCGAAGCGACAAAATTGGGAGCCTTCGATTTTCTGGAAAAGCCCCTCCACAGGGAAAAAGTTTTGATCAGCATAAGAAATGCCCTGAATCAAACGAAACTGCTCACCGAGTGCCAGGACCTGAGAAAGAAAGCGGAAAAAAGGTATGAACTTATCGGGAATCATCCCTCCATGAAAGAACTCTGGAACGAGATCTTGAAAATCGCGCCAACCAATGCAACTATTCTGATATATGGAGAGAGCGGAACAGGAAAAGAGCTCATAGCCAGGGCCATTCACAACCACAGCCTCCGGGCAAAGGATAAGTTTATCCAGGTTAACTGTGCAGCCATCCCTGAGGAATTGATCGAAAGTGAGCTCTTCGGGCATGTGAAGGGAGCTTTTACAGGTGCCACAGAAAAAAAACTGGGCAAGTTCGAGCTGGCTGATGGTGGAACGATTTTTCTGGACGAAGTGGGGGACATGAGCCTCAAAACACAAGCGAAGGTGCTGAGAGTCCTTGAAGAAGGGGAAGTGCAGAAAGTCGGGTCGAGCAAGATCGGCAGGGTGGATGTTCGGGTGATCGCTGCGACGAATAAAGATTTGAAAAAGGAAATCCAGGAGAATAATTTCAGGGAAGACCTTTATTTTCGTTTGAATGTGGTACCTCTTTATTCCCCGGCGCTTCGGGAGAAAAAGGAAGATATCCCACTCCTTATCGAGTATTTCAGCCAGCTTATAGCGGCTGAAAACAATTTTAAACAGAAAAAATTCACTGAGGATGCTGTCCAGGCCATGATGAAGTATCCTTGGAAAGGGAATATTCGCCAGCTGAAAAACGTGATTGAAAGACTGATCATTTCCACAGAGGGAAATACGATCGAAAAAAAACACCTTCCTGAAGAAATCCGGGGGGAGGTGCGCATCTACCTTCCAGATGCCAAAAGGATAAAAAATCTCAAGGAATTCAGAGATTTGGCAGAAAAGGAGTTTATTCTTTCTAAGCTGCGGGAAAACAGCTGGAACATCTCTCAGACAGCACGGGAAATCGATACGCCCCGAAGCAACCTGTATAAAAAATTGGAACAATATGGTATAAAAATAAAGGCTGGGGTAGGTGAGGTGGTTGCTCCTTCTTCGACTCAAAGCCGGGAAGGAGAGGAAAGTCCGAACTCCGAAGGGCAGGATGGTCGCTAACGGCGACTCCGAGCGATCGGAGGAAAGTGCCACAGAAAACATACCGCCCTGTAAGATCGGTATTCACCTTCTTACAGAGTAAGGGTGAAAAGGTGAGGTAAGAGCTCACCGTTCTGATGGTGACATCGGAAGCACGGTAAACCCCATCCGGAGCAAGACCGAATTGGCCCCGGTTGAAACGGCCCGTTTCCAGGGGCGGGTAGGTTGCTCAGACAAATAACCACCCCCGCTGCGGCGGGAACAGAATTCGGCTTACGTCCTGCCCCAGCCTTTGCGTATTAAAGCCTTTACAATGCGGTTCCATCCGAAAAGACCGCACGAGATGAATAGGTACAAAAAGATTTGATAGGTCTGGCGCGGACTATATGAGCGGAAGAGCGGCAACAGCCTGCTTGATCAAAACCAGGATGTTTCCCGGGAAGATGCCCAGTTGGAGAATACCATACAGGCAGAGAAAAAGGGCGAGAAAGAGCATTGGATTGTCGACGTTTATCTCCACCTCGTAGGATGGTTCTTTCATGTACATATAGATGATGATCCGAAGGTAGTAAAAAACGGAGACGAGGCTGGCCAGAACGCCTATGACAACGAGAGAAACAATCCCCTGCCTGACTGCGGCGGAGAAAACATAAAACTTTGCCAGGAACCCACCAGTAGGAGGAAATCCTGCCAGTGATATTAAAAACATGGAAAAGGTGGCTCCGATCCATGGATACCGGAATCCAATGCCTTTGTAGTCTTCTAGTTCCAGGTACTCATGATCCTTCTTTCCCAGAGCGATAACTGCGGCAAATGCCCCGATGTTCATGAACAGATAGGCCGTCAGATAAAAAACCAGGCTCTGCGTATCGCGGGCGAGAATGGCGACCATTAAATAGCCGGCATGGGCGATACTGGAATAGGCCAGGATCCTTTTGACATTGGTCTGTCTGAGGGCGATCAAGTTCCCCGCGATCATCGTGATGGCTGCGATAATCCAGAGCAGCCCGAACATCAATTGAGATTTGAGAGCGTCCTGGAAATAGGGGATAAAGAGCCTGAGGAGAACGGCAAATCCGACGGCCTTGGGGCCGACTGAGAAAAACGCTGTGATCGGAGTTGGCGCTCCCTGGTACACATCCGGTGTCCACATATGAAACGGGACAACCGCAATCTTGAATCCGAATCCGACCACAACAAATCCCAGGCCCACAAGACCCAGAGACCCCATAGATGCAGCGGATTGGAGCCTGGCGATGATCGAAGGAATCGCGGTTGCCTGGGTTGCCCCATAGAGCAGCGCAATACCAAAAACAAGGAAAGCCGATGCAAAACTGCCGAGCAGGAAGTATTTGACGGCCGCTTCGTTGGATTTTTCGTCCTCTCGATGCAGCCCGGCCAGGGCATAACTGCTGATCGAAAGCACTTCCAAACCCAAGAAAATCACGATTAAGTCGCCGGAAGAGACCATGATGATCATGCCCGAAAGCGCAAACAACAGAAGGGCATAATATTCCCCGTAATTCGTGTTCTGAAGCGTGAGGTACTTCATCGAAATGAGGATTACGAGGAAAGTGGCCACGATCAGGATGAAAGAGAAAAACAGCGAAAGATTCGAGAGGGACAGTTTCCCGTCAAAATAGGAATAGCCCTTGTCCCAGAACTTGACACATCCTGCGGCCCCGGCAATCAAGAACAGGAGGGAGAGATATGCCAGATAACTGCGATTTTCTTTCTTTAAAAAGGCCTCCAAAATCATCACCAGAAGGGAAGCCGCAACGATGATCAAAACCGGGAACAGTGCGTATATGGTGTTCATTGCGATTTGTTATCCTCTTTTGCACTGGAATCCGCATCGATATTTTTTTCCGTTAAAATATAAGCAGGTGGGTTATTGTTCTCCTTTTTAGCCTCTGTGAAGATTGCCTCTTTCCGGTGGACCTGATTCAACAGATTCGTGACAGAAACATCCATTTTTCTCAGGAAGGTCTGGGGATAGATCCCCATCCAGAACATCATAATAACGATGGGAACGAGATAGATGATTTCCCTGAGATTCATGTCTTTGAAGGAGCGAACCCTGTCGTTTGTGACCGGACCCTGCATCACTCTCTGGAACATCCAGAGAAGGTAAGCGGCCGCCAGAATGACGGTCGTGACTCCTAGAATGCCTAAGATCTTGTTGGCCTTGAACACGCCGAAAAGGCAGAGAACTTCACCAACAAAACCATTGAGCCCGGGCAGCCCGACAGAAGAGAGCATACAAACCATGAAAAATGCAGAAAATACGGGCATTTGTTTGCTGACTCCTCCAAAATCTTTGATCTGCCGGGTGTGGGATCTCTCATACAGGATCCCCACACACAAGAACAGCGCCCCTGTGCTCAGGCCGTGGTTGAGCATCTGATAGATGCCCCCTTCCAAGCCTTCCAGATTGAGGGCAAACACGGCGAGCATGATAAGCCCCATGTGGCTGACGCTCGAGTAGGCGACAAGGGATTTGACATCCTTTTGGATAAGGGCCATCAGTCCCCCGTAGATGATTCCTATAACACACAGCACTCCAAGCACAGGAAGGAATTTCTGTAGGGCATCAGGAAACATCGGCAGGGCAAACCGCAGAAAACCGTAAGCTCCCATCTTTAGCAGGACCGCCGCCAGGACAACAGACCCGGCAGTCGGCGCCTCAACGTGGGCATCGGGAAGCCACGTGTGAAACGGAAACATCGGCACTTTAATAGCAAAAGCCAGGCCAAAAGCCAGAAACAGCCACATCTGAATATTCGGGTTGAGAATCATGCGGTAATAATCAAATATGTTGAGTGAATAAGTGCCCGTGGCCTTATAAAAAAGATTGTACATGTAGAATATGGCCACCAGCATCAGAAGACTGCCCAACATGGTAAACAAAACAAATTTCACAGTGGCATAGATCTTTCGTTTCCCCCCCCATATTCCGATCAGGAAATACATCGGAATCAGCATGGCTTCCCAGAACACATAAAACAGGAATAAATTTAAAGCCACAAAAACGCCGATAATACCGGTTTGGAGCATAAACATGAAGATCAGATATTCTTTGACCCTCTTCTGGATGTATGTCCAGGAAGAAAGGATCACGATCGGCATGAGAAATGTGGTTAGAAGCACCAGATACAGGCTGATGCCATCTATCCCGATATGGTAATTTATGCCGTACCCGATCCAGGCGCTTTTTTCCACAAACTGAGGATCCGGCGTTTGGGCATTGAAGTTGAAGTAAAGATACAGCGAGATGAAAAAAGTGGCAGCTGAAATGATTAAGGCCAGATAACGCAGCAGGTTTTCTTTGTCGCGGTTGATGAAGATAAACAGCAGGGCTCCGGCAAGGGGAAGAAACGTGACGATGCTTAAGATTGGTATTTCCATTTTTTCAAAACAACAAGTATCCTAGAAGCAGAACTGCGCCCAAAAGGAAAATCAGGGCATAATCTTTGATAAACCCGGTCTGAAAATAACTCAAGATCTTTCCGAAGAAATTGGCGGCTTTGGCTGATCCATTGACGGCTCCGTCGATGACCTTGAGGTCGAAATTGTCGTAAACGATCTCAGATCCTTTTATCGTGGAATTCACGAACATGGTGTTATAAATTTCATCCACGTAGTATTTGTTGTAAAGCAGCTTGTAGAGGCCAGGGAATTTGGCGACGAGGTTGTGAGGGATTTTGGGGTTTTTGATGTAGAATACCCAGGCGATAAAAATTCCTGTGACTGCCACTGCCACTGAGATCAGGATCAGCATCCACTCCGTTCCAAGGCTCAAGTGAGCCTCGTTAGCTTGATGAATGACAGGCTCTAAAAAGCGGCCGAAAAAGTCCAGGTTTTTCCCGACGACAAGAGGCAGCCCGACATAACCGGCAACAATCGAAAAAAATGCCAGGAAAACAAGGGGAATTGTCATCGTAGGAGGAGATTCGTGCAGATGTTTTTTGGCTTCAGGCTCGAGGCGTTCGCTGCCGAAAAAGGTAAGAAAAATCAAACGAAACATGTAAAAGGCGGTTAACACCGCGCCAAATATACCAAGCACCCAGACAACGTACTGGCCGTTGGCATAGGCGCTGGTCAGGATAGCGTCCTTGGAAAAAAATCCGGATAAGAAAGGAATTCCCGCAATCGCTACGGCCCCGATCAGGAACGTGGGGTAGGTGAGAGGAAGGTATTTCCGCAGCCCTCCCATCTTCTGCATGTTCAGCTCGCCGGACATGGCATGCATCACGCTTCCGGCAGCCAAAAACAAAAGGCTCTTAAAAAAAGCATGGGTGTACAGGTGAAACATCCCGGCCGCATAGGCACCGACGCCGCACCCGATAAACATGTATCCGATCTGGGATATGGTCGAGTAGGCCAGTACCCTCTTGATATCGTTTTGCGTCAATGCCATGGTGGCGGCAAAAACCGCTGTCAGGCCGCCTATAATGGCAACGACCGAGCCGGCCGATCCAGAGAATGTGAACAGAACGTTCATCCGGGCAACCATGTAGACGCCGGCCGTGACCATGGTGGCTGCGTGAATGAGAGCGCTGACAGGAGTCGGGCCTTCCATCGCATCAGGGAGCCATATGTACAGAGGAATCTGTGCGGATTTTCCTGTGGCCCCTACAAAAAGGAGGACAGCGATCAAGGTTGCCAGACTCCTGGTAATCGCACCGCCTCCTATAGCGGCGTTGATAATGCTGAACTCTCCGCTTCCTATATTAATAAAGATGAAGAATATACCAAGGAGAAAAGCGGCATCGCCGATCCGGTTCACGATAAAGGCTTTTTTTCCGGCATTGGCGGCTGAGTGTTTTTCAAACCAAAATCCGATCAATAGATAAGAGCAGAGGCCGACACCCTCCCATCCCACAAACATCACGACAAGATTGGAACCCATCACCAGGATGAGCATGGCGAATGTGAAAAGGTTTAAATAAGTGAAGTAACGGGTGTACCCCCTGTCATCGGCCATATAACCTACAGAATACCAATGAATAAGAAAACCCACTCCTGTGACCACTAGGGTCATGATCGATGAGAGAGGATCGAGCTGGAGAGCGAGATCAGCGTGGAAACTGCCAGCATGGATCCAGGAGAACAGGCTTTTTATGATCGGAAGGTGTTCATGGCTTGTCTGAAGCAAACCGATGAAGGAAATGACGGAAATGGCAAAGGAGGCAAAAACAGCAAAGCAGGCCTGGAACGAAACATATTTTTTTGGAAGCTTCTGTCCGAATAAAACCAGAATGAGCGTGCTCAATGCGGGAATGAACGGAATCAGCCAGAAGTAATCAGTCATTTTATCCTTTCATCAAATTTATATCTTCGGATTTTATGGTCTTTTTTTGCCGGTATATCAGAAGAATGATGGCCAATCCTACAGCGGCCTCGGCAGCGGCTACGGTGATCACAAAAAAGACGATAATTTGACCATCCATAGAATTTGCTGATTTGGCAAAAGTGAGAAATGCCAGGTTGGCGGCGTTAAACATGATTTCGACCGCCATAAACTGAGTGAGCAAATCCCGTTTCACAAAAAATGCAACTGCCCCCAAAGCAAAAAGGATGATGCTCAGAATTAAAAAATATTCAAGGGCAATCATTCCGTGTTCCTCTTTTTAACAAGAACAATCGCCCCGACCAAGGCTGCAATAATCAATATCGATGTGATTTCGAAGGGATACAGATATTTGGTGAACAACAGGCGGCCGAGATCAGTGGGGCTGCCCAATTTTTCCAGGGAGGCAGAATGGATCGGTTCCAAAGCGTTTTTTAAGGACAAAATAAGCTCCAGGATAAGAACGGCAGCTATGACAATAGCAAAATACAGGGTCCATTTCTTTTTTTCAGGCCCGACTCCTTTTCTCAGGTTTATCATCATGACGACAAAGATAAAAAGGATCATGATGGCCCCTGCGTATATGATGATTTGGACGGCTGCGATAAACGGGGCCTCGAGAAGTGCAAAAAGACCCCCCATGCAAACGAACGCCACGATCAAGAAAAGGGCATTATAGGCTTGGTCCTTGAATATAATCATCCCGATGACTGAGCCTATACTGATTATTGCAAGTAAAAAAAATAAAAAATGGGCCATTTTTTGAGTCATTCATTATATTTTTTGCGTTCCTGCAATGTCAAGGTTTTTTTGCTGTTGAAAGGCCTGGCCGTATCTGATGACGGAATACAGTCTTTAAATCGAGAGAACCTCGATATTTTTATGCAATTATTTTGACAAACGAAATTGGCATGTTATAATAAATTCCGGTGCTGCGGGGTAGAGCAGTCTGGTAGCTCGTCGGGCTCATAACCCGGAGGTCGCTGGTTCAAATCCAGCCCCCGCTACCATCTT
>CAZOJY010000081.1:12291-16644 GCA_964580235.1 uncultured Eubacteriales bacterium | reverse complement strand
ACAGCCGCGACATGAGGTCCGCACTGTGCACTCACACGTCTCTGAATGCGAGTGTCAATCCAGATTGCGCTCAGCTCGAGGTTGACCCGGCCGTGATCAACATCAGCGACCAGGAAACCTACTATGTGGAAAAGAGGCCCTTTTTTGTCGAGGGAGCCGATATTTTCCGATTTGGCTACGGCGGGGCCAATGTGCGCAGGAGTTTGGGATGGAGTGATCCCAGTTTTTTCTACAGCCGCCGTATCGGCCGGTCCCCTCAAGGGTATGTGCCCATCCCCGGATATGTCGACAACCCTGACTGGGCGACCATCCTGGGTGCGGCCAAGATAACAGGGAAAATGGGTGATGGATGGAATCTTGGTGTGATGACAGCCCTGACTCAAAGGGAATACGCGCGGGTCGATAACGGCGGAGAGCGTATGTTTTGCGAGGTGGAACCGTTTTCAACATATGGCGTGGTGAGAGCATTAAAAGAAATCAAAGGAGGATTCCAGGGTTTGGGATTTATTGCCACAGGAACCTGGCGTGATCTCAGGTTGGAAGCGCTTCAGAGTCGGCTGCCCAAGAGTGCCTTCAGCTTCGGAATAGACGGATGGACCTTTCTCGACCGCGGTCGAACCTGGGTGATTACAGGCTGGCTCGGGGGAACCACGGTTTCAGGATCTCAGGATGCCATTTCCCGCCTGCAGTTATCTTCGCTCCATTATTACCAGCGGCCGGATGTGGATTATGTGGATTTCGACCCAAATGCCACCAGTCTCAACGGCTGGGCCGGCCGCATTTTTGTCAACAAACAAAAGGGGCCCTTTGTATTCAACACGGCCATTGGCGCGGTGTCCCCGGGATTCCATGCCGTGGACCTGGGCTACCATACCAGGGGAGATGTCATCAACGGCCATGTGGAAGTGGGGTTCCAGTCCTATCATCCGGGGAAAGTCTTCCGGAACTGGAAGGTGACTTTCGCCACCCTTCGAAGCTATGACTTTGGAGGAATCCGGACGAATGAAAATTACATCCTCAACGCCAAAGCACAACTTTTGAATTACTGGAGGGGAAACCTGTATTTGAGCTACGATCCCAACCGCACCAGCCATTACTTCACAAGGGGAGGTCCGCTGGCGGCTTATCCCTGGGGGGCTTCCATCAGGCCCAGCATTACAAGCGACAACCGCAGGCGTGTGGTTGTTGGGCTTTCAGGACATTACAGGGACCATCCGTTTGGGGCCTACAATTATTCCTTCGGCGCTTCCATCCGCTGGAAGCCCAGCAGCAATTTCAGTATTTCTCTCGCACCCGCCTATTCCTGGCGCCATTCTGTCGGGCAGTACATCAGCCAGGTCGTCGATCCTCTCAAAGTCGAAACCTATGGGGTACGCTACATTCTATCGAACGTCATCCAGGAAACCGCATCCATGGAGATCCGGTTAAATTGGAGTTTTACGCCCAAGCTCAGCCTCCAGGCCTATTTGCAGCCTTTTTTAGGGGCAGGGGATTTTTTCAATTACAAGGAACTTCGGGCGGCACGAACTTTTGATTTTGATTCCTTTAGTGAAGGGGCCTCAACGATAAGCCGGGATGCCGGAATTTACACGGTGGATCCAGACGGGCTGGGGCCGAGTCCTCTGTTTTCCTTCCGGGACCCTGATTTTAACCTCAAATCTCTGCGGGGAACCGTTGTCCTGCGCTGGGAGTACCGCCCCGGTTCAACCATCTATGCGGTGTGGACGCAGAGTCGAGCCGATTATTCCTATGCTGGGGACTTCGACTTCAACAGGGATCTCTCGCTCATGCTCCGTACCCCTGGAGATAACATTTTTCTCTTCAAAGTCAACTACCGCTTCACCCTCTGAATGTCATTGCGGGAAGCTCTGCGACGAAGCAATCTCATGCCCATTTGGAAGCGACTTTTTCCTGTGAATTTCAAAGGACTCTAAGCAGACTTTAAGAATGGCTTCACTACTGTAATACATATAAAGGAAGACAAGCTTCAGGAACACAGCAGCTAGCCTTTGTGAATCAATTTCCTCGCAGTGCCGGCAACCAGCTGCGTATCTCTGATCGCATTTTTGGCATCTTTTTTTGTATATTCTTCGGTAGGTATAAAATCAATATCCCCGTAAAAGGCCAGTTCCCTTTCCCTCCTGAGCTTTTTTGATATATCCGCAAGCTTCTTTAATTGCTTTGCGATATCCTTTGAAAATTTGTCTTCATGCTCAAGGAGAAGGCCGCCGACATCGTGAATCTTCGGTGGTTCCACCCCGACAGAGCGAAGCATACCTTTGAGTGACAGTTCGACTATCTCTTGAGATTCTCTTATAACATCGGAATAAGCGCCTTTTTTAAAAAGAAGGTCCAAAATATCCAGTCTGTCCATGGCCTTTTTCAGATAACTCTCCGCAAGGCTTCTGGTATTCATAATTCAATAACCTCGCCCGGCTGATAATCCGGTTTCAATACCCAGTGCCAGATATTTCCTTTCCACACTCTCTTTGCACCCAGCTCTTTCAGTCTTTTTTGGAGTCTTTCAAGCCTTTTCGCAAAAAATTCGTTCTTGTCATAGAGAATACGGGCGTCATCGACCATATCGAGAAAAAGAGGGCTCCCCAATTCAGCTTCTTGAGGAGTCTTAAAAACTGAAGAGATGAACGTGTCGATCCCTTTCTTCTTAAGAGATTCTAAAAAAGGCTCAAACTTTTCTTCTACAGCCGAAAATTGGGCGGCTCTCTTCATTCTTCCATTAGGAAGATTTTCAGCGATTATCAAGAGATCAATATCAGAATTAGATCGATAAGTTTCCCTGGCGACTGAACCATAGACGACAAAAGAGACAAGCCGGTTTCCATAGAACGATTTGGTTTCCTCAAAGAGTTTATCTTGAAGTTCCTTGAATTTTTCCTTCAACATTCTTATTGTATTCGATTGAGATAGCTTTTTTCTTATCATTATTTTATCAGGAGATTTGATAAAAGCCAATGAAGAAAATAAGATGATGCACATCCTGTGATAATCTAGGCTCACCTCCTCTCTTCAGCAGCCTGTTTGAGCTCTGAACTTGCCGATGTTTCCGTCTACATGAATGCAAATAAAATAGCACTGGATTCGGTTATGAGTACTATTGCACTTTGAAAATTTGGCCGGTTTGGATTAGTATATAGTGGCATTTGTTTGGATGATTTTAGGGAATGAGCTAATTCCGAAGTATAATTGACAGGGAGGTGAGTTTATGATCCTGACTTACGGAATGGTCGGAGGAGGGCAGGGCGCCTTTATCGGTGACGTGCACCGGAAATCCATTGCCCTGGACGGGAAGGCCGCACTGGCTGCAGGTTGTTTTTCCCAAAACTATCAAAACACTCTTGCGACGGGGCAGATGCTCGGACTTGATGAAGGCAGACTGTACCCCTCTTTCGAGGAGATGATGAAAGCCGAAGGGAGCCGTGGGGATAAGATCGATTTTGTAGTCATCGTAACCCCTAATAGTTCTCATTTTGCCATCGCAAAATTGGCCTTGGAAAACGGCATCCATGTGGTTTGCGACAAACCGTTGACCACGCACAGCGGAGATGCTAAAGAATTGGCCAGGCTCTCGGCCGAAAAAGACATGCTTTTTTGCGTGACCTACACCTATACTGGCTATCCGGTGGTCAAACACCTCCGGGAAATGATCGCCAAGGGAGATCTGGGTGATATCCGGTTCGTCAATGCCGAGTATCCCCAGGAATGGCTTTCCACACCGCTTGAAGAGAGCGGGCAGAAACAGGCAGCCTGGAGAACCGATCCTGCATTGACTGGTATTTCTAACTGTGTGGGCGATATCGGCAGTCATATCGAAAACATGGTATCCTACTTGACCGGGATGAAGATCCGGTCCCTGTGTGCGCGGTTGGATACCTTTGTAGAGGGAAGGGCCCTGGATGATAACGCCTCCATTTTGGTCGAATACGACAGCGGCGCCAAAGGCCTGTACTGGAGTTCCCAGATCGCGGTGGGGCATGACAACGGACTCAGAGTCCGGATTTACGGCACCAAAGGATCGATCGAGTGGTCCCAGGAGGATCCCAATTATGCTAAGGTGTGCTCTCTGGACAAACCTACGGCTACCATTTCCCGCGGCCGGGATGATTTGTATCCCCATGCCCAGGGGTATTCGCGGATTCCAGCTGGCCATCCGGAGGGGTATTTCGAAGCTTTTGCCAACATATATTCGACCTTCTGTGATGCCTTGGGGAAAAAGCTAGGCGGCGAATCCTTGACAGCCGAAGAGATGGACTTTCCGGGCGTTAAAGAAGGGATCCGGGGAGTGAAATTTATTGAAAAGTGCGTGGAGAGCTCCAAGGGCGGAGCCATCTGGCT
>CAZOJY010000081.1:0-12191 GCA_964580235.1 uncultured Eubacteriales bacterium | reverse complement strand
GAGTGAAATTTATTGAAAAGTGCGTGGAGAGCTCCAAGGGCGGAGCCATCTGGCTCGATTTTTAACCTGAATCATTAGCGAGGCAAGATTGCTGTAGCGACGAGGAAGTAACCATTGAAGCTGTAGTTGACTACTGCGAATGGGTTACAACAAAGTCGATGCAGTGAGATTGACTCGCCCGCAGGGTAATGAATGTCGATTAGAAGATATAATTGCTTAGAAAAAGTTTTTATGGATTTATTGCAATATCAGATATTATTCTGATATTGCTGAATTGGAGAAATCGACATTTATTACTAATGATTTAGGAGGAGGTAAGAATGGGAAGGCCTGTGACATTATTCACCGGACAGTGGGCGGATTTGACCTTTGAAGATATCTGCAAAAAAGCCGGCGGGTGGGGTTATGACGGATTGGAGATCGCCTGCTGGGGAGATCACATGGAAGTGCAAAAAGCCGCCGAAGATCCGGGATACGTGGACGATCGAAAAAAAATTCTCGAAAAATACAACCTGAAGTGTTGGGCGTTGGGAGCCCACCTGGCCGGCCAGTGTGTGGGCGACAGGCAGGATGAGCGCCTGAATGCCTTTCTTCCTGATGATATAAAAGGCAAATCCGATAAGATCCGCCAATGGGCCACAGAAGAGATGAAGTTCACGGCCCGTGCAGCCAAAAACATGGGCTGTTATGTGGTCAACGGATTCATGGGATCACCGATCTGGGCATTCTGGTATTCTTTCCCGCCGACGACTGACGAGATGGTTGAAGAAGGATTTCAGAAAATTCGTGAGCTGTGGACGCCGGTTTTCGACGAGTTTGACCGGTTGGATGTGAAGTTTGCTCTCGAAGTTCACCCTACGGAGATTGCCTTTGACCTGTATTCTACGAAAAAACTTTTTGACGTCTTCGAAAACCGGTCTACTCTGGGATTGAACTTCGATCCCAGCCATCTTGTGTGGCAGGGGATGGAGCCGCACATGTTTATCCTCGAGTTTCCGGACAGGATCTACCACACGCACATGAAGGATGTGGCGGTCACCCTGGACGGCAGGGCCGGTATTCTCGGGTCGCATCTGCCCTTCGGTGACCTGCGCCGCGGGTGGAACTTCCGGTCATTGGGGCGCGGGGATGTGAATTTCGAGGAGATCATTCGGGCCTTGAACGATATCGGTTATAACGGCCCTCTCTCGGTCGAGTGGGAAGACAACGGCATGGACAGGGAATTCGGCGCCCAGGAGTCAGTTGAGTTTGTAAAGAGCATGAACTTTGCTCCCTCGGATGTGGCTTTCGACAAGGATATGAAAGGCTGATCGGAAAAATCGATTTATGAATGATAAACAATACAGGATAAATAAAACGATACAGTGAGAGATTAAGATGCCTGGAATAAAAAATGATACGAAAATAAAAGGGTTCACTCGCCGGGACTTTATCAAATCTTCGGCATCGGCCGGTTTGGGCATGGCTCTGGTTGGCCCATCTCTGGCCGGATCATCCACGGTCCGGAGGGCTCAGGAAGAGAAAACGCCGGCAGAACTCCGTATTGCCGTGATAGGGACGGGGGTTCAGGGGAGAGTGTTAATCGAGTCCATCCTGCGCATTCCCGAAGTCCGCATCTCGGCCATCTGTGACATCTGGGAGTACAGCCAGCAGTACGCCAGCCGGTATCTGATGAAATACGGGCAAAAGGTCAATGTGTACGAGGACTACCGGGATCTATTGAATAAAGAGAAAAGTCTAGATGCGGTTGTCATTGCTTCCCCCGATTGGATGCACGCCGAACACGCCAGCGCCTGCATGGAAGAAGGCCTTCATGTGTACTGCGAGAAAGAAATGTCCAACTCCCTGGCCAAGGCCAGAACTATGGTGCAGACAGCTCACCGTACAGGAAAACTCCTCCAGATCGGCCACCAGCGCCGGAGCAATCCCCGGTACTTCCATGCCATCGACCGCTTAATCCACGAGAAGAGGATCCTGGGACGGGTGAATGCCCTGTACGCCCAGTGGAACAGCGCCAAAAGCGACATGCTGGGCTGGCCAAAAAAATACGCCATTTCCCAGGCAACCTTGTCCAAATACGGATACCGGTCTATGGTCGAGTTCCGGAACTGGCGGTGGTTTAAAAAATATGGAGGCGGCCCCCTGGTGGATTTGGGCTCCCACCAGATCGATCTGTTCAGTTGGGTGTTGGGAACAAACCCCAAATCCATCATAGCCAGTGGGGGAACGGACTATTACAAGGACCGGGAACTGTATGACAATGCCATGACCATCTATGAATTCGATACAAAATCTGGACCGGCCCGGGCCATGTATCAGGTCCAGACCACGACCAAATACGGAGGATTTTACGAAGTTTTTATGGGAGAAAATGGCTCGATCGTTATATCCGAAGTCCCCCAGAGAGGAAACTGGGCCATACGGGAAGCGCATGCCCCGGAATGGGATTCTCTGGTCAGAGATGGATATCTGAAAACAGAAAAGCCTCCCCTCCAGAAAATCGACACCAAAAATATTTTCCTCGATGTGAGGGTTACGGCTGAAGCCGGAAGGTGGCCGCTTCCTGTGGAGTTGGCCAAACCCGCCCATCAGCCCCATCTGGAAAACTTTTTCAGTGCCATTCTTCACGGCACGCCGCTGAATTGTCCTGCCGAAATCGGATACGAAACGGCGGTTGCGGTTCTCAAGGCCAACGAAGCCGTGGCGGGCCGACGGATGAGGATTTTTCGACCTCAAGATTTTATCGCATGAAGTCCAATAAAGCGCTCTTTAACATTATTTTAACGGTCCTTTTTGGTACAGGCATATCTTTTAGTTTGCCCGCCCAAACCGTCCGGGAAAAAACGACCTGGGACGGAAGCCGCACCACGGCTGTGCACTGGCTCCAGCTCAAGGACGAGTTCGATCAGCTCATCGTTCCCTCGGATTCCTATGCGCTGCCGTATTCGGCACGGTATACCTGTGCGCCCTGCCATGACTACAACCTCATCCAGAGCGGCCTTCATTTCAATACTTTCTCATCTTCCCAACACGGCCGGCCTGGGGAACCCTGGATTTGGGTGGAGCCGAAAACCGGCACAGTTCTGCCCCTATCCTATCGCGGCTGGCCGGGAGCCTGGAATCCCAAAGATTTGGGTCTGACACCTTGGGATTTTACTCTGCTTTTCGGCCGGCACATGACTGGCGGAGGGGTGTCGGAGCCCAATGATAACGAATTCAGCTCCGAGTCCCGGTGGGAGGTTTCTGGAAAATTGGAAATTAACTGCATGGGATGCCACAATGCCTCGAGACAGCAGAGCCACAGCGAGTGGGCCAAGCAGGTCCTGCGCCAAAATTTTCGCTGGGCGGCAACGGCTGCATCGGGATTAGGAGAAGTAGGCGGAATGGCATCGCGGCTCCCCAGCACATGGGATATCTTCGATGGACCCAATCCAAATGATACCGAATGGGCGGTGGTTCCTACGGTCCGGTACTGGCCTTCGCAATTCGACAGCAATCAAAGGCTGTTTTTCGATATTGCCCCAAGGATAGATGACCAGCGCTGCTTGGCCTGCCATTCGGTGACCCGCGTGGGAGAAAACAGGCTCACCGCGCACCAGGACGTCCATACAGCGGCCGGGATAGGATGTGTGGACTGCCACCGGAATGAGATCAGCCACAACATGATCCGCGGGTATGAGGGTGAGGCTGTGGATTATCAGGATGAAAGAAAGGCAGAATTTTCCTGTTGGGGCTGCCATATGGACAAAGACCTGTCCAGGCGGGGCGGTGATGTGGCCGGACGGCTGGGCGCTCCTTATCCCAAACATTCCGGGATCCCGGCGGTCCATTTCGAAAAATTGTCCTGTACGGTTTGCCATTCCGGCCCTCTTCCCTCAAAGGAATCGACTCAAATAAAGACGTCCCGTGGAAACCGCCTGGGAATATACGGCGTCGCCCAGTGGGCCACTGAATGGCCGCATATCGTCGAGCCTGTATTTGTGAGAAACCGGTCCGGGAAGATAGCCCCGAATCGACTGATATGGCCGTCCTTTTGGGGAAAACAGGAGGGAGAAAAAATCGCTGCGCTCCGGCCGTCAGATGTCGAGCAGGCTGCAGGAGATACCCTGATGGTTGAAGAGAATGCCGTTGAGGTCCTCAAGGCCATTTCCTTGTACGGAGAAATCCCTGGCGTGCCTGTCCTCGTTCTCTCCGGAAATGTCTACGAACCCAACGTGGACGGTCTGCTGGATGTGTCTGTGTACCCCGGAGAAGAAATTGGTGCGCCGATTTATTGGGCGGTCAGGACCGATGAAGGAATCATTCCTCTCATACCCGAGTTTGATCCCGATGCCGCGCAGCCAGATGTCGATGCAGAAACGCGCATCCAGAATGTCCTTTTAGCATTGGCCACCCTTGAGAACGCCCCACGAAAACCAGCCATCCTCTATAAAAAGGTTTTGTACCACATGCCCGAGGGATACCTGGAGAAAGCGGAATGGGAGGAGGAATCTGCCCCAACGGCGGAGATTGTCTGGTTAAACGGCAGTGAAAGCCTGCCCGTGATTTCTGGTTTTCAGGCGCGGTCTATCGCGGCCACGGTCGGGTCGGAACAGACCCTTACAGAGGAGCAGGTTACTTTGGTCCTCCAATCCCTTACCCAGAATGATGCAGAGGATTCTTCCTATATCTATGTTTCTGGAGGGAAGGTATTCAGGCTCGGCGAAGAAGGGAGGCTTACGAATAGCAAACATCCAGCCGCAGAACCCGTTGTTTGGCCCTTGGGTCATCGGGTGCGGCCGGCCCAGCAGTCCCTGGGGGTAAACGGGTGCAAAGACTGTCACTCGGAGACTTCGGCTTTCTTTTTCGGGAAAATTAGCGGAAACGGGCCTCTGAAGACGGATAAATTCGACAACCGCTCCGCCTATTCTTTCATGAATCTAGACAAGCCTTATCAAAAACTTTTTGGGCTTTCATTCCGGATGCGTCCGCTGCTGAAGGGGATGTTGTTCGTTGCAGCGGTTATCGTAGGCTCGATGCTTGTCCTCATGGTGATGCTGATCCTTGGGCGGCACACGGGGATTATCGAAAAAAGGAGATGATCTTGGCGTTTGGGATTGTATCGATTATCTTTTTGATTGCCCTGCTTTTCCTGCTGTCCGCTCATCGTTTTCACCACAGTTCTGAAAATCGCTATTTTTCCTGGCTTCGAGACCGAATGCTCATTTTTGTTAAGACTCCTTGGATCGGGTGTTCTAAAGAGATCTATCATTCCTGGTTCATCTCGAGATATCCGGCCAACCAGCGGTGGATTTACATAGGCCTTGCGCTCAGCTATGGCTTTTTAATCTTGAGCGGCTTTCTTTTTGTTTTCCTAAGAGTCCGGATGTTCGGTTTGTTTCTGCTTCTTCATGTTGTCCTTGGGGGGCTTTTTTCCGTATGCTTGTGTCTGGCGGTCGTATTGCGGGCCCGCTTTTACACATGGAATGTGGAAGATTTTGCCCCGGCAAATCTCAAGACAAAAGCAGGAAAACGGAAAATTTGGCAGATCGTCCTGTTTTGGGTTTTTGTGGCCTCAGGGTTTGTGCTTGTCGTGACGGCTCTGTTCCAGATGCTTCCCCAATTTTCCCTGCGGGCCCAGCTGGTTATTTTGGACGTCCACCGGTATGCCGCTCTGGAAATTCTCCTGGCAGGGATCGCTTTTTATTATTTCACAGCCGTTGATGAGGACCGATGAGGGATAAAAACAGGAAATCGGTCTTTCGGTTTGCCCATTTTGCAATGGGAACAACCTTTGAAGTTTTGCTGGCTGAAGAGGATGAGGACTACGCATGCCAGATTTCCCAGGCTGTTTTTGCCGAGATCGACCGGATAAAAGACATTATCAGCCGGTTCAATCCCACAAGCCAGATCGGGCAGATCAACCGTCTCCGAGCTGGCCAATCGCTGCGTATCGGGGTGGAAACATATGAATGCCTGAAAACAGCATTGATGGTGCAGTCTCAGACTTATGGGGCCTTTGATATCAACGTCGGTTCCTTGATGAAATACAGAGGTGAGCAGCTTTTCGAGAAACAACTTCCTAGAGCAAATATCCAGAAACAGTTGGAGCTGTCTAAAAAAACACATAGCTACGTGGCCAAATATCTTCCAGCGAAGGAAATAGAAAAATCCACGGAATTGAATCTGGACCTCGGGGGCATCGGGAAAGGATACGCTCTTGACTGCACTCTGGAAATTCTTTCCGATTGGGGAGTAAACCGGGCCCTGGTGCATGGGGGAACCAGCACAGCGCTGGCTGTAGGGACTCCGCCAAAAGGTGAGGGGCAAAGGAAGGGTTGGCCTGTCGGAATCGGGGGGGATTGGGAATGCCCGTATACACCAAAAAAATTATTCCTGAAGGACCGGGCTCTGAGTGGATCCGGAACCGAAGTCAAAGGGGACCACATTTTTGACCCGAGAGCGAACAAGCCGGCTAAAGGACATCTAAGTGCCTGGGTATCTCATCAGTCCGCCGCCGTGGCCGATGCCCTTTCCACAGCCTTCATGGTCATGAACACTGAAGAAGTGCGGGCCTACTGCAAGGAACATCAGGATGTTTGGGCCCTTGTGGTCGTCGATCCCCAAACCTGCGAAATTTTCAACCACAAAATCTCTCAATAATTTCTTTGTGTCGGATTCTCTCGAAGAACCATTCATGAAGGCTGAGTTAGACTGGGTCGGGATCCTCCAGCACTTTTTTATATCGAGATAGAATGATTGCTGTTAGGATGAATATGGAGGCAGTGACTAGGGAAAAAAAATGTTATACTATGGGAAGACAATCAGATATTGGAGTTAACAATGATAAGAAGGATGTTTTGGGGAATGCTGATCCTGCCTATTCTTATGCTTTTTGCTTGGGATGAAGGAATGGCCATTCAAGATAATGGTCAGGAAAAAGTGGTGTTGGAGCTGAAATTGCCCAAGCCCATGTTTGTCGGAACTCCCCGCAACATCCGCAGTGCGAACCTGGAAAGGATAACTGGGAAAAAACGCGGCCCTTTTTACGTCCCTCCAGGAACAAAGCTTCTTTCTCTGAATAAACCGGTGACAGGCAGCGACACGGCACCGGTCATCGGCGAGCTGGAGTTTGTGACCGACGGGGAAAAGACCGGGGAAGAGGGGTATTTTGTAGAGCTCGGCCCGATGAGGCAGTGGGTCCAGATCGACCTCGAGGACACGTATAACCTGTATGCCATCTTGATCTGGCACTACCACAGCCAGGCCCGCGTTTACCGGGATGTGATCGTCCAGGTTTCAGAAGACCCGGATTTTATCAGCGGTGTCCAAACGATTTTTAACAACGACCATGACAATTCAGCCGGGTTGGGAATCGGCAGGGACAAGGAATACATCGAGACGAACGAGGGGCGCCTGATCGATCCGAAGGGCGTCAAAGCCCGTTATGTGCGGCTTTACAGTCGGGGGAATACCTCGAACGAAATGAACCATTACGTGGAGGTAGAGGTTTACGGCACGCCGGCAAATGAGTAAAAAACCGGCCTTTTACGGGCTGTTTTGGCTTGCCGTTTGTGCAGCCATTTTGTTCCGTGTGGTCCGCCTGGACCTTCGCCCGATGCACCATGACGAGGCCAATCAGGCGGTTAAGTTCGGTGACCTGCTGGAGAGAGGGGAGTACACATACGATCCCCTTGAGCATCACGGTCCCACCCTGTATTATTTTTCGCTTCCGTTTGCCTGGGTTATCTCTGGGAAGTCTTTTGCCGCTCTGGATGAGGTAACCCTGCGCATCGTGCCGGCACTTTTCGGGGTGGGGATCGTGCTTCTTTTGCTTCTTCTCAAAGATGCATTCTCCCGTTCGGCCATTGTTTTTTCCGGGATCTTTGCGGCCCTTTCCCCGCTTATGGTTTTTTACAGCCGGTTCTACATCCAGGAGACCCTGCTGGCGTTTTTTCTCCTCGGGGTCATTGCGGCGAGCTGGCGTTATCATGTGGACCGGACATGGGGCTGGGCGGCCCTAACCGGTGTTTTTATCGGGCTGATGTATGCCACCAAGGAAACCTGTGTTATGGTATTCGGCGCCCTTTTTTTCGGGCTGCTTCTGGCTCGGATTTTCACCAAAGAACCTATTGCTGAAAAACCGCGTTTAAGCCACGGTTTTATTCTTATAGGATCGGCTTTTCCCGTGGTGTTCCTGTTGTATTCTTCCTTTTTCCAAAATCCCAAAGGGATCATGGATTCGGTCTTTTCCTTCCAGACCTATTTCAGCAAGGCTGGGGAAGCCGGATTCCATTCCTATCCCTGGTCCTATTATTTAAATATGCTGGCCTTTTCCCGGTATGGGAGCGGGCCTGTCTGGAGCGAAGCGCTCATACTGGTCCTGGCCATGGTCGGTTGCGTGGCAGCTTTTCATCCAAGATGGCCAAAGGATTCCTCTCCCTTGTTCATGCGGTTCATCTTTTTTTTCACTCTTCTGGCCACCGGTGTCTATTCTTTCATTCCGTACAAGACACCTTGGAACATGCTTCCGTTTTTTATCGGAATGATCCTTTTAGCAGGGAACGGAGCCGCCTTTCTTCTGGACCGAAGCAAAAATCTAGCTTCCTGGAGTTTGATCCTGTTGATTTTGTGCGCCGGGATAATCCACCTAGGAGTCCAGTCTTATGCTGCAAATTTCAGGTACTACGCCGATTCCCGCAATCCCTACGTCTATGCCCACACAAGCAAGGATTTTTTAAGCCTTGTCCAGCGGGTGGACGATATCGCCCGGATTCATCCCGATCAGAAGGCCCTATTGATTAAGGTTATCACACATCCTGACGAAGCCTGGCCTTTGCCGTGGTACTTGAGAGATTTCAGCCGGGTAGGATACTGGCAGGAGGCGGATAAAGCTGGGACATTGGAAGATGTTCCCATTGTGATATCCTCTATCGATATAACAGAAAAAATTCAAGCCAAACTGCAGCAGACTCACCAGAGCGAGTTTTTTGGGCTGAGACCCGAGGTTCTGCTGGCGGTGCATATCCGAAAAGACCTCTGGGAGAAATTTCTTGAAAGCAGGCGGTAACCAGGTGGATATATCGATCGTGATCCCTGCCTTCAATGAAGAAAAAAAGATCGGTTTTGATGTCGAAGCAGCGGCTGCCTTTATCGATAAAGAATCCATGTCAGGAGAGGTCATCGTGGTGGACGATGGGAGCACGGACTGCTCGGCCGAAGAGGCTCAAATGGTCAAGGTCCCAGCGGCTGTGAAGCGAAGCGTCATCGGGCTGGACAAAAATCGAGGAAAAGGCTTTGCAGTCAAGACCGGGATTTTAGCCTCGAGAGGGGATGTGGTTTTGTTCGCAGACAGCGGCACCTGTGTGCCCTACGCCAATGCCCTATTGCAGATCGAGAGGATAAGAACAGGAGACCTGGATATCGCCATGGCATCCCGGCGTTTGAAAGAGACCGTGATCCGCCGAAACAGAAGTCTGAAGCGGAGACTGCTGTCCTGGGTTTTTCGTTTTGCGGCCAGAATCCTGACGGAAGTGCCTGGGCGGTTTTCAGACACCCAATGTGGATTCAAACTTTATAGGGGAGAAATTGCCAGAGAGTTGTTCGCCAAATGTAAAACGACCGGTTTTATGTTCGAGCTGGAAGTTCTGCTGCGTGCCTTAAAGCGGGGGTATCGTATCGAGGAGTTTCCGGTGGAATGGACGTGCGACCTGGATACGAGGCTAAGGCCTGGAAGCGAAGCAGCTAAGGTGCTCAAAGAAATGTTCGAAGTTCGTTCCATTATCAAAAAAGAAAAAGAATGATTATTTCTTTTCGAGTTCGCGGATCCAGATGTTCCGGAAACGGACTGGATTCCCATGGTCCTGCAGGGAGATGGGAAGTCTGTCCGGATGGGCTTTGTAGGGGGGGCGGGCTTTATGAGCAGTGGGCCCTGTCAGTTCGTCATTGTTATGCACAAGGATATTGTTGTGAAACACGGTCATCCTGGCCGGGCTGATCAATTGGCCTTGGCTGTCGAATCGAGGTCTCAGGAAAATGATGTCGTAGGTCTGCCATTCACCTGGGGGGCGGCAGGCATTGACCAGAGGGGGGTATTGGCCGTAGATGGCGGCTGTCATCCCATCAGGGTAGGTGGTGTTGTTGTAGCAGTCGAGAACCTGCACCTCGTAAAGTTCCATCAGGAAGATGCCGCTGTTTCCCCTTTCCTGGCTTTTGCCTTTGACTGTCAAAGGGGCCGCCCATTCGATGTGAAGCTGGCAGTCTCCAAATTTTAGGCGGGAGCGGATGGCACCGGTTTTTTTAACGACTTCTACGTAACCTTTTTCGACGTTCCATCTGGCTCGTTGTCCTTTGCTGTCCGTCCATTGAGAGAGATCCTTTCCGTCGAAAAGGATGATGGCATCCGATGGGGCTGGCACAGGGTCGCCGGCTGGTCCGGGATTGACAACGAGGGGCTGAGGTCGATCAGGATCGTGTACCTTCCACTGAATTTTAAGCGTTGCTCTCTCTTGAGTGTGAGTTGTTTCAGCTTTGGAATACTGCCATCCGATGGCTAAAAATAGGGGCAGGATCAAGAATGTCGAAATCTTATAAACACCTTTTTTCATTGCCACCTCCTGGGGATATCTCCGCGTTATGTCTTTGGGACTAAAGGGACCAGCCCGGTCTGTATTCTGTGTGGAGGTACTGATTGGCCTCGGGAAGGTTGGTGAACTCCATTTTTTCCCCATTCCACTCGAGTTTGGTGTACTTATCCTGCACACGGACAGCGATGTTGGCCAGGAGCATGCCTTCTGTCAGGACTGCCGAGTAAGTGAAGTCGGTTGTGGATTTTTTGCCGGCTTTGATGGCTTCTATCCATTCCTCATGTATTCCTGGAGAGCGGGGGATGGTCTTTTCCGGCCTCTCGTACTCCTGCATTTTGGTTTCTGGAATCAGTCTGGGGTTTTGCCCGTATGTGCTGCACATCAAGTGGCCTTTGTCGCCCACGAACAAAACGCCGCCGCCTTCGTCCCCCATCATCCTGCCCGGCTCGATATCATGAGGCCGAGGAGGCATCAGCCCTCCGTCGTACCAGGTCAGCTTAACGGGAGGCATATCGCCGCGCTGGGGAAATTCATAGGTGACGACTTCAGCGAGCGGATAGGAATCCTTGGTGTATTTTGTGGAGCTGGCTTGAACTGAGATGGGATATCCCAATTTTAAAGCCCAGAAGGGTTGGTCCAGCAGGTGAGCCCCCATGTCTCCGAGAGCCCCGGTTCCATAATCCCACCAGCCTCGCCAGACAAAGTGGCAGAGCGCGGGATGGTAAGGCCGGAAGGGGGCGGGGCCGAGCCAAATATTCCAGTCCAGAGTGGATGGAACAGAGGGGATTTCCTTGGGGGCATCGATTCCCTGGGGCCAGATCGGGCGGTTAGTCCAAACATGAACTTCGCGGACATCGCCGATGGCGCCGTCCCAGATCCACTCGTTTATCAGGCGGGCGCCTTCGCCGGCATGCCCCTGGTTGCCCATCTGAGTCACAACTTTTGCCTCCTTGGCAGCCTTTGTCAGCAAGCGGGCTTCCTTTATGGTGTGCGTCAGGGGTTTCTGGACAAAGGTGTGTTTCCCCTTTTTTATGGCCATCATGGCGATAACGGCATGGTTGTGGTCGGGCACGCTGACGGTAATGGCATCGAGGTTTTTTTCCTTTTCCAGCATGATCCGAAAATCCCGGTATTTGTTGGCCTTGTCATACATCAGCTGGTTTTGGGGATCGTTGTGCTTGTGTTTAAGGAAATCGGCCATGTGGGTGTCATCGACATCACAAAGAGCAACAACATTTTCTGAAGAGACGCTCCAGATGTCGGACGTTCCTTTTCCTCCGACTCCGACGCATCCGATATTCAATGTGTCGCTTGGAGCTGTGATTCCCGGGCCTCCCAGGACATGGCGGGGAATGATCATCAGCCCTGCGGCTGTTGTTGCCGACGCGCCAAGAAATTCACGTCTTGTGACTTGGGATGCTTTTTTTGATGGATTTTTTTTGGTTGTTTTCATGATTTTTATCCTTTCAGACTGTCGTTTACCTAAATTCTTGTGGCTACTCAATATTAATATACTCAAATCTCAGCATAGTCAACCATGCAAAAATGGTTTTTAGAAAAGGAATTTCACCCTTAAAATCAAGGGACACGTTACCGGAAATTCGGGACATGTACCGATTTTTTTAA
>CAZOJY010000080.1:0-16665 GCA_964580235.1 uncultured Eubacteriales bacterium | reverse complement strand
ATATAAATGATTTGATTTCAGGACGGACATCAGGATCAGAATGAGTGAAATAGTTTTTATCGGGACCGGTGGTTCTGTTGCGACCGAAGAGAGAGACAACACATCTTTTCTCCTTTTGAGTCAGGAGACGGTGGTGCTGATCGACTGCCCCGGAAGTGTGGTCCAAAAATTGAAAAAAGCTCAGATCAATCCGAAAAATGTTCATTCCGTAATTGTAACCCACATCCATCCAGACCATATTTATGGTCTGCCCGCTTTGATACATAGCCTGATGCTTGATGAATGTGTCATTGAAATTCTCGGGTCAGAAATGAGCGTGAATTTCTGCGCTGAATTGCTCGATCTTTTCAATCTGAGGAGTGAAAAGGTCAAGTGCCATGTGAATTTCATTCCGGTTTTGGAGGAACAGAATTATCGAATCTCTCCGAATATGACGTGTTCTTTTTATAAAGTTCCCCACAGTCCTTCCTCGATAGCCATCGGCTTTCACCTTGGAGATGAAAGGATGGAATTGTTTTATTCGGGAGACACCCCTCGATATCCTGAATTGCTGCATCGGGGAAAAAGCATAGATTTTTTAGTTCATGACTGCAGCGCGCCTTCAAGATTTTTTGCAAAACTCCCTTCGCTCCGCACCATGCACACGGATTCATTGTCATTAGGAAAGATGGCACAAGAGGCATGTGTGGGACACCTGCTTCCCTGTCATTTTTTTGGGGAGCTCGATTTTCCCATTGGAGAAATCGAGGAAGAAATCAAGAAGAATTTTCGAGGGAAGCTGACGATTCCTACAGATTTTTCAAGGATTCCCCTTACAGACAAAAACTTGATACGATGAGCTAGACTAAATGGTTCTCTTCGATTTTGTGTGGTGTGTAATTTTTATTGTGTTTCGTTTCCATCAGGTATGTCCTACGCTCTAATTGGGATTTTTGACGGCATTCCCTCACCGTTTTTTTCGGCGGCTCGGAACTGCGCATGTCATTGCGAGGCCCAAAGGGCCGAAGCAATCCCCTGGAGATTGCCGCACACCCTTCGGGTGTTCGCAATGACACAAGAGTGATTATTTCACTTCGTTCGCAAGTGCTCAATACATATAACCCGGATTATTCACCGGCCAAGCCAACCCACCCCGCTCTATTATTAAAGGATTGGATTGAAAATGTTTTTGTTGTCATTTGCGGCAATGTTATGATAACTTCCTGATATTGCGGAAGTAAGAAAAGTCCCGGCATTTTTTATGAATGATTTAGGCTGGTGAAGATACAACGATGAAAGGCATATCTTTTATAGCATTGTTTTTTTTGTTCGCTTTTAATACTTCCTGTCAATGGACATCAAAGAATGAGATGGCTGATATAGTCTTTTTTAACGGTGCCGTGTGGACGCTGAATCCCAATCAGCCCAAAGCTGAGGCTCTGGCGATTAAAGGAAACAGGATTCTAAAGGTTGGGTCCTCTTCGGAAATGAATAGAGTGTCCGGCAATTCGACTCGAATGATCAACTTGCACGGAGCATTTGTCCTGCCCGGCTTAACGGACTGCCATACGCACTTCCTCGATGGGGGCTTTTCCCTGTCCAATGTGCAATTGAGAGGAGCCAAATCACCGGATGATTTTATTGCCCTGATTAGAGATAAAGCTCAGGAGATGGAAGAGGGAGCTTGGATACTCAACGGAAATTGGGATCACCAGCAGTTTGATCCGCCGGAATTGCCAAAAAAAGAATGGATTGATCCTGTGACTCCAGACAACCCTGTTTGTGTGAATCGGCTGGACGGCCATATGGTGCTTGTCAACAGCGTAGCTTTAAAGATCGCCGGGATCTCAAAGGACACGCTGGTACCGGAGGGAGGGGAAATTATTCGAGATCTCCGAAGTGGTGAGCCTACAGGAATTTTGAAGGATGCAGCGATGGATCTTGTTATGGAGCATATTCCTGAGCCTACATTAGAGGAAAAAATGAAGGCTGCAGAAATGGCTTTAAAACATGCCAACAGTTACGGTGTGACCTCCATTCATGACATGGCCTATCCAGCGAATTTTGAAGTGTACCAAAGACTCCTTGATCTGAAAAAGTTGTCTGCCCGCTTATATGTGTATATTCCGATTTCTGAAATCGATCTTCTGGCCGGTCCGGAAAAAAGGGATTTCCCGAAAAACGATTTTTTAAAAATTGCCGGACTTAAAGGATTTGTAGACGGATCCCTGGGTTCATCAACGGCGCTTTTTTTTGATCCGTATTCGGATAATCCTGAAAAGCGAGGTTTGTTGGCGGCGGATATGTTTCCGGAAGGGATTATGGAAAAAAGACTCATGGCAGCCGATCAAGCAGGTCTTCAGGTTGCCGTTCATGCCATCGGAGATGAGGCCAATCATATCATTCTGGATCTCTTCGCAAAAGTGAAAAAAAACAACGGGGAGCGAGACCGCCGATGGAGAATCGAACATGTCCAGCACCTTATTCTTTCAGACTTCGAGCGGTTTGAAAAACTCCATGTTATTGCTTCAGTGCAGCCTTATCATGCCATCGATGACGGCCGGTGGGCCGAGCAAAAAATTGGGAGAGAAAGAGCTCAGCTTGCTTATGCATTCCACTCTCTGTTGCAAAATGGGGCTGTTTTGGCCTGTGGATCGGATTGGACTGTTGCCCCGATAAATCCATTGACTGGAATTTATGCAGCGGTCACGCGCAAGACTTTGGATGGCAAAAATCCTGACGGATGGATTCCTGAACAGAAAATCTCACTTAAAGAGGCCATCAGAGGATATACGCTAAATGCTGCTTTTGCAGAATTTGCGGAACACCTTAAGGGGTCTTTGGAGGAAGGAAAACTGGCAGATGTGGCGATCCTCGATCAAAATCTTTTCGAAATCCCCCCTGAAAAAATCTTAGAAACCAACGTCATTATGACCATCCTCAACGGAAAGATTATTTATAAGAAGTAGAAATCCACCATGATTTATCTTTATTTTGCTGCGTTTGTTGTGGCTTTTGCCGTTTTGTTCAGGAGCGCTTCTTATTTTGTGGACGGGGCTTCCAGAATTGCCCGCATATTGAATGTTCCCAAGATGGTGGTGGGCATTGTCCTTGTTGGTCTGGCGACAACAGCGCCAGAGTTTTGTGTGACTCTGATTGCGGCAATCAAGGGGAGCGGAGAAATCGCCATCGGAAACGCCATCGGATCTGTCATCTGTGACGATGCAATTGCTCTTGCTTTAGCGGCGATTGTTGCGCCCGCCGTAATTTATGTGAAATGCCGCGTACTGAAAACAGCGGGATTGTTTTTGATTTCAATAGATGTGTTGGCCTATGTTTTGGCCAGAAACGGAAGGCTTGGGCGAGTCGAAGGATTTTGTCTTGTTCTGATCCTTTGTGTTTATTATGTTTTTGTCATCTGGCGTCAAAAACGGAATCGTTCTCATCATAATAAGGATGGGAATACGTTGTCTGCTTCTGGACAACATACAGCTCATCCAGATGATAAATCATTAAAGCGGCCTGTCAGACTTTTCCTGTTGGGCTTGATTGGTGTTGCCTTGATGAGTTTTGTAGTCGTGGAGGCAGCGATAAAAATAGCCCAGTTCTTTGAGATTTCTGAAATTATCATCGGCTCAACTGTCGTGGCCATCGGGACTTCGCTTCCCGAAATAAGCACCTGCATCACGGCAGCCCTGAAAGGGGAAGGGGAAATTGCCGTAGGGAACATCATCGGGGCAGACATCCTCAACATCCTTTGGATAATCGGAGTGGCTTCGCTTGTCAAACCGATCGAGGTAGAACTGGATATCATAAACTTCACTTTCCCTTACATGATCTTGATCGTTGTCGTAATGTTGCTGAGCATGAGAATTGGCTGCCGGTTGAGCAAGATCAAAGGTCTCATCCTTCTTTTCCTGTATGGCTTCTATGTCTTTTTTACACTGAAACTTTTTGTCTGATAGAACGAGGTCCTACTTTTATAACTTTCATAATTTTTAAAATGTAACCAGGAATCCCAATATCCCCTTTTTGGGTTGACTTAAAAAACTGATTTGATATTATTATCTGTCCTTTAGAAGCTTGGAGGGCGGTATGAATATCGGAGTTATAAACGAGAGCAATAAAATTGAGAATAGAGCGGGATTATCTCCCAGCGGGATTTCATTTCTTGTGGAGAAAAAGCATTCGGTTTATGTTCAAGCCGGCGCAGGATTGAAATCCGGATATTCCAATGAGGACTACTCTTCTCTTGGTGCCAACATCGTATTCACAAAGGAAGAAGCTTTTGGCCGTTCGGACATTGTTCTCAATCTATCACCTCTTGACGAAGAAGAGAGTAAGCTGGCAAAAAAAGGACAGATTCTTTTCGGATTTCACCATCTAGCAGTGTCTCGAAAAAACATTTTAGAAGAGCTTCTCAGGAAGAATGTCACGATGTTGGGCTATGAAATTGTCCAGAAGAAAGACGGAGAGCTCCCATTTATCGAGTGTTTAAGCGAAATCGCCGGACAAATGTGTTTGGTCATATCGGGTCACTACCTTCAGACGAGCCAGGGCGGTCGTGGGTTGGTCATCGGCGGCGTGGTCAGCGTGCCTCCTGCCACCGCTGTGGTCGTCGGGAGCGGCGTGCTTGCCAGAAGCGCGATAAAAGCCATGCTTGGCGCTGGAGCACATACGATTGTCTTGGGCCGGCATATAGACAGGTTGAGAGACCTTGAAGAGATGACTTCGGGTCGATTAGTCACTCTGATGACCAGCCAGTATAACCTTACACGCATGGTTAAGATTGCGGATATCCTGATCGGAGCTGTGCTGAGACCAGGAGAGAGGGCCCCCATCATGATTACAAGAAATATGGTCAGCTCGATGAAAAAAGGATCTGTCCTGATCGACCTGTCCATCGACCAGGGCGGCTGCTCGGAAACCTCCCGTTTAACGACCCTTGAGCAGCCCACTTATATCGATGAGGGAATCATCCATTACTGTGTGCCGAATATCACATCCACCGTCAGCCGGACATCTACAAAAGTGCTTTCAAACGTGGTTGTTCCCTATCTTCTTCAAATTGGGGAAAAAGGGATAAAAAACACGCTGGAGCAAAACAAATCTCTTGCCAGGGGCATTTATGTTTATAATGGACAGCTTGTCAGGAAAGGAGTGGCAGAAAGATTTGCCATGTCTTTCAAAGAGCTGTCTTCCTTATTATAAAACAGGACATAACATGGAAAACATACTTAAAGATTTTGAACATAAGCAGAAAGAACTTATCCATATTCTCCATCGGATCCAGAAGGAACATGGATTTATATCTCTTCAGGACATCTCTTCTATTTCGAAGTATTTAAAAATCTCCGCGAATGAAATTTTTAGCGTCCTGACCTTTTATAAAGCATTCAGCCTCGAGCCGCGGGGAGAACATGTCATCACAGTCTGTATGGGCACAGCCTGCCATGTCCGGGGTGCTTCAAGACTGGCGGAGGATGCGAGCCGGGCTCTGGGCATCGATGTCGGCCAGACCACGCAGGACAGACATTTTACCCTGGAAACGGTCAATTGCCTGGGCTGCTGTGCGATCGGTCCCGTTGTGGTGGTGGATGGCAAATATCATTCTCACGTGAAAAGAATGGATTCAATCATAAAAAAGTGCAGTGAAAGCAGGTAAGCATTATGAAAAGAATCAATCATCCTGAAAAACTCGCCTCGTGGAAGAATGAAATTTTAGCGAATCATCTTCCCTCAAAGAAAATGATTGTTATTTCGTCTGGAACATGCGGCCAAGCCAGCGGATCTCTCCAGATAATCGATGCTGTCAATCTGGAACTGGATAAAAAAGGCCTTAAAGATAGTGTCGAAGTGAAGGTGACAGGATGTCATGGTTTTTGTCAGTTAGAGCCAAACTTAATTGTGTATCCCGGGGAGATCTTTTATAAAAATCTCAAACCTCAGGATATTCCAAAAATCGTGGAAAAGTCCATTCTCAAGAATGAGATCGTTTCCTCTTTAGTTTTTGAAGATCTTAAGACCGCACAGAAAGTCAATAGACAGGCCGAAATTCCGTTCTATAAAAAACAGGTCAGGCTTCTTACGGAAAATAACCTGAAGATCAATCCGACCGACATAGAAGATTACATAGTGCTGGACGGATATGCGGCATTGGCAAATGCATTATTCAATATGACTTCTGAGGCGGTCATCGCCGAAATCGAAACGGCTGGTTTACGGGGAAGGGGAGGGGCAGGTTTTCCTACGGGAAGAAAGTGGGGGATCTGCCGAAGAGTCGATTCGGATGTGAAATACATCATCTGCAATGCGGATGAAGGAGACCCCGGTGCGTATATGGATCGAAGTTTGCTTGAAGGAAATCCTCACAGCGTCATAGAGGGCATGATCATTGGAGCCTATGCGATCGGCGCCCAAAAGGGATATATATATGTCCGCATGGAATATCCACTTGCCGTTCAGAATGTCAGCTTAGCCTTAGAACAGGCCCGAAAATTCGGGTTTCTCGGCAAGTCCATTCTCGGATCGGAATTTGTCTTTGATATTCACCTGATCGAAGGAGCAGGGGCTTTTGTCTCCGGGGAAGAGACGTCTCTGATGGCATCGATCGAAGGAAGGCGGGCATTCCCCAGGCAGAGGCCTCCTTTTCCCGCACAGGCAGGGCTGTGGGGAAAGCCGACCAATATCAACAATGTGGAGACATGGGCGAATGTCCCTCTCATTCTGAGAAAAGGCGCCGATTGGTATGCAAAAATCGGCACGAATAGAAGCAAAGGAACAAAAATATTCTCCCTGGTTGGAAAGATTAATAACACCGGATTGGTGGAAGTTCCAATGGGAATCACCATAAGAGAAATCGTTTATGATATTGGAGGGGGGATTCAAGGTAAAAAGAAATTCAAGGCCATTCAAACTGGAGGACCTTCAGGCGGCTGTATTCCGGCCGAAAAACTGGATCTGGCGATAGATTATGATACGCTGGCAAAAGCCGGATCGATCATGGGTTCGGGCGGCATGATCATCATGGATGAGCAAACCTGTATGGTCGATGTAGCCCGTTACTTTCTCAACTTCACTCAAGAGGAATCCTGCGGCAAATGCGTTCCCTGCCGAATCGGCACAAGGCAGCTTTTCGAAATTTTGAAAAATATCACAGAGGGGAAAGGAGAGGAAGACGATTTGATAAAAATGGAAAATCTATCCAAAACCATTAAAGCAGGCTCCCTCTGTGGACTGGGCCAAACAGCGCCAAATCCGGTCCTGACGACTCTTCGGTATTTTCGGAAAGAATACGAAGCTCACATCAAAACAAAAACCTGCCCTGCCCTGGTTTGCAAAAGCCTGATTGCCTACACCATCGATCCTGAAAAATGTGTGGGATGTCTTTTGTGTTTGAAGAACTGTCCAGTTGATGCCATCACTGGCGAGAGGAAAAAGGTCCACATCATAGATCAAGAGCTTTGTATCAAATGTGGAGCCTGCTTGGATGTGTGCCCGGCAAAAGTCAGCGCGGTTGCCAAGATCACCGGAAGCAGGAAAGCCAGATTCTTAAAAAATGCCTCTTGGAAAAGAGTTAAAAAATGAAACTAATCATTGATGGAAAAAGGGTTGAAGCAGAGGGCAAAAAAAGCATATTGGATGTTGCCAGGGACAATGATATTTTCATTCCGGCTTTGTGCGATCATCCCCTGTTGGAGCCCTTCGGCGGCTGCCGGCTGTGTTTGGTTGAAATCCAGGGCCGGCGGGGTTTTGCCCCCTCCTGCTGTACCTACGCGGAAGAGGGAATGGAAGTGAAGTCCGATTCATTTCAGCTTCGCAAAATGCGCCAAGAAATCCTCGGCCTTATTTTAACAGAGCACCCTGATGCCTGTCTGATTTGTACAGAGAAGAAAAATTGTGATGAATACAAATCCACTATCCGGAAAGTTGGGGAGGTCACGGGATGCGTGCTTTGTTCGAACAATGGGCGATGCAAGCTCCAGGATGTTGTTGAGGCTGTTCATATCGAAAAGATCGATTTTCCCTCTGTTTACCGGAATCATGAAGTGAAAAAAAACGATCCTTTTTTCGACAGAAACTACAATCTGTGTATTCTCTGTGGAAGATGTGTCAGGGTTTGTCACGAACTGAGAGGAGCATCGACCGTCCATTTTGTATACAGGGGTTCTAAAGCAGTTATTGCGACAGCCCTGGACCGGCCTCTGCACGAATCGGGCTGCCAGTTCTGTGGGGCTTGTGTGGATGTATGCCCGACCGGCAGTCTGACAGAAAGGGCCATTAAATATGAACCTTTACCCGACAGATCGGCAAAAACCATTTGCCCTCTCTGTGGGATGGGGTGTGAGCTTGAAGTGATGCTGAGCGGAGATAAAATATTGAATACCAGCCCTTCTGGAGAAGGGGCTGTCAACAAGGGGCAAGCCTGTGTCAAAGGGAGGTTTTTGATTAAGGAAACGGTGTACAGCCCCCGAAGGATTCTCCGGCCTATGATCCGCCGCAAAAAAGAGCTGAAAGAAGTATGCTGGGAAGAAGCATTGGATTTCGTGGCACAAAAAATCAAGATATACAAGGGAAGCGAAATCGGTATTATCACGTCTCCCCAGCTTTCTTGTGAGGAAAACTTTATAGCAGAAAAGTTTGCAAAGGAGGTTGTAAAAACCAGGAATATTGCGGCGGCCACAGGATTTACGCCTTTGGATGCATTATCGAATTTGGCAAAAAAGAATGGGATTAAATCCTCGTTCAATTTTAGAGGGGAAGACATCTCTAAAGCGAAAGTCATCTTCCTGGCTGGAACAGACTTAGCCGTTTCCCATCCCATTCTTTGGCTTGAAGTTGTGAAAGCGGTTCGCAATGGCGCAAAACTTCTGATCGCCAGCCCATTTGAACTTGTGGGAAACCGGTATGCTTCGTTATGGCTTAGGACAAAACCAGAGTCTGAGGATCTTTTGTTCCAATCTCTCTCTAAAGTGATTCTAAAGGAGAAAGCCAGCGGATATGACCTTGAAGGATATGAATCATTCAAAAGAGTTTTGGATAAGCTCAAACTTTCTAAGGCCGCAGAAGAAACAGGAGTCGATGAAAACGATTTACGTCAAGCGGCTGAACTCCTGATGCAAGACAAATCCTGTTTTATTTTGGGAATGGGATCCATCCAAATTCCTAAGGACGATCGAAACATGGCAGCACTGTGGAATCTATCATTCCAGTGCAATAGTCAGCTTCTCCTGTTGGGATTGGAAAACAACGGTAGAGGTGTATTCGAGCTCGAGCGAAACAGCTCGCGCAAAGCCATATCTTTATTGCAACTCATTCAAGACACGTTGGAGAATCGGATCAAAGCTTTATATATGATCGGATCGGTTCCTCTCGGCAAGAAAACAAATACGGAATTTCTTGTTGTACAAGACAGCTACATGAATGAGATCGCAGAACAAGCCGATGCCATTTTTCCTGCGACAACTTTTGCAGAAACAGATGGGACATTTGTCAATGTGGAAGGGAGAATTCAAAAGTTCTCCAAAGTCATCCAGCCCCTTGGCGATGCCAAATCAGATTGGTGGATTCTTGTCCAATTGGCAAAAAAGCTGAAGAAGAAAGGTTTTGATTATAAAAAATCCCAGGATATTCTGAAGGAATTGAAAGGAACTATCCCAGGTTTTGCTGGGATCAGGCCGACAAGTTTAGACAAAGGAAAAGCACAGTTTGTCAGAGAAGGGAAAAAAGGAAAGTCAAAATTTGTGCCGTTGAAATCCCGAGATCAAGCCCCAAAGACGGATAAAAAATTTCCGTATTCTCTGTGGGCGGATTACAACTTGGATTGTTACAGAAGTCTTATCTTAAGCCAGGAAATTAAAGGCCTTGGAATTGTGAGAAATTCCCGCTGGATTAAGTTAAATCCAGAGGATGCCAGGTTGCAGAAATTAAATGATGGAGAAATTGTTACCGCGGAATCTCGTGCGGGAAAAATTAAAGGAGCTGTTAAAATCTCAGAATCTGTTCCTAAAGGTGTGGTTGGAGCCAGCTTTTCCTGGAACGATATACCGGAATTTTCCACAGCTCGTCTTGTCTCTTCCTTTGGGGAGACATCCGGTTTTCTCTTACCCGTTAGGATTAAAAGAGGAAAATAATGGCAAAAGTATTAAAAAGAGAGCGATTAGTCCCGAATATTCATGTTATCGAAGTGGAAGCACCAGAAATCGTCCGCAAATGTCAGCCGGGTCAGTTTGTCATCATCATGCCTGATAAAAAAGGAGAGAGGATTCCGTTGACCATAGCGGACTGGGATAAGAGAAAAGGCTCTATCACTTCTGTATTTTTGGTCGTAGGAACTTCTACCCATAAGCTCGCGCAGCTTCATGCAGGGGATGATGTGCCTGTTTTTGTCGGGCCTTTGGGGAAAGCTTCTGAAATCGAAAAATGGGGGACGGTGCTGGTTGCTGGTGGTTGTTTTGGGATAGCAGCCATCTATCCGATTGCCCGGGCCTTGAAAGAAAAAGGGAACAAAGTCATAACCCTGCTTGATGTTAAAGCGAGCTATCTTCTCTATTGGGAAGAAAAACTGAGGGCAGTGAGTGATCAGTTTCATATTGCAAGTCGAGATAGTTTTTACAATTGCAAAGAATTCATCCCTTATACGCTGGAAAATATTCTGAAGAAGGAGAAAAAAATTGAGCGTATCTACTCAATAGGCTGCACCTATTTGATGTATACATGTGCCGAGGCAACGAGGTCTCATGAAATCAAGACATTAGTGAGCCTTAATCCCATCATGGTGGATGGGACAGGTATGTGTGGAGCGTGCCGTGTGACCGTCGGCGGCAAGACAAAATTTGCCTGTGTGGATGGGCCTGATTTTGATGGCCATCAAGTCGATTGGGATGAACTTTTTATGAGAAGAAAATCCTATTTCGATGATGAAATTGAATCCCTGTGTTACTGGGAAAAGAAAAGTTTCCCCTAAGGCATGAAACAGGAAAGAGTGAAAAATGGCTGAGAATAAAAAAGAAATGCCACCCGAGCAGAAGGAAAGACTGCGTGCTGGTTTTAACCAGGATTGGCGCAAAGAGCTCCGCAAATCTTTTCCAATGAAGGAACGCATGAAGTTAAAGCGCCAAAAAATGCCGGAGCGGGTTCCAGAAGAAAGAAACCGGGATTTTTTCGAAGTCAACAAAGGTCTGGATGCCAAGGCAGCAGTCAAAGAAGCCCAGAGATGTTGGGATTGTGCCAACCCTCAATGTGTGAAAGGTTGCCCTGTGGGCATTGATATCCCGTCTTTCGTCAAAATGATTGAGATCGCTGATTTTGATAAGAGTGTTCGCAAGATCAAAGAAACCAATGCGCTTCCTGCCATCTGTGGGCGGGTCTGTCCGCAGGAGATACAGTGCGAAGAAGTATGCAACTTAAAAAAAGCCACAGGGATTCCCGTGGGCATCGGAAATTTGGAACGATTTGTTGCTGATTATGAAAGAAGCAAGGGAGATGTATTTGTTCCCCCTCTCCCACCGTCTACGGGCAAAAGAGTGGCAATTATTGGATCGGGACCTTCAGGACTGACCGTAGCCGGAGATCTGGCCCTCAAGGGACATCGATGCACGATTTTTGAAGCGCTTCATCTTCCCGGTGGTGTGTTGTGGTACGGGATCCCAGAATTCAGACTTCCGAAAAAGATACTGGAAGCCGAGGTTGATTATTTGAAAAAACTCGGCGTGGAGCTGAGAACCAATTTTGTCGTAGGGAAGACAGCCACTCTCGGAGAACTGAAAAAAGATGGTTTTGATACCTTTTTTGTCGGGACAGGAGCCGGATTGCCGAATTTTATGAGGATTCCCGGTGAAAACCTGGTCGGTGTTTATTCGGCCAATGAGTATCTGACCCGTGTTAATTTGATGAGAGCCTTTGAATTTCCTGAATATGACACGCCTGTATATTCAGGAAAAAATGTTGTCGTTCTCGGAGGCGGGAATGTGGCCATGGATTCGGTGCGGACCTCAAAGCGTCTTGGGGCCGAGACTTCGACCATCGCATACCGCCGCTCAAGGGTAGAAATGCCTGCCAGAATAGAGGAAGTCCATCATGCAGAAGAAGAAGGAATCCAGTTCCATTTTCTGACCGCTCCCACGCGATTTATCGGAGATGATAAGGGCCATGTCAAAGCCATGGAGTGCATACGGATGGAACTGGGAGAACCAGATGCCTCTGGCCGGCGCCGGCCTATTCCGATAGAGGGATCTGAATTCATCATGGAAGCAGACTTGGTTGTTGTCGCAATCGGAAACAGCCCGAATCCTTTGATCCCTCAAACCACCCCTCAGCTCAAAGTGGGAAGATGGGGGAACATCGAAGTCAATTGGGACACCATGGCGACAAGCATGAAAGGTGTTTATGCGGGCGGCGATATCGTCCGTGGAGGAGCGACAGTTATTCTGGCTATGGGAGATGCCCGAATTGCAGCCAATGAAATGGATAAGTATCTCCAAAACCGCAAAAAAAAATAATCCTGAATTATTTATAAAAAATGCCGATGCCAACATTCATTTTCGAAGGAACAAATCTACAAACCTATTTAAATTATGCAATAGCATTTTTTTGCCGTGCGGGCGAGCCAAAAAACAGCAGGCTTGGACGGAGGTTCTGATGCCTTGGGTAGATGATTATAAAAAAAAGTTGGGGACAGCTGAAGAAACGGTCTCTGCTATCAAGAGTAACGACCGCATTTACATAAGCGGCAACGCAGCCACTCCGTATGTGCTGATGAATGCTTTGGCTGAGAGAAAGGACGAGCTGAAGAATGTGGAATTGGTCCATGTTCTTCTTATGGGTGAAGATCCGCTGTCGAAGCCGGAAATGGAAGGACATTTTCGCCACAACTCATTATTCGTCGGCCCTGCAGATCGGAAGGCCATAAACGAGGGAAGGGCCGATTATATCCCGATTTTTTTGCACCAGATTCCCAACCTCTTTTATTCCGGACAGATGCCGATCGATGTGGCCATGCTTCATCTTTCTCCCCCTGATGAGCACGGATTTATGAGCTTTGGCGTGGAAGTGCTGGCATCCAAAGCGGCTGCCGAGACAGCCAAGATTGTCATCGCTCAGGTTAACGAGAAGATGCCACGGGTCTTGGGAGATGCTTTCATTCATGTCTCACGCGTCCATAAAATCGTCGAGATTTCCGAGGATCTTCCCCAGTTGAAGAAAAAGCCATTCACCGAGGTAGAACGCAAAATCGGGCATTTCATCGCTGACTTGATCGGGGATGGATCCACTCTGCAATTGGGCATCGGAGGAATCCCGGATGCGGTTTTATCTGCTCTCAAAGGACGGAAAGATTTGGGGATTCATACAGAAATGGTTTCTGACGGAGTGATGGAAGCTATAGAAGAAGGGATTATTACAGGGGCTAAAAAGACCTTCCATCCTTACAAAGTGATTTTGACCTTTATTCTTGGTTCGAGCACGCTCTATGATTTTGTTGATAACAATCCGATTTTTGAGGCCCATCCTACAGATTACACCAATCATCCATTCAAAGTGGCCCAGAACGATAAAATGATTGCTATCAATTCGGCAATCGAAGTGGATATCTCCGGACAAGTGTGTTCTGATTCGATCGGGACTTATATCTACAGTGGTTTTGGCGGCCAAGTGGATTTCATCAGAGGGGCTGTTCACTCAAAAGGGGGAAAGCCCATAATTGCGCTGCCTTCCACGGCGAAAGGTGACGAAATGTCACGGATTGTCCCCTTTCTCAAGGGAGGAGCTGGGGTTGTGACCACCCGCGCTGATGTCACGTATGTTGTGACCGAATACGGAGTCGCGTATCTTCATGGGAAAAACCTCCAGGAGAGGACAGAAGCGCTCGTCCACATCGCCCATCCCAAGTTCAGAGATGATTTGATTAAAGAAGCTAAAGACAGGCATCTCCTGCCATAACCAAAATATTGATGCGTCAAACTGGACTGTTTCCGGCAGAAAAAGGGCATATCGGTACGGATGAATCTGGAAAAGGGGATTATTTTGGGCCCCTTGTTGTGGCCGGAGTCTTTGTTCTGGATGAGCAGCAGGAAGTGTTGAAAGAACTGGGAGTTAAGGACAGCAAAAGATTTTCTGATAACAGAGTACGGGAAATGGCGGATCTTGTCAGAAAAGGCTATAAACACTCTGTTGTGGCCATTGGACCCAAAAAATATAACGAACTTTACGACAAGCTCAGGAACCTGAATCGCATTCTAGCATGGGCTCATGCCCGCGCTATCGAAAACATTTTAGAAGAGGTTGCATGTGTTCAAGCGATCACAGACCAGTTTGGGGATCGGTTGTTTGTGGAAAATGCCATGATGAAGAAGGGAAGGAATATCGAGCTGATTCAGAAGCCAAGGGCCGAAGAGGATATGGCCGTGGCCGCTGCCTCGATCCTGGCGCGAGCCGAATTTCTCAGGCGGTTGTATTTTCTCTCACAAGATTTCAACATCGACCTCCCGAAAGGCTCTTCTCCAAAATCAGAAGAAGTAGGGTTGGAATTGGTGACAAAACATGGAACGGATGTACTGGAAAAAGTAGCGAAAAAACATTTCAAGCTCACTCCCCGCATTTTAGCCTTGGCCGATCGTAAAGAATAGACTGCAGATGCCTATTTTGTTTTTGCCATTTACTATTTCAAGAGAGGAAAAAGATAATGACAGAGAAAGCGAAGCGGATGTATTTTGAAAATCCGTATCAGATCGAATTTGAGGCCGGCGTGGTTGAAAATATTTCTCATAAGGGAAATCCGGCCCTAATACTCGATCAGACCTGTTTTTATCCAGAGGGCGGAGGGCAACCCGCAGACAAAGGGACTATTAATGGGATCCCGGTCATTCATGTTTTAGATCAAGATGGCCGAATCATCCATGTGCTCGAAAAAGAGATATCCGCGAATACTGTGAGAGGGAAAATCGATTGGATCACCCGCTTTGATCACATGCAGCAGCACGCCGGCCAGCACATCCTTTCGCAGTGTTTTGTCCAGCTCTATGGTGCTGAAACCCGGTCCTTTCACTTGGGCGAAAGAACGTCGGCTCTTGAAGTGGATATGCGAAGCATTGACGATGATCGAACCGAACAGGCTGAAATGCTTGCGAATGATATTGTTTTCCAAAACAGGGAGATTAAATCATGCTTTTACAGGGAAGAGGAAATCTCCGGTGTCCCCTTGAGAAGACCGCCTAAAAAGAAAGGCGACATCCGGGTTGTTGAAGTGACGAATTTTGATTTCACGGCCTGCGGGGGGACACATCCGCGAAGCACAGGGGAGATCGGTACGATCAAAATTTTAAAATGGGAAAGAATTCGAGACAATATCCGGCTGGAATTCATATGTGGAAACCGAGCGTTACGGGATTATATCAGAAAACATCGGGATCTGAAAATTTTGTCCAACAGTCTGACCGTCGATGATAGAGAAATCCGCTCATCTTTTGAAAAATTCCTCTCCGATCTCAAAACTCAAAAAAGAAAAAACCGCAAAATGCAGGAGAAACTCCTCCAGTATGAAGCCGCAGAAATTATACAAAAGGCCGGAGGGAAAATCATCAAGCAGATTTTTTCGGATAGACCGCAAGAAGAGGTCAGGCTGTTGGCCCTCTTAACCATCAGGAAAAAGGAGCTTGTCGTGCTTTTCGGCCTGAAGGGCGGTAAGAGGGTACACGTATTCCTCGCCTGTTCCGAGAGTTTTGGTTTGGATATGAGAGAGCTTCTGCCGGTTGTTTCTCCTCTGATCGAGGGCAGAGGAGGAGGAAGGCCTTCTCTGGTAGAGATATCCGGAGAGAAAAAGGAGAACCTCGAACAAGCGCTCGATAAGGCCTATCATTACATCATCGAATAGCTATAGTCTATTACCGTTTCGTCTATTTTGCCATCAGGCATATTCTTCGCTCCGGTGAGGATCTTTAACGTCATTCCCAAAAAAAGATCTTCTACCGTCTAAAACGCAATGGATATAGACTGCTGATTCAATAACCTGATAAATAATCCGGGTAGATTTGAACCTGCGTAACGGCAAAAATCAGCCGCCAAACCGCTTACACCAAAACCGATACGAAACACAAGCTTCCCAAATTACCACCGAACTTAAATTGAAGTTTGACAGTTTGGTCGGCTGCGTTTTTTTGCTAACCCAACATACATAATACTGTGCACCGATTTTGTTTATCATGATAAAATAACTATTTCCTTGTAAATATCACTTTTAATATTAATTCATACTCTCCTTCAGAGTTTGGATTTTCCATTTTTAATATCACTTTATTTGAACCAGTCTTTTTAAAGGTTTGTAGTAATAAAGTATCATGCCAATTCAATAACAGAGTTTTATCATTAACAAAATTACAGGTTGCTGTTAAAAAATTTCCTGAACTTTCAAACCACCAATATCTATATATTTTTGTTTTTTCATCCCAAGCAAAAATTGCATGTGCTTGTGCTTTAAGTTCATTTATTGTTGATGAGTAATCAAAATAAACATATTTATCATCCAATGCTTTTTTGAACGTTCCTGTCCCTATGCCTGTCGCGGCTTCATGGAACTGACTTTTTGGAATCCTATATTCTAGATTCCAACTTCCTAATAAGAAATTAAATTTTTCCATCATTTTTGATTCCTTAGCCATAGATTGGTAAAGTGAACAATGCATAATTATAACA
>CAZOJY010000079.1:0-16908 GCA_964580235.1 uncultured Eubacteriales bacterium | reverse complement strand
TCGTGACATTCAAAATGTCAAGAAAAAATCCGATTTGTGAAATAGTTTTCAATATTTTCACTAAAATATGTTATAATATTCAATTATGTCCCTATTTATTGTATAATTGATCATTCGAAGTTTTTTCATATTTTGCAAAATATGAGGTCAAAAATGCTAGATGAAATGGATAAAAAAATATTAAAGGCATTAAATAAAAATGCGCGAATGAGCTTTCGTCAAGTGGCCAAGAATCTCCGAATCTCGCCTGCAACTCTTCATAACAAAGTTAATAAACTTGAAGATTCAGGAGTATTAAAAGGGTATATTCCTCTGATCGATGAAGAATCTGTCGGTTATAATCTTATGGCTATTATTGGTCTTCGTGTCAAACAGGAAGAGGATATCGAGGTCCAGGAGGCAATATCTAAATTTCCTCAGGTTGGAGCTATTTATGAAGTTACAGGCGATTGGGATTTAATTCTTATATGTTATTTCAAAGACCGAGAAGATCTAACATATTTTCTTAAGAAAAAACTCCCATTATCAAATATAGAAAGAGCGATCACTCATATAGTCCTGAATGTAGTCAAGGAAGAAAAGCGGATTCCTATTTTTTAGAGATTGTCTTCTGAAGTTTTGTTGCTTCTCTGACATGCTGGTTAGCATCTTGGTGTCTGCCGAGTCTGTTATAGATATCCGCCAATACTAAATGAGCAAAAATCGTCGTTTTTAGATCGGAATTAAAATTCAATCCTTTTTGAGCGTACGCCTCTGCCTCGTGGAGATCGTTTCCGCTGTCCATGTAGGCTTTTGCCAAAAAAACATAGGCTTCGGCAGATTCTTCATTCTTCTGTATACAGCTTTTAAATTCTTGAATCGCTTTATTCAGCTCGTTCGCCTTGGTATACAAAAGGCCAAGATTAAAATCAGGTTTGTGGTTGAAAGGGCTAATCTTCTTTTCTTCTTTGTATTCTTTAACAGCAAGATCAAACTCTCCTCTTGACTCATGGAGCAAGGCCATATTGAAGTGAGCATTAAGGAGAGGTACACTCCTCTCTATACTCAGTGCTATTTTTAACTCTCTTTCTGCCAGGGTGAGTTCATTTTTTTTCAAGTATATGGCCCCGAGCTTGTTGTGAAAAACGGGAGATTCAGGATCGATGGACGCCCCATATTTTAGATATTCTATAGCTTCATCCAATTCGTTTCGTTCTTCATATAAATCACCAAGATGCAGGAAGGATTTTGTGTCTCTCGGGTTCATGCTGGCCAGCCGCTTGAAACCTATAATTGCTTCATCAGTTTGTTTTGTCAGCTTATAGATTATAGCTAGGCCAAAGATAGCGTCGTAATACTCTGGATCGATTTCAAGAGCTGCTTTATACTCTGCAATCGAGTCCTCATATTTTTTATGTTTCGATAGAATGTTTCCTAGAATATAATGTGCCTCTAATACAGATTTATCTTTGCTCAAGACATCCCTGATCTTTTTTTCAGCTTGATCTAACTTTTCTTCTGCGGTTAAGAATTGAGCCAATTTTATTTCGTTATACAGGACAATCTTGTCTTTTGGATCGGCCAGTTTTTCTCCATTTTTTTTCGTTGAATGGAAAGATCCGATGTACCCTAAAGCTTGGAGTTTGATTAAAGAATCATTGTCCACTTGCTGCGGCCTAACTTCCTCGATCCCTTCCTTAGAATATCTTTCAATAAAGGCCGACAACTCCCTTTTCATTTTCTGACCAAGTGAAGCTTTCTTGTTAATCAAATTGTTGATTTCTCCAGGGTCAGCTAAAATATCATACAGTTCTGGCTTTGGTGCATCGATGAATTTGTACTGACCTTTATGCAGAGTTTTCAATTCGCTCCAGCCATAATGGTACCTGGGCCAATAGGTCTCGCTGTAGGCCGATATATCAGATTCACCATCTTTTCCTAAAATCAGAGACAACAAGCTTGCCCCTTGAACACCTTCAGGAGGTTCTGCACCGAGAATATGGAGAATTGTGGGCATGATATCAACGCTTCTGACCTGATTTTGGATTATTTTCGCCGGGGATACTTTTTCCGGAAACCGGATGATTAGGGGAACTCTGATATCAGAATCATAGATGAAAAAGCCGTGAGCGCTTTCTTTATGTTCTCCCAGGCTTTCTCCATGATCAGCTGTGAGAATTATTAAAGTTTTATCCAGCAATTCTTTTTCTTCCAAAAAATCTCGAAATTCACCTATCAATTGGTCAGTGTAAGCTATTTCGCCGTCATAAAGTCCAAATGGGCTCCCCTTGTATTGTGTTTTGTACGGTTCGGGAGGATCATAAGGGGTATGGGGATCATAAAGATGGATCCAAGCGAAAAACTTGTCATGGCTTTGTGTTTCCAGCCATTTGTAACTCTCTTCAAGCACTTCATCGCCTCTTCTTTGGACGGCATCTAGGCTGGCTTTTTTATATTTCGTTAAATCAAAATTGTCATAGTAATAATCGAAACCCTGATCAAGTCCCCATCGTGAATCAAGGACAAAAGCGGCAACGAAAGCTGCTGTGGCATATCCTTTGTTCTTAAGCACTTCAGCAATTGTGGTATAATCTTGCCCTAAATAGAATCCGCTATTGTCCCGGACACCATGAAAGAGGGGAAAAGTTCCGGTGAGAATCGAGGAATGAGAGGGGAGAGTCAGAGGAGTCTGAACAATATTATGCTCGAAGAGAATTCCTTCATCGGCCAATCGATTGATATGAGGTGTTTTTACCTTATCGTAACCGTAACATTCGAGATGGTCTGCTCTTAAGGTGTCTATTGTAATAAGGATGATGTTTAAGCTGTTCAAATCTACCGTTTTCATTTGGGTACGAAAAGATTTATATGTTCTGGAATACAAATCCCCCTCGATTTTTGGCTTAATGATAAACCAGAAGAATAAAAATCCAAGAACAACGATAAAAATAAAAAAAATCAAAAGTGTCTTTTTAAGTCTGTCCATGGTTAAACTCTTCCGAATGTTCCGAAGATTACATGATACACATAAGTCGGCAATTGAGTAAATAGAGGATTATAGTGTTTTGCAATCAAGTTCGAAAATACTTGAATTTGTTGGAGGATGAAGCTAATCTAAAAATTCACAATGCTCAATAAAACCTTTCTTTTGGCAATGGTCTTTGTACTCCTCATACCTGCTTTAAGCATTTCAAAAGTAAAATCATCTTATGACTTTTCTGAAAAACACAGAAAATGGCTTGAAGAAGAGGTTGTCTATATCATCACCAAGATGGAAAAAAATGTTTTTTCTCAGCTGGAAACAGACAAAGAAAGAGAAATGTTCATCGAAGCATTCTGGAAACACAGGGATCCTACAGCAGGAACTCCAGAGAACGAATACAAAAATGAGCATTACCGCCGAATTCAATATGCTAACCACAATTTTGGGCGGAATTCACCAGGCCCCGGTTGGAAAACAGACCGTGGCCGTACCTATATCACTCTAGGAGACCCCAAAGACGTTGAAAGATACACCGGAGAGATCGGAATTTACAATGCGGAAATTTGGTTTTACCAGGGATTGGCTCAATACGGGCTTCCTGCTGGATTTAACCTTGTTTTCTTCCAAAAGGATGGTGTGGGTGAACTTGTGCTCTACAGCCCTACAAGCCATGGCCCTCAGGCATTGATGACAAATTATTTCGGGAGCTCCACAAATTACCTAAGGGCCTTTAGGGATTTAAAAAAAATAAGCCCGAGATTGGCAGATCTTTCTATGTCTCTGATAGCAGGAGAGCCGACAACCATCGGACAACCTTCCTTGTCTTCAGATATGCTCATCCAGCAGATATTTACAGTTCCAGAAAAACAGTTTGAGGATGAGTACGCAGAGAAATTTTTGTTGTACAAGGATATTGTTGACGTTGATTACACAGCCAATTATATAGACAGCAATTCCCTGGCCAGAGTAATGATAGATCCCTCAGGACTTCATTTTGTTCATTATATCATCGAGATTAATAGATTTTCCATAGAGCAGTATCAGGATAAGTATATTACGCACCTAAAGGTCAATGGAGCGGTTTCAGACCTTGAAGGAAAATCAATATATCAATTCGAGAGATCAATCCCCGTTGAATTTGATAAAGAACAGCTTGATAACATCACATACCGCCCATTTGCATTCTATGACCTGTTCCCGTTAATCCCTGGAGATTTCAAACTGTTGATCCTTGTGAAAAATGAAGTTTCCAAGGAATTCACTTCCTTTGAAAAAGAAATTTCCATTCCCGAAAGGATCACTTCACCACAAATGAATCCCCTTATTCTTGGATATGATTCCCATCACGATAGTGGGGAAAAAATGAAGCCTTTCAAGTTTGCAGATCAACAGATTTACTGTCAGCCCCTAAGGATCTTTCTCCCTCAAGATATACTATTTGTGGGCTTCCAGGTTTTAGGCTTGAATCTGGATTTAGAAGGAAATACTCTTATAAAATATGAAATTTTTAATGGCAGCAACCTCATATTGACGTCAATCAAAAAGATCAGCGATTATCCAGATAAGATGAATATTCTGGAGCAATTTCCTCTTAAAGATTTATCCCCTGGATATTATCATATCGAAGTTCAAGTGATTAGGAATGGCCGCGCATTTCTAACTGAAAGTGAACGATTTGAAATCACTCCAGCCACAGGATTCCCTCGGCCATGGGCACAGACCAGCTCTTTGTTTCCCGTTTCACATCCTGCCTATTCCTTGATTCTCGGCATGCAGTATTTTAATAAGGGAGAAATAGAAAAAGCCAAGACAGAATTGGAGAGAGCCCATCAAAATGAACCGAATTCGCAAGAAATCTCATTGCGTTTAGCAAATGTTTATTTCATCCTCAAGGAGTATAAAAAATCTAAAGAACTTCTTCTCCCGTTTGCTGAGGCTAGTAATGTTGAATATGGAGTTCTTTTCCTCTTGGGCAGGACGAGTCAAGCTGTCGGAGAATGGGATAGGGCGATATTTTTCTTTAAAAATGCGATCGGTCGTTTCGGGATCAACATTTTTCTTCTCAATTCTCTGGGGGAATGCTATTTTAGACTGCGCATGTTAAGAGAAGCTTTAGCTGCTTGGGAAAAATCTCTGGAGATAAAACCTGATCAGCCCAGGATAAAGGAAAAAATCGAATCCATCAGAGAGAAGAAATCTAGAGTAAATTGACCTCTGAGATGTTTTCTGATAATTTAAACATCTTCAAATTCGGGAATATATCTGAGTATGTGGAGAGGTGTCCGAGTGGCTTAAGGAGCACGCTTGGAAAGCGTGTGTGCGGTGATGCCGTACCGTGGGTTCGAATCCCACCCTCTCCGCCACCGAACAAATTATTATGAGATGGAGCAAAAATGGACAGCAAATATCTGATCGATGTCGAGAGTATTTATGGCGCATGTAATTACGACCCTATTGATGTTGTTATCGATAAAGGAAAAGGCATCTGGGTTTGGGATGTCGAAGGAAATAAATACCTTGATTTTTTAAGCGCTTATTCATCCGTTAACATGGGCCACTGCCATCCCCGTATAGTCAGAGCATTGATCGATCAAGCCAAAAAACTCACAATCACTTCTCGTGCTTTTCGAAATGATCAGTGGCCTCTCTTTGCCAAAGAAGTCTGTGATCTAACGGGTTATGAAATGGTAATGGCCATGAATTCCGGAGCTGAAGCCGTTGAAACAGCCATAAAGGCAGCGCGGAAATGGGGATACCAACAGAAGGGCATACCGGAAGATCAAGCAGAGGTTATTGTTTGCACCAATAATTTTCATGGTCGAACCATCACAATTGTCGGTTTTACAACAGAAGAATTATACAAAAAAGATTTCGGCCCATTTGCACCTGGATTTGTTATAGTGCCGTATGGAGAGCTCGGGGCCCTCGAAGCGGCCATCACTCCAGATACGGCTGCTTTTCTCGTGGAGCCCATTCAGGCGGAGGGAGGGATCATTATTCCTCCTGAAGGATATTTAAAAAGGGCAGAAGAAATCTGTAAAAATAACAATGTTTTGTTTATAGCAGATGAAATTCAAACTGGCCTTGGCAGGACCGGCAAACTTTTTGGCTGCGATCATGAATCTGTAAAACCTGATATGCTCATTATAGGCAAATCTCTCGGTGGCGGATGCTATGCTATTTCTTCCGTTCTCTCCTCAAGGGAAATCCTGGGTGTATTTACTCCAGGCACTCATGGATCGACGTTTGGTGCAAACCCATTAGCCTGTGCTGCGGCCCGCGAGTCTCTCCGGGTTCTCCAGGAAGAAAATATCGTGCTGAATTCTGCTGAACAGGGAGAATATCTGCTGAAAAAACTTCAAACCCTCAAAAGTAAACACATCAAAGAAGTCAGGGGAAAAGGGCTTCTCATCGGAATTGAACTGAAACATGAAGCCGGGGGAGCCCGCCGTTTTTGTGAAGCTCTTGCTGAGGAAGGTTTGCTTTGCAAAGAAACCCATAAAAATGTCATCCGTTTCGCTCCGCCTTTGATCGTCAAACAGAAAGATCTCAGCTGGGCTTTTAAGAGAATCAAAAAAGTCTTCAAGCAACTGGACTGAATTGAAAAATTTGCACTATTCCTTTATCATATGTATAGAATCCCGGTGAGGGAGGTCATCGTGAAAAAAAACATGTTTATTCTTTTTCTAGGGATTATGTTTATGGCCAACTGTGTCATCTATGTCCCTGTTGATGAAGGATCCCCACCTTACAGAGATGATTACTACGATAGTCCATATGCAGGACAGATGGACACTTCCTATTTTTACGATTATCTCTCCCCTCAAGGAATGTGGATCCAGCGTTCTCCGTATGGTTATGTGTGGATACCTGAAAGGATGGGGTATGGATGGCGCCCGTATTCCCGAGGGCAATGGGTTTGGTCGGACTACGGCTGGACATGGGTATCCCAATTCAGTTGGGGCTGGATTCCTTTTCATTATGGCCGGTGGGGCTGGGACCGATATCTCGGTTGGTATTGGGTTCCAGGAACCGAATGGGGCCCTGCCTGGGTGAGCTGGCGGACAGCCGACCTGTACATCGGATGGGCTCCCATTCCTCCAGAGGCAAGGTTTGTTCCGGGCGTGGGAATAAGCACTCTTCCTTTTACCCTTTATCATTCCTCTTGGGTTTTTGTGGAGTATCCGTATTTTCTCAACTCGAGACTCAATCGGTACGTGCTTCCGGTTGAACGGAATTTAACTTTAATCAATTATTCGGCCATCCGGACGGATATCCTTGTCCGGAATGATAGAGTTATAAACAGGGGAGTCGATATCGATTTTATTAGAGGAAAGACCAGACAGACAATTTCGCGGCATCAACTGACGCCAGCAGACCGGCCCAGCCAATCCAGGGTGAGAGAAGATCGTGTGGAAATCTACAATCCCATCATTAGGGCAAATGAATCTGCCAGGCCGAAAAGGATCGTGCCAAGAGAGGAAATCCAGGACAGAATCACTCGAACGACCATCAGAGTACCAAAAGATCAAACAGAGCTTGATGAAAAACGGCTGAAAAATGTCCAGGAACAGGAAATCAAACATCTGGAAGAAAGCCAGCAAAAGGAGCTGAAGCAGGTCCTCCTGAAGAAAAAACAGGAGGAGAATAGCGCCAAAAATTCATCCGAAAAACAGAAAATAGAAAAAGAATACGATCAAAAGATCACAAAAATTAAGCAGAGTCATACCAAAGAAAAGACCGAGATAAAGAAAAGACATAAAAAGGAAGAAGAGCAAACGAAAAAGAAAAAGATCAAGAAAAAGAAATCAACTTGATTTCTTCATCTGGGCTGATGATTCCTTCAACTAGAGCTTAACAGGCAAATGCCTCGCCAACGATATTGTAGGGGAGGAGTAGAAGGCATCCAGATTATAGCCGAGCTCCTTTCAGAGTTACGGCCAGTGTGGTCCCGAGGATAACGAGTCCCCCCAATAGTGTTCTGATAGTCGGAACTTCACTCAAGAAGAAAAGAGCCATCAAAATTCCATAAACGGGTTCCAGAGAGCTGATGATGGCTGCGGTTTGAGCTTTGATGTGCCGCATTCCCTTGATAAACAAAGAGTGGGCAGCTGCCGTGCAAAAAAGACCCAGGAACAGAAGGAGAAGGGTGTCTCTCTTCTCTAGATGAGGCCGAAGGATAAAAAAGAACGGGAGCAGGAAAAGGGTTGCCCAAAAATCTTGATAAAACGTGATCAGCAGACTGGAGTATCTCAGGGAGAATTTTCTGTTTAGAATTGTGAGGATGGAAAAAGTGAATCCCGCAAACAAACCCCAAAGGACCCCTTGATAGGTAGAATTATTCATGTCAAATCGCGGGATTATCAAAAAAATGCCGCAAACACAGAAGAGGGAATAGAGGATTGTGGATATCTCGACTTTTTCCTTGAAAAATAAGGGTTCAAAAAAAGCGGTGAAGACCGGGAAACTGGAATAGGACAGGAGTCCCACCGCCACAGTGGATATCTTGATAGACTGGAAAAACGCTGCCCAATGAACAGCCAGGATGAATCCCATAAAAATCAAAACTGCATAGTTTTTTGCCGGTGAGATACGCATATTTTTTTTTATCAATAAAAAAAACAGAAAGAGTGTTAGGCTTGCAAAAAAGACGCGTCCTAATACGATGATAAAAGGGGAAAAGGTGAGCCATTTTGCGAAGAGTCCTGCTAATCCGAACAGAACTACAGCCGTATGAATCTCTACGAGACTCTGTTTTTTTTCCATGAAACAACAATATATTACAAAAATAATATAATCAAGACCCCATTGGCCCCCTCACCTCTGTATAGCCCCCTCCTCATCAGCTTGCTCGACGACTACCTATCTGCTGTGAGAATCACAACGGTTTTGGAAATGGTTGCTCCGGTTAAATTAGTTTTTTGCATTCCCTGAGAATTGTGATAATATATTATTTAACTTAAAAGGAACCTGGCTTCCTTCAATACATTCATCAGTCTGATTAACATGAGTTATGTGATTTTCGCACGGAAATACCGGCCTATGACGTTCGAGGAGATGATAGGCCAAAAGCATGTCGTCCAGACCTTGATGAATGCCGTTAAAAACGACCGGGTCGCTCAGGCCTACATCTTCTCCGGTATGAGGGGCGTCGGAAAGACAACCACAGCCCGGATTCTCGCCAAAGCTTTGAACTGTCAGCACGGCCCCACACCCAATCCATGCAATAAGTGCGAATTCTGCAAAGGAATCAATGAAGACCACTCTGTAGATGTTTTAGAAATCGATGGAGCCTCCAACAGAGGTATAGACGAAGTGCGCTCGCTGCGGGAAGGAGTGAAGTACAAACCCATCCATAGCCGGTACAAAGTCATCATCATTGACGAAGTCCATATGCTTACTCGGGAAGCCTTCAATGCTCTATTAAAAACTTTAGAAGAACCCCCGCCCCATACCATATTCATTTTTGCGACCACCGAGTTTCATAAAGTCCCTGCAACAATTATTTCACGATGTCAGCATTTCGAGTTCAAAAAAATTTCCCAAAAGGATATTATCAATCACCTCCTGGACATCACAAAACAGGAAAACATCACTATCTCTGCCTTTGGACTCAACATGATTGCCGAGGCAGCTGACGGCAGCCTCCGGGATGCCCAGAGTCTCCTCGATCAGGCTGTTTCTTATTCCGGAGAAAATATCAGCGATGAAGATCTCAAAGAAATCCTCGGCGCTATAAGCAGGGAAGTCCTATTCGATTTTTCTAGCATCATTCTTGACGGGAAGGCTGATGGTGTTTTTCCGTTGGTGGAGAATGTCATCGAAAAAGGTTATGACTTGAGATTTTTTTACAAAAAGCTCATCCAGCATTTCCGGAATTTGCTCCTTGTGAAATCGGTAAAGACTCCCAGAGAACTGCTTGCATTGAGTGAGGAGGATGTGAAGGCTCTTGTTCAAGAAGCAGACAAGTGTTCTGCCAACGATATTCTCCGCTATCTTGTTGCTCTTCAACAGGGTGAGCAGGGGCTGAAATTCTCCTCCCATCCCAGAATTTACCTCGAAACCCTGCTGGTCAAATTGTGCCATTTCAAAAAAATCGTGCCAATTGAAGATATTATTCAAGATATCGAGGCGCTAAAAAAGGATATTAGCAGGCCTGCAGAATCGGTCCGCCCGTATAAAAGCGAGAGTAAGCCCATTCCACAGAAGGCCGATAAGCCGGATGAAGAAACTGTCCCAAAAAAAGAACCTGAAATGATCCCTCCATCACCCGAAAATCCTCCAGATGAAAAGAAGCGCCGGAAAAGTGGGGCGGAACAGAAAGATACAAGTTTTGTTGCGAAGGATCCTACCGTCAAATACTTTTTGGATACCTTCAAGGCCCAGGTTCTTACCGTTGAACCTGTAAAAAAAGGAAAAAAATAAATATAAAATGAAACTGGATTATTCACGAGCCGACCACCTCACTTGGTGATTGGCTTGTCCGAGGGCCAAATAATGTCGATAAAAGATTATGCAAGTTTAAATATTCGGTTTTTGGAATGGGAAATTGCTATCGGCATTGTTTATGAATAATATCAGATAGGAGAGGGAAGATGAAAGGCATGGGTAATATTCAAAAAATGATGAAACAGGCAAAGGAAATGCAGGACAGGCTCCAGAAGGAAATGGCCGAAATGAAGATAGAGGGATCGAGCGGGGGCGGAATGGTGAATGTTGTTATAGATGGAGCCAAAAATTTAATTTCTTTGGCGATAAACCCCGAAGTTATCGATAAAGACGACACAGAAATGCTCCAGGATCTGATCGTGGCTGCTTTTAACGACGCCAACACAAAGGTCGATGAAGCCCTTTCAGAAAAAATGGGAGCCTTCGGAGCCGGTTTAAAGATTCCAGGACTTTTCTAGTGCTCGATCAAGAACATCCTTTATCCCGGCTCATCGAAGAGCTTAAAAAAATCCCGAGTATTGGCGCGAAAACGGCGCAGAGGATTGCATTCTACATCGTCGGTATTTCACAAGATGCAGCTGATCGGCTGGCCGATTCAGTAAAGGATGCCAAAAAAAACATATTTTACTGTTCTATCTGCAACAGCTTAACCCATGTCGATCCCTGCCGCTACTGTTCGGACAGCAAAAGAGAGCAAGATGTTTTATGTGTTGTTGAAGAACCATTTAATATTTCCTCTATCGAAAAAACCGGGATTTTTCGTGGAGTCTATCATGTGCTGCACGGGACGCTTTCACCGCTAAAAGGTATCGGTCCGGACGAATTGAAGACAGATAAATTGCTTAAAAGAGTAAAGGATGGACAGTTTAAGGAAATTATTCTGGCGACAAATCCCACAGCTGAAGGCGAGGCTACAGCCCTCTATCTGGTCAGACTGCTTAAAGATTCCCATGTTAAAATGACTCGGCTGGCCATGGGCCTTCCCGTGGGCTCGGATATTGATTTTGCTGACCAGGTGACGATTAAAAAATCATTGGAGGGAAGAACAGAGCTAACAGAATAGGTCAGTTATAATAAATCTATTTCAGACAACCATAATTTGTTCTGTATCGGGCAAAATCCTGGGAATTTGAAATTAAGGAGGCTTCATGGATAAAGAAACTATTGAAATCCGCTGGCATGGCCGGGCGGGTCAAGGAGTGGTGACAGCTGCGGTAACTCTGGCAGATGTCGTTTCTACCGAAGAAGACCTGTTTGTCCAGGCCTTCCCTGAGTTTGGTGCGGAGAAACGGGGAGCGCCGATTCTGGCGTTTAACAGGATCAGCAAGAAGCCTATTCGTTCGCACAGTCAGGTGTATTATCCGGATATTGTTGTTGTTACAGACCCGACTTTACTCGGTCTGGTGGATATCGCCAGTGGGGCCAAAGAAGATGCCCTTTTTCTTATGAACACGACATTTGACATCAATCTCATTCGGGAGAAACTTTCGCTGGAGGAAAAAAAGATTTATGCTCTGGATGCTTACACAATTGCCGAGGATGAGTTGGGAAGAGCCATCCCAAACGTCCCGATGGTTTCTGCACTGGTGAAGGTCACGGGCCTTATGGATCTTGAAAAATTCACAAAGAACCTTAGAGTGTCGCTTGGAAAAAAATTAAGACCAGAGGTCGTAGAGAAGAATATGAAAACCATCGACCGGGCGTTCAAGGAGGTTTTTGAAGGATGAAAAAAGAAACCTGGAAAGAATTGACGATTGGAACCATCAATCTGGAAGCCGGGAATTCGGTGAAAAACTTAACCGGGACATGGCGTTCCGGGCGTAAACCGGAATTTATTGCGGAAAATTGCATCCAATGCTTTTTCTGCTGGCTGTATTGCCCTCATTTTGCGATCCTTGTGGAGGGCGAAGAGGTCAAGGGAATCAATTATGACTACTGCACAGGATGTGGCATTTGTGCCGAAGAATGTCCTTCAAAAGAGAAGTCGATCGTAATGGTTAAGGAAGAAGTGAAGCTGACTGAGGGAGGATCAAAATGAGCACACTGAAAACACTGAATGGAAACCAGACTATTGCCGAGGCGGTGCGGCAGATCGATCCGGACGTGATGGCAGCTTATCCGATCACGCCTTCGACAGCGATTGTCGAAACGATCGCAAAATACAAGGCAGATGGATTGCTCACGGGGGAATTTGTTTGTCCTGAGAGCGAACACAGTGCCATGAGTGTTTGCATCGGTGCGGCTTCGGCAGGCGGGCGTGTAATGACAGCCACAGCCTCCCAAGGGGTGGCCTTGATGTGGGAGATGCTTTTTATCGCTGCAGGCCTGAGGCTTCCGATCGTCGCCGGGATCGCTAACAGGGCTCTGAGTGCACCGATCAATATCCACGGCGATCACAGCGACACCATGGGAGCGCGGGATACCGGGTGGATTCAGATCTATTCGGAGAACAGCCAGGAAGCCTATGACAATTTTGTCCAGGCCTTCCGGATTGCCGAACATCTGGATGTCCGGACTCCAGTGCTTGTCGGACTTGATGGATTTATCATCAGCCATTCGATGGAAGTCGTCAAAATTGAGGAGGATCAAAGCATCAAGAATTTCGTTGGAGAATATCAGCCAGTCTATCCTCTCCTGGATACAGACCGGAAGATCACGGTCGGACCCATTGATTTTACAGATTACTACTTCGAGCACAAGAGAAACCAGATGGAGGGCATCGAGAATGCTCCAGGAGTTATCCAGCAAGTCGGGAAGGAATACGGCGAAAAGTTCGGACGCCCATACGGATTCTTCGAGAAATACAGGATGGATGATGCCGAAACCTGTATTGTCGTGATGAGTTCAGCCGCCGGGACCTGCAAGGATGCCATCGATGAGCTTCGCGATGAAGGGAAAAAGATAGGGCTTTTGAAGCCGAGGGTTTTCCGGCCGTTCCCTCATAAAGAGATTGCCGAAGCCCTGAAGGATAAAAAAGCCGTTGCTGTGCTGGATCGAAGCACGTGCCCGGGAGCTTTCGGAGCTCCTCTTTTTACAGAGATCCGGAATGCTTTATATGATTATGATCCAAGGCCAAAGGTCGTGAATTATGTATACGGACTAGGCGGAAGAGACATCATGTTGGAGCACTTCAAAGAAGTCTCTGCAAAGCTTGACAAGATTGTGGAGACTGGCAAGGTCGAAGAGATTTATGGATATCTCAATTTGAGGGAATAGGAGAAAGTCGAATGGCAAGATTAAAAGATTTAGCCAAGATGGAAGATAGATTGGTGGCCGGCCACGGAATGTGCTTGGGCTGCGGAATTCCTCTGATTCTTAAAGTTGTCCTTCGGGCAACCGAAGATCCTCTCATCGTTGCCAACGCCACGGGATGTTGCGAGGTTTGTACAACGATTTTTCCCCGCACTTCGTGGAATGTAACGTGGGTCCACAGTGCCTTCGAGAATGCAGCCGCCACCATTGCAGGTGTAGAAGCAATGTATAAATCCCTGAAGCAGAAGGGGAGGATTCCTGAAAACAAGGAAATCAAGTTTTTGGGAATAGGAGGCGATGGAGGAACCTATGATATCGGCCTACAGTCTCTCTCAGGAGCCATGGAGAGAGGGCATAACATCGTTTATCTCTGTTATGATAACAATGCCTATGCCAATACAGGGGGCCAAAGATCTTCGGCCACGCCATTCGGGGCTTCTGCCACAACTTCTCCAGCAGGAACTCATAGCCCGGGAAAACTGCAGTGGCGGAAGGACCTGACAAAGATTTTGACTGCCCACAATATTCCTTACGCGGCTCAAGCAAGCCCCAGCCGCTGGCAGGACCTGTACAATAAAGCCAGGAAAGCATTCGAGATCGAAGGCCCGGCATTCTTGAATGTAATGTGCCTGTGCCCGACAGAATGGAAGTATGACCAATCACAAGGCATTGAACTGGCAAAAATGGCTGTTGATGCATGCATTTGGCCTCTTTACGAGGTGGAAAACGGGAAGTACAAAATCAACTACAAACCAAAAGAAAAAAAGCCGATTCTGGAATGGATTAAGCCGCAAGGAAGATTCCGCCATCTGTTCAAAGAGGAGAATGCCTGGGTTCTGGAGGAATTTCAAAGAAGGGTGGACGAAGAATGGGAGGAGTTGAACAGAATGACCAGCCTCTGAATTTCCTGCAACGACACTTGTCCTTGCAAGAGGACACAAAAGCTTCTGTTTAAATTTCCCTCTATCTGTTATAATTTGGCACAGAGATTGCAGTTGGGATGAGAGAGGGGATCTGAAAATGAAATTTCAAGTGAGGAGAATCTCAACAGTCCTTTTCCTCTGCTGTTTTGCCTTCCTATTCTTGAGTCCTTCTTCAGCACAAAACCAGAAAAAAAACCAAGAGCTCCGGCATGAAGTTGTGGTCACTCTCAAGCTTGTCCAGGTTTACGTAACGGACAAAAAGGGGAATCCGGTTTTGGATTTATCAAAGGAGGATTTCATAATCCATGATAATGGAAAAAAAAAGCCTATCACAGAATTTGAAAGACACATTCTCGCGCTGCCTTCTATAGAAGAAAAGGCTGAACCCAAGATAGTCCAAGAGACCTCGCTCCCTGCTCCCCGGGAATTGATGAACCGCAAATTTTTTCTTCTGTTCGATTTTGCCTACAACAATGCCAGGGGTATCTTGAAGGCGAAAAAGGCAGCTTTGCATTTTATCGATACCCAGCTTCAGCCCTCCGATGAGGTCGGGATTCTTTCTTATTCGGCCATCAAAAGCCTTACTCTCCACGAGTATTTGACGACGGACCATAAAAATGTCCGTGAACTGGTGGATTCTTTTGGTGCTAAAGAAATTCACGGCAGGGCAGAACATTTTGAGGAGGAAATTTGGCGGCAAGCATCAGGTGTAAATCCAGCTGATGCCAGCAAAGCGGGTGGAGTGAGTTCGGTAAGGATAGAAGGATCCCTGGAGATTAAGGCGCCGGGTCTTTCGCCTGAAATGGAAAGACACATAAAAAGACAGGACAGCGCAGTTCATGCCTTGCACTTCGTCCAGAGAATGGAAGATTTCGCCAAAGCCCTGAGATATATCCCCGGCTACAAGCATATCATTCTCTTTTCCTCCGGCATTCCCTATTCCCTTATGTATGGCATTCATCAGACTCCCCGCGGCTCACGCCATACATGGGACACAGGAAACAAGCTGCTGCAACTGCGATACGAGGATATGCTCAAAGAGCTTGCCGCCTCCAACAGCACCGTCTATTCCCTGGATACCGAAGACATGGGAACGATGATTGCCGTCAATTCGAGGGTGAGGGGAGGTTTTACACTGCAGACCATGGCAAGCTCGACAGGCGGAAAATACTTCGGCGATATCAACAGTTTCGAGGAGCACCTGGAGAAGATTCAGAATTTAACGGCCTGTTATTATGTTCTCGGCTACTATGTCGATGAAAAATGGGATGGGAAATACCACAAGCTAAGGGTCAAAGTCGATCGTCCCGGTTGTGAGGTCCACGCCCAGAAAGGATATTTTAATCCCAAACCTTTCAGAAAATACAATAAGCTGGAGAAAATGCTCCATCTGGTGGACCTGGCTTTGAGTGAAGATCCGCTTTTCCAAACACCCCTACGCTTTCCTCTGAAGGCTTACCCTTATGTGATAAAAGGAAAACCGAATCTTGCCCTGTATTCGAAAATAACCAGAGACAATATTCAAGAACTCTCCGGCAAAGATGTTGAAATCGTGAACATTGTTTTCGACAACAGGGAAGAAATCATCAAGATCGAGAGAAAGAGGTTGGATTTTTCTGAAATGCCGAAAGGAAATATTTACTATTTGTCTTTATTGCCTCTTGATTCAGGCAAGTACAAATGCCGGATTGTTTTAAGAAACCTGGAAACGGGAAGGGGAGCCGTGGCGTCATCATCCGTTGAGATTCCAAAAAGCCCGGATTCCGGAATCCATCTCTATCCGCCTTTGCTTCTGAAGCCGGAAAAGGATGCTTTTTATTTAAAAAAACCATCTCCCTATTCATTTGACTCCAGCCAGTACTCTCCGCTCATAGAAGAATGGGCACTAGACACGGATCGCTTACAAGCTGTGGTGAGATGCTCGTTCTCCGGCATCCCTCAGCCGGATATCGAACTTGCGGCAAACCTTATCCATCATTCACCCGGGGCTGACAGAGAAGTTCACGCAGATATCTCCATTCTCGATGAAAAGAGAGAGGGCGATACGGTGGAATTCTTCATAGAAGTTCAAACCGAGGAATGGGAATCGGGCGAATATTCTCTACATCTTTTTGCCGAAGATGGGCATACGGGTGCGCGATCTCGTGTGGATACGACTTTTAAGGTCAAATAAAACGGCCTTTGTCATCAGGGCTTGACTTACCCTTCTCCCCAGGCTTTTGTGCTCCCTCGGAGAACCACTCATGCTTGGTATTTTTTCCTAACATTTTTGTGTTGTTTTATTGTTTAATATGTGATATATTAGATATCAGCCAGAGAAAG
>CAZOJY010000078.1:3248-16972 GCA_964580235.1 uncultured Eubacteriales bacterium | reverse complement strand
GGGAAACGAGTGCGCTGGCTCCACAGCAGAGATCTGTACGTTCGATGTTTTCGCGTTCAGCCCCCGCCTGACCCCCATGGCTGTCCCGGAAGTTCCACCCCCAGCAACAAAGGCATCAATCTGGCCATTCGTCGCTCTCCAAATTTCATCAGCCGTTGTTTTTTCATGGGCAAGAGTATTCGCAGGATTAGCGAATTGATTGGGCATGAAATGATTTGGTCTCGAGGCCAGCTCCTCTGCCTTTGCCATGGTGGCTTCCACGTCCTCTTTGGTAAATGTTCCAGGTTTGGCATCCCCATGACTCGAAACCAGGATGAGTTGAGCTCCGAATGCAGTCATCATATCTTTGCGCTCTTGACTCATCTGTTCAGGCATAACAGCAATCATATGATAGCCCTTCAAAGCACAGACCATGGCCAGGCTGGTTCCTGTATTTCCAGAGGTTGGCTCCACGATATAATCTCCTGGTGCAATCAATCCCTGACGTTCAGCTTCCTCAATCATGGAAAGAGCAATCCGGTCTTTCACACTTCCGCTTGGATTGTAGTATTCCAATTTAGCCAATATGGTCGCGTTCATATTTTCTTTTATATGGTTCAGACGGATTGTGGGAGTATGTCCTATCAACTCCAAGACATTTTCATATATTTTCACTATTTTGCTCCTTTTATCTAGCCTGGATAATTCATAAATTATTCATGTACGAACTTAAAATCAAGGGACACGTTACTGGAAATTCAGCCAAAAAAATCATCTTTATGAATAATTCAGGTTAGAAAGTTAACATATAAGATATATTTTTGCTACTCATCGCTTTCAGATCACTTTCGCTTTGGAAAACAACTGCAGGATTTGAACAATCCTCATATCCAAATATATCATATCTTTCTCGCTTACATTGTTGCCAGTTTATCATCTTTATCGATGAATTCATCGACAGAATCCTTCTCTATTTTAGCAGTCAATATAAAAGATAGGCTTTTCTAAATTTGGCAAATTCCTCAATTTTACGCGAATAATTTCCAACAATTTCAACGATTTTGGCGTCCCTTTCGATCGCTTGTCGGATGGATGATGTCCCTGCGATTTTGTCAAAATATTCAACATAGAATTTAAAATCTGTCAAATAATTATCTCTTATCGTTTTGATTATATGGAGAGAGGTTTCAAAAGGTCTGTATGCATTTCTCTCCCGAATATGAATTTTTATCCCTGCGCAAAGCTCTCCAGCATGTTTGGAATAATGGGGTGTAAATAAGGCTTCCTGGAACTTGACTTCTGGTAGAGTGATCTCGCTAAGTTTTCGGACTAAGTCTTGTCTGTTTATCCATGGGGCGCCAAACAGCTCAAAAGGATTCGCGGTTCCGCGCCCCTCCGAGATATTGGTTCCCTCAAGAAAAACTTGACCTGGATAAACGGTGGCTGTTTTTAGAGTCGGGATGTTTGGGGAGGGAGAAATCCAGGGAAGCCCGGTCTGGTCGTACCACATGCCCCTTGTCCATCCTTTCATAGGGATAACCGTCAAGTTGACCTTTTTAGCTAAAAACCGCTCATTGAACAGCTGAGCCAACTCTCCTATCGTCATCCCATGCCGGATCGGAATCGGATAAAGTCCAACAAAAGAGCTGAATTCTGGAAATTCTAGGATAGGACCTTCCATATCAATTCCATTGATCGGATTTGGTCTATCCAAAACGATAAAATCGATACCGATTTCCGCACAAATCTGCATGCAATAAGCCATAGTCGCAATGTATGTATAGATCCGTGTACCGATATCTTGAATGTCGAAAACCATAACTTCCACGTTCTCAATCATCGTTTTGTCTGGGAGCTTACCTGCTACGTCTGTGTCAAAAGAGCGCATGGACTCATCGAAATCTTTTGACTGACCGAGATCGGATTTCATGCACTGACCGTAAAGACTGAACACCGGAAGACCGTATTTTTCGTCTTTGGCAAAGGGGACATATTCACCAGCCTGGGCATTCCCATACAGTCCATGTTCTGGCCCATATAGAGCCATGAGATCTATGCCAGGATTTTTATAGAATAAATCTATCAATCTGTTGAGATGACTGTCCACTCCGGTCGGATTTGTGATCAACCCAACTTTTTTGTTTTTTACTAAATTTAGATGATGAGCAAGGAAGTTCTCGCAACCCAAAACGATTTTTCCTGTTTGTTTTTGGATTATCATTCTTATCCGAATACACAGACAAATAGACCCAAAGGAAGGAAAAATTGGCTCCTCGGGTAGGACTCGAACCTACAACCTAGTGGTTAACAGCCACCCGCTCTGCCGATTGAGCTACCGAGGAGCAGCTCAGATTAGATTATCAAAAATTGGGGTTAAGTGCAATCAGAAACGATAACCGGCTTGTTTGATTTTTTTCCGGTAATCGTCTCCTTCCATCCGGACGATTTTGCACATCTCATAAAGCCGTGAACGCAAACGCACGCCAATCCTGTCCACTAACGTCTCACTGCCTTTTTTGAAGAAAGAATTTCTGGAATCCTCTTCATCGTCGGAATGGTCAGGATAGTTGGATGTGAAGACGGTCAGTTTTTTATTATTATAACGGTGGTTGACGATGTAAAAAACCATCTCCTCTACCCAGGCCGTCGTCCTCTTAGCCCCCAACTCATCCAGAATGAGGATTTCCTTTTGAAAAATGGGCTCAAGAATCTCTGACTCAGTCATGGAAGAATCAGGGGAATAGGTATTCTGGATTCTGCGGATGAGCTCCCGGAAATCACAAAAATAGCAGGGGACGTCCTTCTGATGGATCATTTCATTAATCAAAGCCACAGCCAGGTGGGTCTTTCCCACTCCACAAGGGCCGATAAAAAGGAGGCCCACATCCTGGACAGGATAGTTTTTCACAAATTGTTTGGCAATCTTGATGGCATGCTTGTGAGAATCGTTATGAATCTCGAAATTTTTAAACGAACAATTTTTGTATCTGTTCGGGATCTCAGCATGCTCTATGAGAAGTTTCCCCTTTCTCTCTTCAAAACAGCTGCATCGCCTCGCTATCATTCTCCCTTTATGGTCCTTCAGGACCCATCCAGTGTCATTGCAAACAGTGCACCGACTGCCTGTCATCAGTTCAGGTATCCTCTTAATTGCTGAAGTTTATGGGAACGGGCCAACTTTCTCATGGCTTTCTTTTCTATCTGCCTTATCCTCTCCCTTGTCAAATTGAGTTTATCTCCAATTTCCTGAAGCGTCTTCGGATTCTGCTCTGTGTCCTTAACGCCATATTTTATTTCTAATCTTTTATCAAGTATCCCAAATCTTAATTTTAGCACATCTGCTTCCTTTTCTTCCAATTCATTCAGGATATCTCTGATATTTTCCTGTACGGAATTTTTTATAATCTGATACTCCACAGAAGGGGACATGCTGTCTGTTATTCTGTCACCCACTTCCACATCATCATCGTAGTATTTATAGCTCAGTGATATGTCCTTGCCTGCTAAAATTTCTAATTCTTCCACATCCTCAACAGAAATTCTCATGCACTTTGCTATCTCATCTCTTGCCGCTTCCCTTCCTAACTTTTTTTTCAGTTGAACCTTTATCCTTTTCATTTCAGAGATTTGGTCAGACAGCTTTTGCGGAATGTGATAAATTCGGGAATACTTGGTTAAAGCAACTATGATGGCCTGTCTGATCCACCATACGGCATATGAAATGAATTTGACATTTTTTGCTGGATTAAACCGTTTTGCGGCTTCAATTAATCCAAGATTCCCTTCGTTGATAAGATCCGGGAGGCCCAATCCCATCCCCCGATATTTTTTCACGTAGGAAACAACAAACTTCAAATTTGATTCGATCAGGTTCCCCAAAGCTTTTTTATCTCCCTTTTGGATGAGTCGCCCAAGCTCCTTTTCTTCCTTCGGACTCAATTGAGGGAATTTAGCAATTTGTTTGAAGTAGCGAGAAATATTTTTGGAATCGAGCGACTCTTTAAACTTATTTCGCATCCTTTGTCTTTTCTATTCTTTCGATTTTTACGATTTTTCCCGGATTGATCCGGATCAGAGCCTGCCGTCTCTGCTCAAACTCATCTTCCTGGCCTTCAACAAATTCTCTTCTAATATATTCTAAAAATTCATTTACCTCCGATTCGATTTGATCCATTTTTTGTTTCATGTTCATGATGACTTCGACACCCGCCAGGTTAACCCCTAAATCTCGGGTCAGACTGATGATGAATTCGAGCTGCTTCAGGTCATCTTCACTGTATAGACGCGTGTTGCCTTCACTTCGAGAAGGTTTGAGCAGGCCTTCTCGTTCATACAATCGGAGTGTTTGCGGGTGAATATCATATATCTGGGCGACAGCACTGATGTGATAAAATTTCTTGGAGCCTTCCCTTTTATTCATTTTAATGAATCCCTAATTTCTCTCTTGGATTGTCCTTCGAGATTTTTTGGAGTTCTTTCATCAGTTCTCGAATTTTTTGGTCATTAAAAGGAGGAGGAACGATGGAAACCTCCACATACTGGTCCCCCTTAATCCGTTTGCCGGGGACAGGGGTTCCCTTGTCCCGGAGCCTGAACATTTGTCCTGATTTTGTTCCGGGAGGAATCCGGATTGTCGTCTTTCCGTAAAGAGTTGGCACATCAAGCTTGGCCCCAAGCGTTGCTTCAGGCACTGTGATCGGGACTTTGACATAGATATTCTTGCCTTTCCGTTTGAAGAACGGATGGGTATCCACTTCGATGGTGATGAAGAGGTCTCCTGTGGGCCCCCCATTCCTGCCTGCGTTTCCTTTTCCTGCAATTCGAACTTTGGATCCCGTATTGACTCCTGCCGGAATCCGGACACTGATGAGATGCGATTTGGACACAAGGCCTGAGCCGCGGCAATCGGAACATTGTGTTCCAGGTGTTTTACCTGTTCCTCCGCATGTGTGACATGGGGAGGCAAATTTCATGAATCCTCTTTGCATGGAAGTTTGGCCGCTTCCTCCACAGGCGGGACACATACTCTGCCCTTCGCTTCCGACATATCCCTTTCCTTGACAAGAAGAACAGCTGATCATCCGAGTGAGCTTTATCCGTGTTTTCACTCCATCTACAGCGTCTTGAAAGCCAACCTTCATCGTGTAATGAAGATCTTCTCCCCTTTGAGGTCTTCGTGCGGGCTGTGTCCGAGCTCCAAATATATTGCTAAAAACGTCCTGGAAGGGAGATGAGCCGAAGCTAGAAAAATCGAATCCATCGAAGCCGGATGAATAGGACTGCTGGTGAGAGCCTCCAGGAGGAATATCACCGACAAACCCAAATTGGTCGTATTGGGTGCGTTTCTTAGAATCGCTCAAGACAGCATAGGCTTCCTGAATTTCTTTGAATTTCTCCTCAGCGGCCTTATCCCCAGGATTTAGATCAGGATGGTATTTTCGTGCCAGTTTCCGGTAAGCCTTTTTTATGTCGGCTGTAGAGGCACTTTTTTCTACTCCTAAAATTTTATAATAATCGTGCGCCATCCCGGACCTTCCTCATCCTGGAAAGCAATTATTTTTTCTCTTCGTCTACAACCTCAGCATCGATCACTTCTTCTTCTGAGTCTTCTTCTGTCTCTTGCTTTTGAGATTGAGCCTGATCTCCAGAGGCTTCTTGAGAACCTCCAGCCTGCTGTTGAGCTTGCTGCTGTTGGGTGGCCTGTTGGTACATCATTTCGGTGAGTTTGTGCGATGCCTGCGAAAGCTTTTCTAGAGCTTGCTTAATGGCTTCCGCATCTTCCCCTTCAGCCGCTTTTTTCGTATTATCTATTTCAGCCTGGACTCGAGCCGCTTCATCCGCAGGAATTTTGTCCTTATTTTCCCGCAGCAGTTTTTCCAAACTATAAACCATCTGATCTGCTTGATTTTTTTTGTCGATGACCTCTCGTCTTTTTTTGTCTTCGGCTGAGTGAGCATCGGCATCCTTCACCATTTGATCAATCTCTTGTTCATCCAAACCGGAATGCCCGGTAATCGTGATAGCTTGCTGCTTTCCCGTTCCCACATCCTTGGCCGACACATGAAGAATACCATTGGCATCGATATCGAAGGTGACTTCAATTTTGGGAATGCCCCTCGGAGCAGGCGGGATTCCATCAAGATGAAACCGGCCTAATGACCTGTTGTTAGAAGCCATTTCCCTTTCTCCCTGCAAAACATGAATCTCTACGCTCGGTTGGTTATCAGAGGCTGTCGAAAAAATTTCTGTTTTTTTGGTGGGGATGGTTGTATTCCTGGGAATCATCTTTGTGAATACTGCTCCCAAAGTTTCTATACCGAGAGTCAACGGGGTCACGTCGAGAAGGAGCACATCCTTCACATCTCCTGCCAGTACAGCACCCTGAATCGCGGCTCCTGCAGAGACGACTTCATCCGGATTAACCCCCTTATGAGGTTCCTTCTGAAATAGGTCCTTAACTGATTTTTGAACCATCGGAATGCGCGTAGAGCCGCCCACGAGGATGACCTCATTGATGTCTTCGGGCTTTAAGCCAGCATCTTTAAGAGCCTGGATGCATGGTTGTTTGGTCCTTTCGATCAGGTCTTCCATAAGCTGTTCCAGCTTAGAACGAGAAAGTTTCATCAGAAGGTGTTTTGGCCCTGAAGCATCGGCTGTAATGAAAGGAAGGTTGATCTCTGTTTCCATGGTGGTAGACAGCTCCATTTTTGCTTTTTCTGCTGCTTCTTTCAGCCGCTGCAGAGCCATTTTATCTTTGGTCAAATCGATGCCAGATTCCTTCTTGAACTCAGACACCAGCCAGTCCTGTACTCTCTGGTCGATATCATCTCCTCCTAGATGTGTGTCTCCATTTGTTGATTTGACTTCGACAACGCCTTCCCCTACTTCCAGTATGGATATATCAAAAGTCCCGCCGCCAAAATCATACACAGCTATGGTCTGATCCTTTTTTTTGTCCATACCATAAGCAAGAGCTGCTGCTGTGGGTTCGTTGATGATTCGCACCACTTCCAGTCCAGCGATGGTTCCGGCATCTTTGGTCGCTTTCCTCTGGCTGTCGTTAAAATAGGCCGGGACAGTGATGACAGCCTTCTCCACTTTTTCTCCAAGATAATCTTCAGCGGCCTTCTTCAGCTTCTGCAGTATTATTGCCGAAATTTCAGGTGGGGCATACTTTTTGCCTAACGCTTCGACAACAGCATTTCCTTTGGAATCCTTTGCCACTTTAAACGGGACCTGACTGATTTCATCAGGAACTTCATTCTGACGCCGGCCCATGAATCTTTTAATCGAGTAAATGGTGTTCTCTGGATTCGTGATCCTTTGTCTCTTTGCGACTTGGCCCACCAAACGTTCGCCTTTCTCAGTGAAAGCGACAACCGATGGAGTGGTCCGCCCTCCTTCTTCGTTCGGAATGATTTTGGGTTTATCTCCTTCTGTAATGGCCACAACAGAATTTGTTGTCCCTAAATCAATGCCTATAATTTTTGCCATTTATTTCCTCCGATAAAAACCAAGATTATTTTTAGTACAGTTACAATATAAAACTTGAGTGTGTTTCTGTCAAGTTTTTTTTTATCTATCGGGATCCTGGATGAATCCTTCTCTCATCATCAGTTGCACTTCTTCTCGGGCTTTTTTAATGATTGCTTCCGCCTGTTTGAATCTTTCATTGGCAGGCCGCTTGATTCTTGCCACACCTTGTTCTATTCCTTTGCTTCCAACGGCGACAGCTTCCCTTGGAAAAACTTCCCATTCATCCATATTAGGCACGATGTAATCTTCGTTAATTCCATTGTCTTCTGCAACTTGGGCTAATTCTTTGGCGGCCTCTATACACATTTCATCTGTGATTTTTGTGGCGCGAATATCCAAGGCTCCCCGGAAAATTCCCGGGAATCCAAGAGAGTTGTTAACTTGGTTAGGAAAATCCGATCGCCCAGTGGCAACAATTCTTGCTCCTGCTTCTTTGGCTTCCCATGGCCAAATCTCTGGAATCGGATTGGCAGATGAGAACACAATAGCATCCTCAGCCATCTGTTCGACCCATTCTTTTTTAATGACCCCAGGTCCTGGTTTAGAGGCAGAGAGCACAACATCGGCTCCTTCCATCGCTTCTTTTATATCTCCCTTAATACCCTTGGGATTTGTAGTTTCACACAAGTGCCATTTTTGTTTGTATTTAGTCTTCAGCATCATTTTATCCCCTCTATCTCTGCGCAGAATGCCTTTAGAATCCACGGCAATGATGTTTTCTGGATTGACTCCGGCAGTGATGATGAGCCTGGAGATAGCGATATTTGCGGCGCCAGCTCCGATCATGGCCACTTTTATGTCCTTCATGCTCTTCCCGACAATTTTTACCGCATTCAGCAGACCAGCCACCGTCACACAGGCTGTTCCCTGCTGGTCGTCGTGCCAAACCGGAATTTCCATCTCTTGCCTGAGTGTATCTAGGATATGAAAACATTTGGGGTGGGCGATGTCTTCGAGGTTAATTCCGCCGAATGTCGGCTGAAGCCATTTCACGGCCTGGATAATTTCTTCGGGTTCTTTCGTATCCAGACAGATGGGAAAGGCATCCACACCACCCAGATATTTGTATAGAAGTGCCTTTCCTTCCATGACTGGCAGCCCAGCTTCGGGGCCAATGTCCCCAAGGCCAAGAACGCGTGATCCATCCGAAACCACAGCTACAAAGTTCCATTTGTTCGTCATCTCGTAAGCTTTTTCGATATCCGCTTGGATTTTTTTACAAGGGGCTGCCACTCCAGGCGTGTACCAAACACCGAAATCATTAAAATCTCTTATCCGGCACTTTGGAATAACTTCGATTTTCCCCCTATAAAAGGGATGAAGGCGCAGAGCATCTTTAGAAGGCTGCTCCGCTTTCGCCAGCAATTCTTCCACTGTAACTTCTTTCATGAGACCCTCCTGATGGCCCCCTTGCATCCGCAACAAGAAGCCAAAATATTAATTCTTAAGGAATAAAAATAGGTTATTATAATCCTCTTAAATTTTAAGTCAAGCCGAATAATTTTTCTACTGAAAAATCATCTGTGTAAAAAGCACCTTTCGCTGTCTGTTTCTCCCGGTTTTTTAGTGACGATCATGGCCAGCCCTAATTTGTTTGCTTTCTCGAGGACATCCTGGTCTCTGACTGAACCCAAAGGATAAATGATTGCTGTAATTCCACTCTTGGCAGCAAGTTCGACAACATCCGTGAATGGCATGAAAGCATCCGAAGCCATGATACAGCCTTCAGATCCGTAGCCGCGTTTTGAAAACTTGATGGCATCCTCTGCAGCATCAATACGGCTTCTCTGTCCCGACCCTATCCCGTGGATTTTGTCTGGGGAGCCGATTACGATAGCATTAGACCGGGTGAAACAGGCAACGGTCCAGCAGAAAATGGCAGCTTCAACTTCATGTTTTGCAGCATTTCTCTCAGAGACAACTTCCACCGAATCCGCAGATACAATCCTGGAACCAAACCGCTTTTGGACAAGGAGGCCGCCCTCTACTCTTTTGAATTCCAGGCCATTGTCCAGGGCCGGTTGATCGATCGCTGCAGCAAGCCTTATTACGCGCAACGGGTTTCTTGTTGCCAGAACTTCAAGAGCATCTGGCGTAAAATCCGGAGCAAACACCACTTCTACATTTCGGCTCTTCTCAACTATGATTTCTGCTAAAGTCTTATCGACCGGGTGATTTAACACATCAACACTCCCAAAATTCGAAAGGGGATCACATCCCCATGCTTTCTGAAATACATTTACTGGACCCTCGCCCATCGCCACGCCGCTCGGCATTTCATGTTTCACAAGAACACAGATTTTTCGATTTGGATAGATGCTGGAAAGTTTCTTTACAAGTCTGAGTCCCAAATCCATATCTCCAAGATTGATGTAGCTCAGGCCTTTGGTCCCTTCTTGAATGATCTCGAATGATGCCATGTTGGGGCCAGATGTTCCAGGTTCGCTGTAGAATGCTGCAGGATAGCCAGGATTCTCGCCATATCTCAACGCGAGTTTTTTTTGAAATTTGAGGTCTCCCCACTGAAACGTTTCCGGGAATTCTTCTTTGACTTTCGTCCGGTACTGTCTGCGTGTTGTTTTGTCGATTTTTCCCATTTGCTTCTCACTCCTCTGCTGACCTGTTTATGATATAAGATTGGAATTTATTCGATGGTAAATCGATCCCAAAAACGCAAGCGACCGCCACACGCAAATCTCTATCTCCTTCTCCAGGAGCCAGAGACATATAAACCTTCTCTGCAACCTCGTGGGGAGAACTGCCGATTAAATTCACGTCCAACGGTTCCCCTTTAAAAGAACGAAGAGGATCTACGTTTTCTCCCTGATATGTCATGATCATTTTTCCTTTACCCGGAACAACGGAAAATTCATAAATATTTCTCAAGGAGGAACCGGCAGTCGACTTTTTAATCAGACTGAGTGCGGCGCTTTTGTTTGGAAGAACGCACCCGCTTATTCTTGGTGTGTAGGTCGGCTTGTCAGGCTCATAATCCCAATTTTTTAAAGCAAAGGCAAGAATTTCGGCAGCACTCCCACCCTGGCACAGACAGGCCATCACATCGACGGATTGTTTTCCATTGCTGATGGCAATTCCATGAGAAAGGCAAAAAACACTCGGGTAAATCAGGAGGTCGATGTTTCCTTCCTTCAGAAGTTCCTTATCAGAGGGTTTTACCCAGATTACATCCTTGACTTGTTCCATTTTTCGAGCCTGGCTGGAAGCGGATCGCCCTGTAATGGCATATACGACCAAAAGCTTTCCCCTTTTCTTTTCCTGCCCGATAATGATAAGACGTCCAGGATATTTGACATCAGTCAGAAGATTGTAATTTTTCAGCACAACGAACCTAGTTTTAAAAAATCAATTTTTTTCTGTCTATTTGTGAGGACTAATGGATAATATAATAGTGGAAGTCAAAGTTCAAATATTAAAATATTAGTCTCAATACGGATTTTTGAACGAGAACCCAGGATCAGTCCCTTTGGTTTGGACATTCTGATCTTTTTCCCTTATACTTCTTCTTTATATTCTGTACGCCCCAACACAAGGGCCGGACTCGATATGTGAGGTGAGAATGAAAAATAATGCACATTCGGAAAAGGCATACAAAAATCTGGAATTCTTGAATTCAGAAGAAGCAAGGACCATACGCATCATCAGTGAGTATCTCGAGCCCCTCTCCCGCTTGACCGAACAAAAAGTCAACAGCACTGTGCTTTTCTTGGGGTCCTCAAAAGCCAAACCTGAAGAGACTGGTTCTCTTCTCAGCAAATACTATCGGGAAACAGAAGAGCTCGCTTTTCGATTGGCAAAATGGGCAATCAAACTCAAACCCAAAGGGAAAAACTTCGTTGTCTGCACAGGCGGTGGACCAGGTTTGATGGAAGCGGCAAATCGTGGAGCCGCGCGAGCAGGAGGCAAATCCATCGGGATGAATATCTCTATCCCTGAAGAGCAGTTTCCCAATCCCTATATTTCCCAGGAATTGTTGTTTATCTTTCATTATTTTTTTATGCGAAAATTCTGGCTGGTCAATCGAGCCAAAGCGATTGTGGTTTTACCAGGGGGATACGGAACATTGGACGAGCTATTTGAAGTTTTGACTCTGGTCCAGACTGGAAAAATTCACAAAGATCAACTCGTCATTTTGTTGTACGGAAAAGAATACTGGAATGAGATCGTTGATTTTGAGGCTCTTCTCAAATATAAAGCCATTGACAGCAAAGATGCCCGTCTTTATTCCATATGTTCCACACCTGCAGAAGCGTTTTCTTTTTTGAAAAAAAACTTGATTCAATTTTTATAAAGCCTGGCTGGCAATGATAAAGTATCTCGGACGGAGTATCTATCCTTTTTTATTCTTCCCAATCCTGCTGTTCATTTCTTGTGCCCGAGTGACATACCTCCCTTCCGAAATTGTACGGACAGGCATTGCGTCCTGGTATGGGCCAGATTTTCACGGGAAAAATACATCCAGCAAAGAAATCTATAACATGTATGATTTGACTGCGGCCCACAGGAGTTTGCCGTTCGGCACCTACGTGATGGTCACAAACTTAAACAACGGAAAATCTGTCACCGTTCGAATTAATGACCGAGGACCGTTTGTAAAAAACCGGATTATCGATCTTTCTTATGCCGCCGCAATGGCTGTCGATATGATTGAGACAGGAACGGCTCCTGTCAGGTTGGAAATTCTCACAAAATTCTCCCCAAAAAAATCCTCCCAGAAATTTTCTATTCAGGTGGGATCTTTTGTTCAGGAAGATAATGCCAAAGCATTAAAAATTGAACTGCAAAGAAATTTTAAAGATGTCTACATCACTCAATTTAAAACAGTCAACCAGATTTACTACCGCGTCAGGGTCAAGGCAAAAAATCATGATTCGGCAAGAGAGATCGCCTCTCGTTTGATGAGAGCAGGATTTTCAGCTATAGTCTTGGAAGAACAATAGCCAAACATCCAGGCAAATCGAATATGTATGTTTGAGATTTTCCTCAATCGAACTTTTATTTCTGAGGACAAAATGAAAAAACTGACCATATGTGTGCTGATCTTTTGTCCTTGCCCCAATCATGACTGGCTAGCTGGGCGTTATCTTCTTTGTTTACGCTTAAAAAGATAAGCCGCTTGTTCTCTTCTGCTTGTGGTCCCATCATGGATGACAAATCGGCCGCCGCTCCACATCCGTGCCGATCCGTAATCCCCCTTTTTGTTAACCGCATAAAAACTCAAGCCAAACTGGGGCTTCCCATCTTCATTCAAGAGATAAGGTTGGAGCTTCGATGTTTGGGCAATCCTTTCCAGCGTTTTGAGGCATGCTTCTTCTGGGGACAGCCCATCTCTCATAAATTCCACAACAGTAAAACTCCCACAATTCAAGATATTTGCTTCTCCTCTGCCAGTTGAACCGGCTGCTCCTACACTGTTATCTACATAAAGGCCCGCTCCGATAATAGGAGAATCCCCAACCCTTCCCGGAATTTTGTAGGACAATCCGCTTGTCGTTGTAACACCAGCTAAATTGCCGTTGGCATCTAGAGCACAACAATTGATCGTGCCATGGTATGTCAGAACTTCAAGAACTTCCTGGTCAGATTCTTCATCTGGAGGAAACCAGTCATCCCTGTCCGACAGTCTCTCTTTCCATCTGAGCCATCTTTCCCTGGCTTTATCTGTCAGAAGATTTTCTTCTTTAAAACCATGAGCCTTGGCAAATTTCAGAGCTCCTTCGCCGATAAGCAGGGCATGATCTGTCCTCTCCATCACAAGTTTTGCGACCTTGGAAGGCGTTTTAATATGTTTTAGTGCGGCCACAGCTCCGGCATTATGCGTCGGGCCGTGCATGACCGATGCGTCAAGCTCGACCTCCATGTTTTCATTTGGAAGTCCACCGTATCCCACAGACATATCATTGGGATCTTCTTCAATAATGTTGACACCGGCTATCACGGCATCCAGCGGGTCTAATCTTTTTTTGAGCATTTCCATTGCCTTGTCAACTGCCCTCATCCCATTCCCGCTGGCGATCACGAGCATTTTTTCAGCATCCGGCCGCTGGCTCAGAGCATTTTTGCCCCCTCCAAGAGCGGCTGCCACACTTGTGCAGACTCCAGCCTTCAAAAAGGCTCTCCGTGAAAATTTTTGTTTCATCTTTCCTCCGAGTTTTATCTGAATTTCCTTGCAATCCTACTTTAATCCAACT
>CAZOJY010000078.1:0-3148 GCA_964580235.1 uncultured Eubacteriales bacterium | reverse complement strand
GCATTCAATGACGCATCCAGTGTGATCGTCCCGATGATTTTCCCCATTCTTTTCAACCAACAGTTTATCATCAAAACTTATTCTCATATCGGTATTTTATCCAACCTCGGTTTGCTGATCACATTTGTCTTTCAGATTTTGATCGCCAATTTCGCTCACAAATTCGAATATAAACATCTGCTTCTTTTCAGTTCCTTCGGAATATCCGTTTCTATCTTTTTGATCACTCTCTCGGCAAATTTTATTGGAATGCTTATGTTTTATCTCCTGATGCGCATTTTTGTAAGTTTCTACCATCCCATAGGGATATCCACTGTATCTAAAGCCCACCCCGATCAGGGGCTGGATTTTGCCATGGGAATCCAGAGCGGCTCAGGTAATCTTGGCGTATTCACCGCTTTTATATCCGCTGGTTATCTTGCCCAAACCTTTGGCTGGAAAATGCCTTTGTATGTCTGTGCCGTGGTCAGTTTTTTTCTCGGAATATCGAGCTTTTTGGCTGTCCGGAAAACGGCTCTGATAAAAGGAATACAAACCCGGCCGGCGTTTTCTTCGTGGATTAAAGCCCTGAAGGAGATCAAAACATATATCCCCGGCTTCATTTTTGGAGGAGCCTGTTGGGGAACCACAGTATATTACGCTCCCTCCCTTTTTAATCATAAATTCAAGGTACTGATTGGAAATACGGGAGTTTTTCTCGCTCTGTGGATAGGAATAGGGACTGTGATGACATACTTTTTTGGTTATCTGAGCGGGCGTGTCGGCCGTGAAAAACTATCCTCAGCAAGCTTAATCGGATCGACTGCCTTTCTGTTCGTTCTGGGGGCAGCTTCGGTTTTAGGGATTGCTGCGGCATCGCTTTTTCTTTTTGGAGCATTTTTATTTTTGATCTATCCGGCTTTCCAATCTTTTGTCGCCAAAAAAGTTCACGAAAAGAATCAAGTCCTGGCATTCAGCATTGTCGCTAATATCCAGATGATTACCGGATCCATCGTTGTGCTCATCTCAGGTTTTCTTTCGGATACATTCGGGATAAACTCCCCTTTTCTGTTCCTGTCCGGACTGGGTGTTTTGGTACTCGCACATTACCGTTTCGGAAAAAACTCTCCGCTGTTTGCCGGCTAGAATTCCTAGGATTTCCCGATCTGAAACGATATCAGTTTTAGTCTTTCCAGTTCCAAGCAAAACGGAACACATATTCAATGGCCGCCGCATCGATCATTTGTTAACAATCTCACTTCAATACAAGTTTCATAAGGACGTCGGTAGGGCATCCTTCAGCTCACTTGACTGCTTTGTTTCCTTTGTTGAGAGTATTCCACCAATGCTTTATAATTCATCGGTTACAGAAACGAGAGCGATTTGCTAAAATGACAATCCGAAAAGGCGTCCAGAAAATATACACCGAGGTTGCCAGAACCTACGAATTGGTAAACCATGTTTTAACCCTGGGGTTGGATATTCGCTGGAGAAAAAAGACGGCCCGGTTCGCTGCTCAAAAGGGCGGCACTCTTTGGCTTGATGTCTGCAGCGGGACCGGAGAAATGGCCCAAAATCTTGCTCTTCTTTCAGCCAATAATGTGGATATCCATATTGTCGACTTTTCGTTTCCGATGCTTAAAAAGGCCATGGAAAAAAGAAATGCCCACACCCTCCTTCCTTCCATTGCAGAGGTGGGAGCCCTTCCGTTCCCAGACGAATCCTTCGACATTGTGACCATTTCATTTGCAACACGAAACCTGAACCCGCGGAGAGACATCTTGGGATCTTACTTGGAAGAATTCATAAGGATTTTGAAACCAGGAGGATTTTTTATCAATCTCGAAACCAGCCAGCCGGCAGCAAAATTGATGCGCAAGCTTTTCCATCTGTATGTGAAATGGATCGTCAAATCTGTGGGATGGATTTTATCCGGGTCTAAAGCTGGCTATCGTTATCTATCCTATACCATTCCTCGTTTTTATGCCCCTGATGAATTCGCCAAAATCCTGCTTCAATCTGGATTTTCCAGAGTCGAATACCGGAAACTTCTATTCGGCATATCTGCCATACATGTGGCAGAAAAATGAAACACCTGTCAAAGTAGAAATAGGCATAGGAAGCATCGCAATTTAACAGCCAATCATGTATCATAGGAGTCGGAATAATGCATCAAATTGCAGTACAAATCCTCGAAGCGACTATTGGCATCCAATCCGATCAGGAAGAAATTCTTCCCTCACTCCCATTTGGGGTGAAAGCTGAATCTCTCTTGACAGATTTTTTGCGCGTGGAACAAATCTCTTATGGCGATGGTTTGGATGGATATATCTCAATCAAAGACATAGAAAGGGAACCAAAATACATATCTAAAGATAATGCTGTAATTATCAGAGGACCTTTTTCCCGACTCCAAAGAGAAGCGTCTGACCAGAGATACACACTTTGGGGAAATCAAGGTTTTTTGTATCGGTATGCCCTTTATTTGCTCGAAAAAAAACACGGCATTTTCAACTTCCATGCGTGTGCCCTTTATCAAGAAGATAAAGATAAATTATATGTCATCATTGGAGGTGCGGGGAGCGGAAAATCCGTATATTTGCTGAGTGGTTTAGAGAAAGGACTGCGGCTTTTCTCCACAGAGACCGTCCATTTTCGCTTGGATCAGGACAATATCACATGGTTTATGGGTTCCGCGGTAGACAATATCCGGTACGGCACCCTGATTCACGATTTCCCTCGCTTTCTTCCTTCCGGAGATATCCCCGATATGCAGGACCAATGGCAGAAAAAGATCGCCATAGAATTATCTGAATATTGCTCACACAACGAGATCATCAAAAATCCAACTTCCATTCATATCCTGTTTCCCCGAATCGAAAAGGGATTCGAACAAATTCTGTTGAATCCGATAAAAGATAGAAAAAAGACCGTAAAAATTCTGTTTGACAATATCACCCAAAAATTGGCAGAAACCATCGTATTATATGATAAAATGGCAGTTTTAGGATTGGATGAGATTGATATGGCAAGGGAACGACTGCGCACCGCCAATGAATTGGCCGGCCATGAGACAGTTACTGAGATCAGCTCGGTCCTTTGCAGCCCCAATAATTGCTGGGAAAGAATTTTAGAATAATTTCAGGAGGTCATAGATGAAAAAAGCTCG
>CAZOJY010000077.1:0-17112 GCA_964580235.1 uncultured Eubacteriales bacterium | reverse complement strand
CTCCCGCAAGTCTTTCCTTGACATTAAATATCTGTTTTATTAACATACCGTTGCGCCAAACATAAATGAGATATTTAACACAAAAGGGGCAATTAAAGCAGGACAGCAATGAATAAAAAGAAAACTTCGACCGAAGCCGAAAAAATGATCAAGGTGCTCATCTACTGCCCTTCAGATCTTATTCTTTCTGGTATTCTGAAAGCTATAGAATCTTCCTTAGATATCGAAGTTGTCAATATCGAAAAAAGCACGATCGAATCTTTCCTCGAATCCATCAAAGCCTTAAAACCAGATGTCATTCTTTTTGCAAAATCAGAGCCATTGCCCAACATCCGTGAAATTTGCAAAGCGATTAGAGAACTCTTGAAAGGGCATCCGTCATCCCAACTTATGCTTTTAGGAAACATTCCCTCGCAGGAAGAAATCGTGAGCTTGATGAACACAGGTGTCAGAGGATACTTCGACTTGAATGACCCATCAAATCAACTGGGAGATGCCATCCGAATTATCCGCAAAGGAGAAATTTGGCTGCCTCGGGACAAGATGAGCAGCATTATGGATCGCATCATTTCCGTAGTCGGACGAGACCTCAAAGAAAAAACTCTAGACCAACTCACGCCCACAGAATTTCAAGTCCTTAGGTTAATTGGCCAAGGAAAAAGTAACGATGAAATCGCAGAAGCCATGTTCATCAGTAAAAACACAGTCCGGTCTCATATCAAAAGCATATATGCCAAACTTGACACACACAGCAGACTTCAGCTCGCACTTTATGCTATTAACTCTGCTCTGTTTTAATCCATGAGGTAAACATGACAAAAACATCAACTTCAAAACCAAAATCAAAAAAAAGTGTGAAAAAAAAAGTCAAGCCCCCTTCCGACGTCGCCATTGACCGCCGTCGGGAGTGGCGTTTTGATCTCCCCTTGCCCGCCAGCGTGGAGGGAAAAGCCGGCGAGGGGAAAAAATTCCAGGAAAAAACCGTCCTAGAAAACATAAGCTCGACAGGAGCTTATTTCTGTCTCGATTCAGGTGTGACAGTGGGATCAAAATTGAATCTGGTTATCGAAATCCCGAGCGAACTAAGCTCGGAGAAAAAAGTCAAGCTTCAGTTGGGAGGACTCACAATCCGGCTTGAAAAGTCAGATAAAAAGGGAAAAAAGCAGGGCGTAGCTCTTCGGTTCAGCAAAAAATTCAAATTCATCACCGAAAACGGAGAAGAAGTCGATCAGTACGAGACTTAACCTATCATTTTCGACATGCTTCTTGTTGCCTTAACAGGAGGAATTGCCACAGGCAAGTCTGTTGTTGCTCAAGTGTTGGGACAGTTGGGCTGTTACCTGCATGAATCAGACACTCTTGCCCACGAGCTCCAGGCTCCGGAGATGCCGGCCTGGAAAGCTCTCGTTGCGCATTTTGGTGAGAAAATCCTCGATCCCGACAAAACCATAAATCGGCATACTCTGGGTGCAATCATTTTTGCCGACAAGAAAGAACGGGATTTTCTCAACCATCTTCTCCATCCGATGGTTATGGCAAAAAAAAAAGAACTCATCCAAAAGATCAAGGAACAAGGAGATTACAAAATCTTTGTGTCTGTGGCGGCTCTGACTATTGAGGCCGGCTTTGCAAAATTATTCGACAAAATTATCGTTGTCCATTGTGATAGAAAAACACAATTAAAAAGGTTGATGGAACGAGATTCCATCAGTCGGAAAGAAGCGTTAGAAAAAATAAAAAGCCAAATGCCGTCTGAGAAAAAACGGGAGTTTGCCGATTATACCATCGACACATCGGGTTCATTCCGGCAGACTTTGGAACAGACCGAGCAGGTTTATAGGAATCTTATGATCGACTTTGAATTAAAGGCCTAAAATAATTCGAAGAAATAAACGCTCGCGTGTTATTTCTTCTGTGGATAAAGAGAGCGGAGGGACGCTGCCAAAAGGGGGATCATGATCTCATGATGGCCGACAAAATAAAAACCTCTCCCCTTTTGTCCCAGGGGCCTTTTCACAACATTCTCATGAGGGCGGTAGTGGTGGTGAAAGTCAAAAACAGCCGTTGAAAAATCTTCAAGAGCCGTTCCGCTATTCCTGACACAAGCGATAGCTTTTAGGAAAACCTCCGGAAGGATGACTGCAGATCCAACATTGACAAAAATCCCTCCTCCCTCACAGTTTTCGAGAACAGAACAAAACAAGAAAAAATCTCTCAACGAGGCATTCCCTAGAGTTTCTCCGTCAACGGTCGGGTGGAAATGGATTGTATCGGTCCCGATAGCCACATGAACGGTGGCCGGGATATTCAGCCTGTAAGCAGCGGCCAAAATACTGATATTTTTATGAACAAAATCAGAGTTTTCGATTAACTCTCCTACAGCTTCTCCGAGTCCCATATCTTTGTCTTTTGCAGAATTTATAGCACTGTTTAACATTTCTCCGGTTTCCCGGGCCATTCCAAACTGGCCGCACTTGATCTGATTGGCAACATCTTCAGAAGTATGACCAGCCAGGGCAATTTCAAAATCATGTATGATTCCGGCTCCATTCAAAGCCAAGGCTGAAATCCATCCTTCTGCCATCAAACTCAGGACCACGGGATTCAACCCTACTTTGATGACATGAGCGCCCAGCCCAAAAACAATAGCTTTCCGCCCGGTTTTGGCTTTGGCCATCCGTTCCAGAAAATCCTTGTAGTCTTTTCCGGCCAAGATATCAGGCAGGCTGTCGATAAAATGAGAAAAGGGCTCTTCCGGTGAATAAACCCGGGAAAAATCTTCGATTTTGACTTTGCTTTTCCTTGATTGGAGGGGGCTGGTGTTGAGCTTGTTTTTAGATAAGGGCTTGATTTTATACTTGCTCATGGAATCACTCGGATTAGCAAATTTTAGAAAGCAAAAAGGAAAATATTCCCATGCCGTTGGGCTAGATTTTCTTGAGCTCTTGGCCAGGTCTGAACTTTATCCGCTTTCCTTTTTTAATCTTGATTTGTTTTTTTCTTCGAATATCTCTGCCAAATCCTGTCTTTTTGGAAACCACTTTGAAGCTGGCAAATCCTCGAATTTCGATTTTTTCATCGTTCTCGATAGCATCCTTCAATGCATCCAGGATAGATTCCACAATCTGCAATGCCTTTGCTCTATTGAATTCTGAATTCTTCTCGATAGTGAGGGCAATATCGTTCTTGATCATTGAAGTCTCCTATTGGATTTGGTGTTAAATGATAAATAATAAATAAATTATTGAAAATAAAAAGTCAAGATAAAATATTGACTTGGCAAAGAGGCACTTCTATAATGAAGTTAAAGTGAAAAAACTCATCCTTATTTGCCTTCTCATTGCTTTGATCCCCTTGGTCGGTTATTCAACTATTCTAAAAATTACGATCGATGCACCGATTCATCCAGTCACATCCGAATACATACAAAATGCCATCGAAAAAGCGGAGGCAGACAACATCCGATTGGTCATTATGGTGTTAAACACACCCGGGGGATTGGACTCTTCGATGAGGGAGATCATCGAACGCATCTTGAGTTCTAAGGTGCCGATCGCTGCCTATGTCAGCCCAAACGGGGCCAGAGCAGCTTCGGCTGGATTTTTTATCGGAATAGCCTGCGATCTTTTTGTTATGGCCCCGGGAACGAACACAGGTGCGGCTCATCCTGTGGGGGTTTCCATTACCGGCCAGCAGATGGATGAGACCATGGCCGGAAAAGTCACAAATGATGCCGTTTCCTACATCAAATCCATTGCCAAAAAAAGAGGGAGAAACACAAAGATGGCCGAGGACGCCGTCCGGAAAAGCTCATCCTACACCGAAACGGAAGCCCTCGAGGGAAAACTGATCGATCTGATCGCACAGGATGTATCAGATATCATCAACCACTTCGACGGAACGACCATAAAAAGATTCGATGGCAGAGAACACCTGCTTGAACTCCGAGGGGAACAAGTGGTAGAACTGCCAATGTCCGCCCGCCAAAAATTCCTTTTGACCATCTCCAATCCCAACCTGGCTTACATTCTTCTGATGCTAGGATTGCTCGGCCTTTATTTTGAATTTTCCAACCCAGGAGCCATCCTGCCTGGTGTGTTAGGAGGCATCTGTCTTCTCCTGGCTATATTCTCGTTCCAAATTCTTCCGATCAATTATGTCGGATTGATCCTAATTCTTCTCGCCATCGGGCTGTTTATCCTTGAAATCAAGGTGCAGAGCTATGGAATTTTATCAGTAGGAGGAATAATCGCCATGGTCATTGGATCCATCATGCTTATAGATGCCCCTATTCCGGAACTCCGGCCGAGCCTAAAGTTCATCATTCCCGTCGCTGTCGGGCTTTCTCTGATCTTTCTCTTTCTAATTTTTATTGCAGTCCGGGCTCTTGCCAATAAAGTCCACACAGGAAAAGAAGGCTTGGTTGGAGAGATCGGTGTTGCGCAGAGCGATCTAACTCCAAAAGGAAAAGTTTTCGTGCATGGTGAACTCTGGAATGCAGAAGCAGACCTAGAAATACTTAAAGGAGAAGAGGTAGAGATCACCGAGGTCTTGAAAAACTTGAAAATAAAAGTCACCAAAGCTTGAAAAAATATTAAAGCTTTACTGGTAATATCCGGAATTTTCGTACTATAATAATACAAATCTTGGAAAGAGGAGGTGAAAGATGTATACAGGAATAATAATCATTGCGTTGATTGCTTTGTATTTATTGAATGCGATCAAAGTCTTAAGAGAATACGAAAGAGGCGTGATTTTCCGTCTTGGGCGGGTTCTCTCCAAACCGAAAGGGCCGGGTCTGATTTTTGTCTTTCCTCCCATCGATCGCATGGTCCGTGTGAGCCTTCGGATCGTGGTCATGGATATCCCTCCTCAAGATGTCATCACCAAAGACAATGTATCCGTCAAAGTCAATGCTGTCGTTTACTTTCGCGTCATGGATCCGCAAAAAGCGGTTATCGAAGTCCAAGACTTTTTGTTCGCCACATCTCAACTTGCCCAGACAACCCTAAGAAGTGTGCTCGGAGAGGTCGAGCTTGATGGACTCCTTTCCGAACGAGAAAAACTCAATGTCCAACTCCAAGAGATTCTCGACAAACACACAGACCCCTGGGGCATCAAAGTTCAACTTGTCGAAATGAAGCATGTCGACCTTCCGGAGAACATGGTCAGGGCGATTGCCAGACAGGCAGAAGCAGAGAGAGAAAGAAGAGCCAAGGTCATCCATGCCGAGGGTGAATTTCAGGCTTCCCATAAACTCAAGGAGGCCGCAGATATCATTTCTACCAACCCCCAGGCGCTTCAGTTGAGATTCCTGGGAACGCTTGCAGAAATTGCGACAGAAAAAAATTCCACCATTATTTTTCCCCTTCCGATCGACATGTTGAAAGCCTTTTCAATGAAAAAAAAGGAGACTCAGGACTAGCATGACATGAGTAACAAAGATTACAGAGAACTTCAGCTTTCCAGCTCCCAGCTCATTCTGATTTTTATCGCCATTTTGGTCCTGGGTATTGTGGTCTTTCTTCTCGGAGTATCTGTGGGCAAAAAACAGGGAAAAATCGCAGCAGAAACCCAACTGGCAGAAAAACCAGCAGAACAGATAACGCACCAGAAGCCAGTTCCCCAAAAAGAATCAGGGGAGACGATAAGCCAGGAGCTGGAATCTCACCAAAAAGCAATAGAAGGCAATGTCCAGGAAGAAAAAATCAAGGCCAAGTCCGCTGCTGAACCAAAAATTGAATCCCCCAAATCTTCAGCCTTTTCTCCCGCTCAAAATGTGTACTGGATCCAGGTTGGAGCCTACAGCAGCCAGCAAAACGCTACTACCCTTGCCGAAGAATACAAAAGGAAAGGATACAATGTCATTGTCCGCGAGCCCTCTTCAACCGATAGAAGAAAGCTCTATCGTGTGCGATTGGGGGGGTATCCAACCAGGGAAAAAGCTGAAAAAGTGCGGAATGAACTGGCCCGGCAGGAGAACAAAAAAGAAACCGATTACCTGATTATTAGATAACAAACAAACGGAACATCGATAAGCTAACCTTACAAAAAAAACGCAGCGGTTGATTCTCCCTTAATGCAGCACGGAAGGGATAAAAGAGGCATTTTTGAAAATAAGATGGCCGCATATCCTTTTAGTGGTTTTAAGCGGCGTTCTGACAGCATTGTCTTTCCCAAAGTTCAATCTCTCCTTTGTCTGTTGGATTTCCCTTATCCCTTTATTTTTTTCTCTGCACAAAAAAACACCTAAGCAATCCTTTTTTCTTGGATTTCTGGGTGGAATCGCATTTAATGCCATCCTTATTTACTGGATTCCTGCTGTCCCAGCCCATTACGGCAATCTTCCCATTGGGATAAGCCTTTTGATCTACATCATTTTTATAGGTTACCTCGCTCTGTTCTGGGCGCTTTTTTCTTGGTGTTTTGCCAGAATTCAAAGAGCTTTTCCCAAGTTGATTTTTTTCCTTGTCCCTTTCATCTGGATAGGATTTGAATACATCCTTACTCACTTATTTACGGGTTTTCCCTGGGGCCTTCTGGGATACACCCAGTACAAAAACCATTGGTTCCTGCAGTTGGCCGCCTTTACCGGAATATACGGGCTTTCTTTCATAATTGTGCTTTTCCAAAGCTTATTTGTTTATTCGATGATTCACAAACGCAGAGCTCCGTTTTTTCTGGGACTTACCCTTGTAGTACTCATCCATTTTGGGGGACGGGTCATCATGCAGAACAACCCTGCGATGGAAGATTCTTTCCAAGTATCTGTGATCCAGGGAAATGTTTCCTCTGATATCCGATGGGATCAAATATCAGACCTGCAGATAAGAGATCTTTTTAACCAACACCTAAACCTGTCTTCTGAGGCCAATAAACAGGGATCCCGACTGATTATCTGGCCGGAATTTTCTGTGCCCTTGTGTTTTAGCTGTTCATACAACATTTATCCGGAATTCGCAAACGAGCTATCAAGATTTTCTCAAGAATCCGGGGCCACTCTCCTCCTCGGTACCAACGAAACAGTCCTATTCCAAAATCTTCCCCACTATTACAACACAGCCCTGTGCCTGCATCCCGACCTTTCGATGAGCCAGTATTATAAAATGCATCTCGTCCCGTTTGGGGAATATACTCCTTATAAAAAAATCTTTTTTTTCATTGAAAAAATGACCCATGCTATCGGGGAACTATCATCAGGCAAAGAGTTTGTGCTTCACCAATTTGAAGGAAAAAAATTTGGAACACCAATCTGTTATGAAATCATTTTTCCAAATCTTGTCAGAAAATTCGTTAAAAAGGGCGCAGACTTTCTCGTCACAATCACCAATGATGGATGGTATGGAAAATCCTCTGCCCCCTTCCAACATTTTGCTATCGCGGTGGTGAGGGCTGTTGAAAATAGGCGTTTTTTGCTTAGATCCGCAACGACGGGTGTGAGCGGGATTATCGATCCTTACGGCCGCATTCTTTCCCGGACCGAGATGATGACTCAGACATTTCTCACAGAAAGGATAGTGCCGATAAAAACCCTCACTCCATACACGCGCTTCGGAGATTTCGCTCCTTTTGCAAGCTTGACTTTGGGCGCCGTATTTCTTATCCTGGCACTGGTGTTCAGAAAAAATGGCGGTAAAAAATCAGGCTTCAAAAAAAATTGCCTCTGAAATTTTGATAAAGATCAAAAAGGCGCTTTCTCGATTCGATGAAGTCCGAGGTTTTCTTTGACCTCCCTCAAAAAAAGTCAGAATTGCAGAAAGTCGGCGAGCAGCTCTCCTCTCCTGAAATCTGGCAGGATCAGGATCGCCTGCAATCCCTCCAAAGAAATAAAAAAGTTTTAGAACGGAAAATCTCTCTATTCTCCCAGCTTATCGATAAAAAAGAAGAGCTGGAAGTCTTGGCAGAATTGACCGAAGAAGGAGAAAACGTTCAGGAAGAGATAACAAATGATCTCATCATTTTCAATAAAAAACTGGAAGAGATCAAACTGCAAGCTCTTTATGATGATCCCGATGATCCCCGCAATGCCATTCTGACAATCCATCCTGGAGCCGGCGGAACAGAATCACAGGACTGGGCCCAAATGTTGCTCAGAATGTACCTGCGATATGCCGAGAGAAAAGGATACAAATCCGAAGTACTGGATTTGCTGCCTGGAGAAGAAGCCGGGCTTAAAAGTGCAACGGTTCGTGTCGTTGGAGATCACGCCTACGGCAATCTGTGCCAGGAATCCGGAGTTCATCGCCTGGTTAGGATATCCCCGTTCGATGCCAACAAAAGACGGCACACATCTTTTGCTGCTGTATTTGTTTATCCAGAAGTCGATGACAACATCGAGATCGACATCAATCCAGAGGACTTGAGAATCGACACGTACAGAGCTTCCGGACGCGGAGGACAACATGTGAATGTCACTGATTCTGCGGTGAGAATCACTCATATTCCCACAGGAATTGTCGTTCAATGTCAAAACGAACGGTCCCAACACAAAAACAAAGCCACCGCTATGAAGGTGTTAATGGCCAGATTGTATGAGCTCGAAAAGAAAAAAAAACTAGAAAAAAAAGAAAAATTGGAAGACACAAAATCAGATATTGCCTGGGGAAATCAAATACGCTCTTACGTCCTTCATCCCTATCGAATGATAAAAGATATGAGGACAAAAGTAGAAATTGGGGATGTAGACCGGGTTCTAGACGGCGATATCGAGGAGTTCATCAAATCCAATCTGCTGCGCAGGAAAGAAAACAAGCCATAAGGCCTTCTACCGCTTTTTTGCTTCCTCCCAGATTTGATCCATCTCTTCTAAGCTGGCTTTCCCCAACTCCCTGCCATCCTGTTTTAGCTTATTTTCGATAAATCGGAATCTCCGCATAAATTTTTGATTGGCCTTCCTCAAAGCAATCTCAGGATTCACTTCAAAGTGGCGGGACAAATTGGCCAAGGAAAAAAGAATATCTCCGACTTCAACAGATATCTCCTCTTTTTGTTTATTTTGGATTGCTTTCTCAAGCTCGGCCACTTCCTCTTTTACCTTCTGGAGAACATCCATGGATTGAACCCAATCGAATCCAAAGGAGGAGGTACGAACGCCTATCTGATAAGCAGCAAGAAGAGCAGGGCAGGATTTTGTTATCCCTTCCAACACGGATTTTCTCTCTTTTTCCGCTTGTTTTTGTTTGTTCCAGGCATCCGCCACTCCGGCTGAGTTTTCCTCACGTTTTTTTTCAAAAACATGGGGGTGCCGCCGAATCATCTTTTTATTGATGCCTTCCAGAACATCGACCATCGTATAGTCTCCATTTTCCTTTGCCAGCCTGGCTAAAAAGACAACTTCCATCAGAACATCTCCCAGCTCTTCGACGAGTGCGGAATAGTTGCGGGAATGCAATGCCTCAACGGCCTCATAAACTTCTTCCAAAAAAAAGTTGGCGATTGTTTTTTCATCCTGTTCCCGATCCCATGGACACCCTCTTTTGCTGCGAAGGGCATCCAGAATTTCAACCAGTTGGGCAAATTTTTCACCGGCTATTTTTGAATGCTTCATGATTCGGCTTCCTTGAATTATTTAATTTTATCGGTTATTATTTTTTTTTGGCTCAACAAAAACAGCCTGGATTATTCACGAGTCGAGGCCCTCCGCTGCGCCCTAGCAATAAATGATGCGAGGCACAAGGCATGCAAGGCATTAAAATCGACTCGCTCAAAGGGTAGAAACCGTTGATGAATATAAAATGGAACCTCTTGAAAAGTGTTTTCAGCAATGTCAAGATAAGTTTCTGACTCTGCTGAAATAAAAAATTCATCGACGTTTTTTATGAATAGTTCAGGATAGCTTAAGCTGGGATTAATTTCAATCCTGATACTTCATTTGGATAACATAATACCGGAGAAAATCATGAGCAAAGACAAAAAGAAAAATAAGAAAGAAACTCCGCTTGTTCTCCCTCCTCTGGAATTCAGTTCCATTGTTCTTCCTTTTTTCACCCAAAGCTTAATTTTACTCGGACAAAACGAGGAGGAAAAGGGGAAAAAGCAGGAAAAAAATCTCGACCTCGCAAAAAGACTGATCGAAATTCTTGACTTGCTCAAAGAAAAAACAAAAGGGAATTTAAAAAAGGAGGAAGAACAGTTTTTAGAATCGAGTCTTCATCAACTCAAGCTGGCTTACATGGAAAAAGCCAAAATTATTAAATTATGACTTCATGCAAGCTGTAAAAAGTCCCAAAGACATCCCCACCCCCCCGGACAATTGTGCTGTTGCGATCGGAAATTTTGATGGTGTCCACAAAGGCCACCAAAAAATCCTTCAAGCTCTTGTCTCAGTTACGAAAAGAACAAATCTCTTTCCCTTGGTGCTTACATTCTATCCCCATCCTGCAAAAATCTTAACAAAAAAGAAAATAGAGCTGCTCCAAACGCTCGAACAACGACTACAAGAGATCAAAAAATCCGGCGTGTTGATGATTGTTGTGCTGTCCTTCGATCAGGAATTTTCCCGTATTTCAGCAGAAGAATTTATCCGTTCTATCATCCTGCAGAAGCTCAGGGCAAAAAAAGTAATTGTCGGAGATAACTTTAGGTTTGGCAGAGACAGAGCCGGGGATGTGACTAAACTTCAAGAATTTGCATCCCATTATGGATTTTCTGTGCAATCCATACCTCCAGTGACCGTACATGGTTCTGTGGTGAGCAGCAGCTTGATTCGGAATCTCCTCAAAAAAGGTGACATCGATAGGGCAAATAGGCTTATCGGAAGGCCCTATGAAATCGAAGGGACAGTTATCAGAGGCAAATCACGCGGAAGAAGACTGGGTTATCCGACTGCCAACATTCACGTCCGGAATGACATAGCGCCTCCCGGCGTTTTTATAAGCAGCGTAGAGATCGGCTCAAAAATATTCTCTTCTATAACGCATGTGGGCAGCAAACCCACTTTCAACGAAACAGAAGTCATGGTCGAAACCTATATCATAGACTACAATGATAGTCTTTATAAAAAGAATCTGCGTGTGCATTTTTTTAAAAAGATTAGGGACGAAAGGAAATTTGAAACGCCTGAAGCCCTTTCACTTCAGATAAAAAAAGATCTCGAAAATACTCTCGCCTATTTCGAAAATAAAGACTTTAAATCCTGATTTGTCGATAATCCAGATTCCCAAGTCCTATCCAGCCTTTCTCTTCAAAATCACAACCAGGAAACAAAAGGAATGATTCTTGACTTTTTAGGCGATATGATGCATTTTCTTAAGGAAGGTATGAGCCTTACCATCACTGTTTCACAAAGCTTATCCACACGAAGATTTTTTGAATTGTCCGGCTGGCTCAATGATGGCTTGGCAAGTTTGGAGTCATAATGGAAGAAAAAATCAAAGCAAAAGTCATGGATGCGCGTAAAATTCGAAGAGCTCTCCATCGTATGGTCACAGAAATCATCGAACGCAACCGGGATTTGAGCTCACTCGTTATCGTGGGGATAAGAACAAGGGGAATCTATCTAGGAAAGCGGGTGTCAAAAATGATTCAAAATCTGGAAAATATCAAAATCCCGGTGGGAGTTTTGGATATAACGCTTTATAGAGACGATTTTTCGGAACTTGAAGCCCAACACATGGTAAAAAAAACAGAAATCAATTTTTCGGTAGTCGATAAAGAAATCCTTCTCATCGACGATGTTCTCTTCACAGGACGGACCATACGGGCAGCCATGGACAGCCTGATCGACCTGGGGCGTCCAAAAAGCATCCAGCTTTTTGTGCTTATCGATCGCGGTCATCGTGAACTACCCATAAGGGCTGACTACGTGGGCAAATTTCTTCCCACATCAAAACGGGAGATTGTGCAGGTTCATCTGAAAGAAATCGACGAAGCCGATGATGTCCTGATCACTGAACCCATCGACAGGACATAGGAGAGCCTCCGTGCCTTTTGATCACAAACACCTTCTCGGCATAGAGCCCTTATCAAAGGAAGATGTATTGACGATTCTTAATACAGCAGAATCCTTTCTTGAAATTTCAACTCGAGAAGTAAAAAAAGTTCCCACACTCCGCGGAAAAAATATTATTAACCTTTTTTTTGAACCTAGCACCCGAACAAGAAGCTCGTTTGAACTGGCAGCAAAAAGATTGAGTGCGGATATCGTTAATTTCAACAAACAAACCAGCAGTGTGGTCAAAGGAGAAACATTGAAGGATACAGTTCTCAATCTGGAGGCCATGCACTCAGATGCCATTATAATCAGGCACTCCTGTCCCGGCGCACCCCACTATGTCAGCACCTTTTGCCGCTCTCATGTCATCAATGCCGGAGATGGTGCCCATGAACATCCCACTCAAGCACTCCTGGACGCTTTTACGATCAGACAGAAGAAAAAGGACCTGAAAGGTCTTAAAATTTTGATCGTTGGAGATATTCTTCACAGCCGCGTAGCGCGGTCAAACATCTTTCTCATGAAAAAATTAGGAGCCGAGGTCGTCTGTGTTGGCCCGCCCGCTCTTCTTCCTGAAGAATTCAGACAATTCGGCATCACATTTGATTACAACCTCGATAGGGCAATACGAGGAACGGATGTCATCATGATGTTACGAATTCAATTGGAAAGGCAACAAAAAAACCTCTTCCCCTCCCTTAGGGAATACAGGGAAATGTACAGCCTGACCCAAAAAAGATTCCGCAGGGCAAAAAGAAACGCGATCATTATGCACCCGGGTCCGATAAATAGAGGAGTGGAAATTTCTACAGATTTGGCGGATTCGGCAAAATCTGTCATTCTGAGACAAGTCGAAAATGGCATCGCAGTCCGGATGGCTGTTTTGTACCTTTTGTTAGGAGGAAAAGAGCGTGAGACTACTGATTAAGAACGGAAGAGTCATCGATCCCGCCACCCGTATGGATGAAACCATGGACATCCTGATCGATCGGGGAAAAATCGCAGAAATTAAGCCGAAGATCGAAGGGGATGGTTCAAAAATCATAGATGCCTCTCGATTGGTTGTCGCACCGGGTTTTATTGATATGCATGTCCACCTCCGAGAGCCAGGACAAGAAGACAAAGAAACCATAAAAACTGGATCTCTGGCTGCCGCTAAAGGAGGATTCACTTCCATCGCATGCATGCCGAATACTAACCCTGTTAACGACTCTCGTGGTGTTACAGAATTCATCCTATCGGAGGCAAGGCGGAATGCTGTGGTCAATGTTTTTCCGATTGCAGCTGTCACCCGAGGACTTCGTGGGGAAAAGATCACGGATATGGCTGATTTGCACGAAGCTGGAGCGATTGCATTCTCAGATGATGGACATCCCATAGAAAACAGCCTCGTTATGCGGAGGGCATTGGAATATTCCAGACTCATCGACGCGCTAATTATTGATCATTGCGAAGATAGGCATTTGAGCGCAGGCGGAATTATGCATGAAGGGAAGTATTCCATAAAAATTGGAATTAAGGGCATTCCTGCCTCTGCAGAAGAAATCATGGTTGCACGGGATATCATACTGGCAAAAGAAAGCCGGGCAGATGTCCATATTGCTCATCTCAGCGTCAAAGGATCTGTCGAGCTTCTCAGGTTTGCAAAACAACAGGCAATTAAAATTACGGCAGAAGTCACCCCGCATCATCTTTTCCTTACAGACGCTTCCCTGGAAAGTTTTGATACCAACCTGAAAGTCAATCCGCCAGTCAGGAGCGAACATGATGTCAAGGCTCTCATCAATGCTGTCAAAGAGGGCTGGATCGATGTTTTTGCTACAGATCATGCCCCACACACGCCTGATGAAAAAGACGTTGAAATCAATCAAGCTCCTTTTGGCATTAATGGATTGGAGACGGCTGTTCCTCTTTTGCTGGACAAACTGGTAAACAAAAACATCCTTCCTTTGGAAAAGTTTATCGCGATGATTTCCACGAATCCTGCACAGATTCTTGGACTCGAAAATAAGGGAAAAATCAGCGTTGGAGCCGATGCAGACCTGACCATCCTCAAACTGCACCAAGATGTCACTGTCAACACCAATCGCTTTCTCTCAAAGAGCCGGAATAATCCTTTTAATGGCTGGAAATTAAAAGGAGCGCCGGTTATGACAATTGTTGGCGGAAAAATCGTTTATTCTTGAATAACCTATGATTAAAAAGTTCGTTCCGTTCGAAAAGAAAATTAAATACAGGTTCCAAAACCCGGAGCTTCTTCAATCTGCCTTGATCCACAGATCTTATGCTTACGAAAACCAGGAAGAAGACCTCACGGATAACGAGGTCCTTGAATTTTTGGGAGATTCAGTGTTAGGTCTTATAGTGGCTGATTTTCTTGTGTCAGCCTATCCAGGAGTTTCCGAAGGAGAGCTCTCCAAACTGAAATCCACGGTCGCTAGCACATCCTCTCTTTCCTTATTTGCAAAAAATATTAAGCTGGATAAATTTATCATGCTTGGGAAGGGTGAAGAAAAAAGTGGAGGAAGAAAAAAAAAGACGATACTTGCTGGGGCATATGAGGCTTTGATCGCCGCTGTCTACTTGGATGGAGGATTTCAAGAAGCCAAAAAACTCATTATGAACCACCTCAAGCCATTCTTCAGGAAAATCAACGTGGATAAATTTTTTATCAACAATTACAAATCAGCGCTTCAAGAGTATTTCCAGAAGGAGAGCCTCCCGGCCCCGTATTATAAAATGGTGACGACAAACGGGCCTGATCACAAAAAACAATTTACAGTTGAAGTCTTTCTCAGAAAAAAGTTCCTTGCTAAGGCTACAGGGAGATCCAAAAAAGAAGCGGAGCAAAAAGCAGCCCAAATAGCTCTTAAAAGTTTCCTGGGAAGGAAAATGAGAGTTTTTACGGCAGACACCTTCCTTTTAAAGAAAAAACATGGTTGATTCTTACTCTTTCGGACGCATGGTAATTTCGGGAAACATCTATACTTCTGATTTGATAATTTTTCCGAACAGGATAAACTCTTCATGGTGGAGAAAAACGGGTCATCATTTATGTCTGGAAGATCTTCAAGACATTTTTCGGGAAGATTTTGATGTGCTCATTGTCGGAACCGGATACATGGGATTAATGAAGGTGGACGACGAGGTCATCCAACACAGTAAGTGCGCAGGATTCGATCTCATCATCGATAAAACCAATATGGCTGTCGATAAATACAACAAAATCTTCAATCAAAAAAAAACCATCGCTGCTTTTCACCTCACGTGTTAATTTGAATAATTCAGGATAATTGAGAGAAGAAAAATGGCAAAATGTTCGCGCTGTACCAACCGAAAAGCCAAACGACTCTGTCCTGCATTGCATGAATCCATATGCAGCTTGTGCTGCGGCCAGCTTAGAGAAAAGAAGGTCCATTGTCCCGGCAGTTGTCCTTTCTTTTACAAACACAAATCCTATCAGGAAAAAAGGACCATTGAAAAAAAACATGCATCTCAAAGACTTCCAGGCTCAGATGAAGAAGACATATTGAAAGATGAAAGGATGGCCTGGCTGGCTTTTCACATCGAAATGCCTGTAAAAGAATACGCGGAAAGAAAAGTTTCTTTCAATGATAGAGATGTTTTAATTGCATTGGAATATGTTAGAGATAAAATCGAAAAAGGGAAGGGGCTGGTTCTCTTGCCCACTGACACCGTGAAACTTCAAAACGACTTGGGAGAAGCCATGTACCAAATGATTGAACGATGCCATTTTGAAGGTAGGATCATCATAACTGAGAAACCTCAAACATATTCAGACCGGGAAAAACTGAAAGTTTTGGATCGAATCATAGGAGCTTTGAAATATATGTCCAGGGACAATTTCGATGGACACAACTACATTCAGGCTGTTAGGGAGAGATTTGCGAGAATGAAAGATTTGAGTCACCAGAAAAAGGTCCTTACGATAACCTAGCTTCTTTTCCCTTGCTCATGAATACAGCGATAAAATTCAATTCAGGAATATTGCTGGTCACGATTTTGGCGATGGCCGCGATCGGGACAGCCAAAATCATACCGGGGATGCCCCACAACCAACCCCAGAAAAACAGGAAAAAAAGGATAACGAGAGGACTGAGACCCAAGCCCTCACCCATAAGCCTCGGTTCGACGATGGCTCCCATGACCTGCTGAATTAAAACTAGAATCACAAGAATCCAGACAGCAGGCCAGATGGTATCAAATTGAAATACAGCGAAGAAAACAGGGAATGCCGTCGCAATAAAAGATCCGATATTCGGGATATAATTCAAAATAAACGTCAGCAAGCCAAACAGGATGGCAAAATCTACTCCAAAAAGCATCAAAACAACTAGAGCAAAAACACCCGTAAAAAAGCTTACGACTGTTTTTATAGCCAGATAGCGCTGAATCTGGCTGTCGATATTTTGGATAACTTCACAGACCATTGCCGCTCTTTTCTTCGTGAAAGCGCGCTTAATTTTTGGTACGATCTGGCCTCTCCCTGCTAAAATAAAAATCAGGAACAGCAGAATCAGAAAAAGATTCGCGATAAAGGAAAAAAATGGACCCAGGGCATCCAGCAGAATCCCTCCTATTTTACTCAGATCGAACTGTTTAGCCCAATCAAACGGCTGCCACTCAGTACCCGAGAGGTTGTACTTTTCCTGGATAGAAGAGAGCAGGGAATTGACTTTATTGCTATAATTGGGAAGCTCGGCTGCAAAAGCCTTCCCACTTGTATAAATAAGGGAAGTCAAAAGATAAAGGATAAAAAATGTTAATATCAAGATAAAAATGATGGACAGTGCCCTGGGGATTTTAAGGTGTGTTAAAAAATCCAGCAAGGGGGCAAGGACAAAAGAGAGAAACACGGCAAGAGATAAAGGGAAGAGGACAGGTTTTGCCAACCGGAATACCACTCCGCCAATAAAAATCACAATGATCAATAAGGAGGCCGTAACAACTTTATTCCCCTGCATACAGTCACCTTTGAATTCCATTATATGCGATTGCAGGCGGAAACTAAAGCCTTATTTCCCCTGAAAACCTATCCCCCCTCATAGCAGACAAAAAAACCCCTCTATAAAGGTGATCGCACGGAGGAGAATATCACCCCTCTATTCACCTAGAAAGGCGATTGACCCTCATTTTCGCCTGTATAAAATCATGGGAGA
>CAZOJY010000076.1:0-17696 GCA_964580235.1 uncultured Eubacteriales bacterium | reverse complement strand
TCCTCCGAGAAATTTGAGCATGACCGGTAAAACATGTAGAATAAAGGCAGAATCAATCCACAACAGGAGGAGGTTCCCGATGCAGCGCGTGATTTTCATGAGAGTTTTGTTCATTCTTTTTGCTGTCTCCGTTATTCATTCATTCCCCATGGGGATGGAGCGGAACAGCCAGTTTGTCATTGGCGATATTGCGCTCGAAGCTGGAGCAATGAAATCAGGTTATCTTTCTGTCCCGGAAAAAAATGGGATCACAACCCGCATCCCCATAACGGTTGTGAACGGATCCGAACCAGGCAAGGTTCTGGCACTAGTTGCAGGAGTGCATGGATACGAGTATCCCCCGATTTTGGCCCTCTACCGTCTTAAACATATGCTCGATCCGGCCATACTTTCAGGAACTCTTATCCTCGTTCATATTGCCAATCTTCAATCGTTCCAGAAAAGGACCATTTATTACAATCCCCATGATTGGAAGAATCTTAACAGGGTATTTCCGGGTGATCCCGATGGCACCATCAGCCAGCGGGCGGCCTACGTTCTTAAAAAAGAGGTCGTGGACCGGTGTGACTTTTTGATCGATATGCACTGCGGCGACGGCAACGAAGCGCTGATCCCGTATACCTACTGGATGATAACTGGGAACAAAAAATTGGACGATCTCTCTAAAAAGATGGCTCTGGCATTTGGAATAAAACACATCATCATCGACCAATCCCGCACGAAAGATTTATCCAACTCTAAATATCTTGGGAATACGGCCATACTGTTTAAAAAACCCGCTGTTACAACCGAATCGGGGTATTTGGGCAAAACAGATGAAGAATCTATCGGACGAAATACAAGAGGGGTTCTGAGTGTCATGCGGCTTTTTGGGATGATAAAGGGCAAACCAGAGATGATTTCAGATCCAATCTGGATTGACAAATACGAAGTGGTCTATTCGGATGCGGATGGTCTTTTCTATCCACAGACCAAGATGGGGTTTTATGTTTTAAAGGGAGAAAAAGTTGGGTATTTGACAGACTATCTGGGGAACGTGGTCCAAGAGCTTCGCGCTCCGTTTACAGGGATGGTCCTGTATATCATAAACACACCTCCTGCCAATAAAGGAGAGCCTCTTTTTGAAATCGGATCGATTTTAAATAAGCAGCGATGATGACATCGGCAAATTTTATGAATAATTCAGGAAAAAAGGGACAGAATGGTTAAAGGCATTATCTTTGATATGGATGGAACAGTCGTGGATGTGTCGTATGATTGGACAAGGATCAAACGGGAATTACAAACTAAAGGGGAGCCCATCCTTTCTCATATTCAAAATCTTAAGGAACCGGAAAGGTCCAAGAAATGGGAGATACTGGAACAATTTGAAGAGGAGGCGACAGTTCAGGCCACTTTAAAGGACGGAATGGCAAGATTTCTGGCATTGTTAAATAAGAAAGGAATTAAAACAGCTCTTGTCACCAACAATTCTCGAAAGAATCTGGATTTTCTCCTTAAAAAATTCCGGTTAAATTTCGATCTTGTGCTTTCCCGGGAAGCAGGCCTCTGGAAACCATCGGGGGCTCCCTTTTTATATGTCCTGAAAAACCTTGGAATTAAAAAAAAGGAATGTTGTGTTATAGGGGACTCCCATTTCGATGTAAAGGCCGCGGAAGCGGCCGGGATAAAAAGGATTTTTGTTTTAACTCAAGAAAAGGAAAAAAAATTTTCCTCTGGAGTGGAGACGGTTCGCACTGTCGAAGAGCTTCAGGAGAAAATTATAGATATGGTCTAAAATCTGCTCCTGATCTTTTCGTGAAAAACAGAAAAAAGAAAAAAGGAGTGAATATTTTGGGGGATTAATTGTATAGAGAATGTGAAGTGATAACAGTGGGAGGACGACCATGAAAAAAAGATATGTGATCAAAATGTTACCTGTGATGTTTTCGATTATCCTTTTCAGCGCTTATGCGGGAATTCTGTTTGCTGACGGATTTGTCATTCCCAACCCCCGTCCGGGCGAAAATATTCCTCCGTTGACCGTCAAGTACCATCGGGTGAGGGTTGATATCGTCAATCAGGTGGCAAAAACTTCCATCGATCAGGTTTTCATCAACAACCACAGCAGAGATATCGAGGGAACCTATATTTTTCCCTTGCCCGTGGGAGCATCGATTTCCAAATTTTCGATGTACATCGGTGGCAAAAAAGTAGAAGGTGAAATTTTGGACAAAGACAGGGCCCGCCATATATACGAGGATATCGTGCGGCGGTTAAAGGACCCCGCAATCCTCGAGTATATCGGGCGCAACATGTTTCGCGCTCGCGTGTACCCCATCCCTGCAAAAGGCGAAAAAAGAATCCAGATTTCCTACTCTGAAATCTTGAGATCTGAAGCGAACCTTGTTCATTATGTTTATCCGCTGAACACCGAGCAGTTTTCTTTCCATCCGATCAAACAGGTAAGCATCGCGGTGAAAATGTCTTCGAAGATTCCCGTGTCCAGTGTGTATTCTCCGTCCCATAAGGTCTCTGTCAGGAAAGAAGGGGAGACAGGGGCTCGAGTCAGTTTTGAAGCGTCAAACGTCAGGCCGGATAAAGACTTCTCCCTTTATTATTCTCTCTCCGAGGATGATATCGGCCTTTCGTTCATGAATTGGGAAGGACCTGAAGATCATTACTTCATGCTTCTGGCCTCTCCTCACTATGTCGGCCGCAAACAGAAAATAATCAACAAAAATTTGTTATTTGTCCTGGATAGCTCGGGCAGCATGAGCGGAAAAAAGATCACACAGGCCAAAGAGGCTGTGCGGTTTGTCATCAACCATCTGGAAAAGGGGGATAAGTTTGCTCTCGTTGATTTTGATGATGGTGTGGATGTGTTCTCCTCGGGTCTTGTTCTTGCCAATCCCGAAAACAGGGAAAAGGCCATTCATTTTGTGGATGAAATCGAGGATTCAGGCGGAACCAACATCAATGATGCTCTGCTAAAATCCCTGGAAATGGTCCAGCACGTGGAAAGGCCGAGCTATATCCTCTTTCTCACCGACGGTCTTCCGACGGTCGGGGTGACCGAAATCGCGGACATCTTGAGAAATATCGGCCGGGCCAATTCTCGAAGCACCCGAATCTTTGTTTTTGGCGTTGGATACGATGTGAACACAGAGCTTCTGGATCGGCTGTCTTCGGACAACCGGGGGACATCGGTTTATCTGAGTGAAAACGATAATCTGGAGGTGGCCATATCCAATTATTATGAGAAAATATCATCCCCACTCTTGTCGGACCTCCAAATTGCGTACGACAAAATTCGCGTTCAGGATGTTTATCCCCGAACACTTCCTGATTTATTCAAGGGCTCTCAGCTTGTTCTGCTGGGGAAATATGCGGGAAGAGGCCCTGTAACGGTGACTCTCTCCGGGAAAGTCGAGAACCAAAAGAGGCAGTTTGTTCTCCGGAAGCAGGAATTGGATAAAACGGATTCCTATCGTTTTCTTCCCCGCCTGTGGGCAACCAGGCGCATCGGATATCTTCTTGAGGAAATAAGGCTTCATGGGGACAAGGATGAGCTTGTCGATGAGGTCAAAAAATTAGCCCTCAAGTTCGGCATCGTGACTCCCTACACATCCTTCTTGGTGACCGAGGAAGAGAGAATGTCCATGGATGCGGCAGCTCCGGAAGCGGTTCGCGCTTTTGAGGAAAAGAAGGCAACAGGCGTGGGGGGTGTGAAAATTGCTAAAGCCACACAGCGGTTTAAAGCCGAAATGCAGGCCGTACATGTGGAATCTCAGAATATCCGGTACAAAGATGATAAGACGTTTTACCTGAAAGAAGGGTTTTGGGTGGACAGCGATTATGAGGAAGGAAGCGCATTAAAAGAAATCTTCTTCAATTCAGAAAAGTTTTATCAACTGATTGCTGCAAGACCCGGAATAGCCAAATACCTTTCTGTCGCCAGGAATCTGATCATCAGGTTTCAAGATGTGGCTTATAAAATAATCGAGAAAGAAGACTGATAAACAAAAGAAAACACGGCCGTTTTGCCCTTATGTTCTTCGAAGTTTGAAAAATTTTACGGCGAGCAGAAGAAATGCCAGTGTGAATCCCAACAGTGCCAGAATGTGGGGAAGGACGGCTTCGAGGCCTTCTCCAAAAAAGATTAGCTTATGGAAGGCATCCATGGCCCAGCCTGTGGGCATGAAAAAGGAGGCTTTTCGCAGGGCAGGAGACACGATCTCGATCGGCCACCAGCAGCCTCCAAAAGCAGACATGGTGTTGGCCACGAGGATATTGAAGACGATGAGAACCTCCATCTTCCTGATCACGCTCCCGAAAAAGATGCTCATGCCTGCTGCCGTCCCGCTGAGGAAAACCGCCACGAGAAAAAGCCCCAGAAGAGAATTCCCGAGATAGGTTTTGAATAAAATTTTGCCCGCAGCAAAAAGTATGATAAATTGGAGTATTCCCAGGAGGAGCCGGCTTATCCATTTCCCTGCTATAATCGAGGTGAAGGTCGCAGGGCTCAAGTAAATCCGTTCCAGTTGTCCTTGGTTCCGTTCCTGAACGATGCTGATGCCCCCATACATAAATACCGTGAACAGGATGAACATGACTGCTATCGCAGGGATGGAGTGATTGAATCCGGCGGGTATCGTTTGAAGTTTCCCAGCCATTTCGGTTTTAAGGGCGATCAACCTCTCGAATGTGTGCTGTTCGTATCTTTGTTCGAGATCATGCTCGCTCTGGGGGTTGACAATCACAATTTTTGTCAGGATTTTGATGATGGCTTTGAGGATGTGAGAATAGGCGGCCTGGGAGGCTTCCATGTTGCTTCCTTCCTCTTTCTGGAGGATGAGCTCTGCTTTTTCTCCTGCTAAGATATTTTTGCTGAAATTTTCTGGAATGATCAGGGCTCTGACCTTGGTGTCTTCCTGGCTCTCCAGGAGGTTTGTTGCATATTTTTCTGCAGACAACTCATCTATCAAGGCTTGAGAGAGAAAGCTGTTATCCCTGTCCACCACATTCAGGGTCACTTTTTCATCTTGGGGGCCTGATTCCCGGAATGCCAGTCCAAAAATCAGAGCAAAAAGGAGAGGGAAGACAAGGAGCCAGAACAGGAACATTTTGTCCTTAAATATAACTTTTAAATCGTTTGCGGCAATCGTCCAGGATGTCATTTCAAAAGGCCTTTTCTCAAATTTTTCTTCATAAAGTACGACCCCACGAACGAAAAGAGAATTCCCACACCCAGCATGCCCAATAGGATGGGGATAATATCGCTGATGGGATCTTTTTGAATAGCTTTATGGAACGCTTCGAGTCCCCAGTAGTTTAACGTGAAGTGCGAAATCTTCTGAATGAAAGGCGGGAAGTTTTCCACCGGCATCATACTCCCTCCCAGCATGGACATTGTGAGTATGACTGATGAGAGAACAGCGCCCGCCTGTCGTTCGGTGCGGATAAAAGAGTAGATGAAGGCGATAAACCCGGCCAACATGATATTGAGGCAGCAAACGATCAAAAGGACGAGAAAGATATTTCCCCAGTGGATGGCAAAGATGATTCGCCCTACGGCTATCAGCGCCAGGGTGCAAATGATCCCGATCATGGCCGATGTGATGGTCTTGCTCCAGATAAATTCTGACAATTTCATCGATGACACACTCATCCTCAGCAATGTCCCCTTCTCTTTTTCTCTGAGCATGTCTTCAAATACGATGTTGCAGATGAACAGCAGGAACATGATGGCAATGGCCGGGAGGATATAGCTCTGGACGGTTAAAGAGGGGACATTTTCTTCTTTTTTTTCTGAAACAGTTTGCTGCTTCAGGGAAATCACGGGCGGGAAGATGAATTTTCCGACTCCTTCCAATCTATTTTTGACCTGAATCGAGAGGTCTGTAATATCCAGATCGGAAAACTCTCCTCTGTCGATAATATTTTGGAGGACGGTAAATTCATCGGAGAATACAGAGAACAGGGCGGAAAACAGGAGGCTGCCTGTATCCACGACCTCCTCGGCGATCTGAGGGAGGAACTGTTCGGATGGATTCTTGAGGAGGAGGAGTTCCGTTGTCCGGCCCTTCCAGGCGTCATCCCCAAAATTTTCGGGAATAATCAACAATGCAGAGGCCTTCCCCTTATCCAGGAGTCTGCGGCCCTGTTCTTCTTCGACGGCTTCGATTTTCATGAATTTTTTCAGCTCTCCCTGACTCAAAGCTGATAGGAGGAGTTGGGAAAAGATGCTTCCATCCTTATCCGCGACAAGAACCGACACCTGGGGAAGAATTTGTTCTTCTGAGGAACCAAATACGATTCCGAAAATGAAGGTAAAGACGACCGGAATGAGCAGGAATCCCAGGATGATGACCGGATTACGCCATTTTCTCTTGAAATCCTTCTGGATGAGATGAAATACGTTTTTCATTCCCGAAGTTCTCTTCCTGTCAGTTTGAGGAAAACACTCTCGAGGTTGGGCTGCTTTATCGAAACATCATCGATTCCGATGCTCTGCTTGAAAAATTCTTCCAGCAGCAGCGGCATTTTTTTGGATGCCTCGAGAGACAGCATCATTTTTCCCTCCTTTAATGAGAGAACGGTGGCCTCTTTGAATGAGGAGCTGATTTTTCGCCCCTGGTCCACGCTGAATTTTCCGCTGATGATGATGATATCTTTTTCTCCCACGATCTGGATCAATTCCTTTAATGTCCCAACCGCCAGGATCTTGCCATGATCCATGATAGCGATGCGGTGGCAGAGCTCTTCGGCTTCCTGCAGGTTGTGTGTGGTGTAAAGAATGGTCGTCTCCTGAGTTGATGCTTCTTTGATGAGGCGGTAGATGTTGAGCCGGGTTTGGATATCGATGCCGATGGTCGGTTCGTCCAGAAGGAGGAGCTTGGGCTGGTGGATAAGGCCTATGATAAGATTGATTCTCCTCTTCATCCCTCCTGAATATTTTTTCAACAGATCACGCTCTCTTCCGAGGAGTCCGGTTGCCTTGAGATAAGCCTCGATGCGCGTCTCAAGAATTTTCCTCTTGACGCCCTGAAGCTTTCCCCAAAAAAGGAGATTTTCTCTGGCAGACAGCTCATCATAGAAGGCCATATCCTGGGGAACGATTCCCATGATTTTTTTTATGCTCCTGAGATTATTTTCTAAATTCATGGAATCAACGACGATCTTCCCAGAGTCAGGCCTGAGGAGGCCGGCGATCATGGATATGGCCGTCGTTTTTCCTGCGCCGTTCGGGCCCAAGAATCCGAAAATCTCTCCTTTCTGGATCTCCAGGGAAATGTCGTCCACGGCTTTAATGGTATCGAACGTTTTGGAAAGGTGCTCAATCCTTAACATGTCGAGTCTCCATCCCGCATATTCTTGCGCCCGGGATATTTTTTTGATTCATTATATATTATGGATACAGGTAAAGAAAGTATTACATGTAGGTTTTTATTCTGTCTTGATTTATCGGGAGTTATGGAGGAAAATGAGGAAGTATCCTTTCGACAGAATCTGAATTTGAAACTATCAGAAGAGAGAGAGGCAAAGATAAATGATGTCCAGTAAAGTGTTTTTTCTGCCAGCTTCCGAGAACGAGAATCACGAAGCCCTGGCTGAGAAAACCTGGAGAATTTATGCTGCACTCGGGTTAGAGGATGCCGTAAAAAAAGATGATTTCGTGGGAATCAAGATCCACTTCGGAGAGAAAGGAAATACCGGCTACATCAGACCCTCATGGTTGATCCGATTGATTTATGGGCTGAAAAAAAAGAATGCCAAAATTTTCTTGACGGACACGAATACGCTGTATCTCGGCAACAGATCCAATTCTGTTGCGCATCTCCAGTTGGCGGCACAGCATGGATTTTCTTTGGAAGCTCTGGGGATTCCTGTCATCATCGCCGATGGCCTCATCGGCCGGGAAGGTGGTGAAGTGGAAATGAATCTGAAGCATGTCAAATCGGCAAAAATTGCGAACACTTTTTTCCATACCGACGTGCTCTTGTGCCTCAGCCATTTTACAGGCCACATCCTTTCTGGTTTTGGCGCAGCGATTAAAAATTTGGGAATGGGGTGTGCATCCCGAACCGGGAAACTCGAACAGCATTCGGATGTCCATCCCTGGGTGAATGCAAAAGTCTGTACGAATTGTTCGATCTGTTTCGAGTATTGTCCGGCCAATGCCATCGACCAGGTGGACGGCAGCGCACGGATCGTCGACGAGAGATGCATCGGATGCGGGGAATGCCTCGTGGTTTGCAATTCCGGGGCTGTCAAAATGCGCTGGGATGGGGACACGCTGCGCGTACAAGAGAAAATGGCAGAATATGCTTATGCCGTTTTGCAGAGCGTCAAGAAAAAAGCGGGTTTTATCAACTACCTGGTCAAGATCACCAAGGATTGTGATTGTATGTCCAAGAACGGGAAGGTGATCGCTGCTGATTTGGGGATAGCCGCTTCTCTCGATCCGGTCGCGCTGGATAAGGCCTCAGTCGATTTATTGCTGGAGGCAAACAATAAGGATTTTCTGCGCGAGGCGATCGATGTGGACTGGTCCGCACAGCTCAAACATGGGGAGGAAATTGGCCTGGGTTCGATGGATTATGATCTTGAAACTATACTTTAAGCTACTTTAATTGACAATAATATACCGTTCCCCCTGAATTATTAATCCTGCTGAGAATAAATGGTCGGGGCGATGGGATTCGAACCCATGACCCCAGCGTCCCGAACGCTGTGCGCTGACCGGACTGCGCCACGCCCCGATGCACCCACCAATTATAGTTGGTAATCAAAAATCAGTAAAGCCTGAAGTTAAATATGTAATTCTATGATGTCTTCATCCTCGAGGATGTAACTCCGGTTGACTTTTTGTCCCTGGTATTTATTCTTTCCCCAAATTCTTGCATACTTCAGTTTCCGGGCAAAATCTTTGTGGACGGCTTTTGCCATATCCATCAGCGAACTTCCCTTTTTGAAGACGTAAGGGTCATTATGATCCACTTTTTTTCCTGGAATTTTGCTGTAAACACGGATGATATCGAGGAGGATGTACACTTGTGCTTTTAGTTCCTCCACGCTGTTTTCCTGAAAGACAGAGACGGAAAGCAGACGAAAATCCGGATCGACGAAGCCTTTTATGAGGGCTAGCTTGTCTTCCGCCTGCGGATGGTCGGTTTTACTGCCGATAATCAAAGTTTTTTTCAAGAATTGTTGCTTGTCCGAAAGGATGGCTTGTGTCTGCGGAACAATCTTGATTTTTTTTTCCTCGAGTTTGGCCAACAGGGTCATGAAATCATCGGCAGGATCGGGAAGGGAAAGGTCAAGAACGAGCAAAGCAGCATCGGCCGCTTTAATCAATTCTGACTGCCAGGATTCGAAATAGTCCTGCGTGACGGGAGGCAGATCCACAAGCTGGATCTGGATGTTCTCGTACGGCATCATAGCAGGAGATGGGATGCGGGTGGTAAAAGGATAGTCTCCGATATCAGGATTGGCGTTGGTTAATGCCTTGATTATAGAAGACTTTCCTGTGTTCGGCCCTCCGATGACGACCACCTGTCCTGCGCCTGCTTTTTCGATTTGAAATGTGGAGGCATGCCTTGCGACCGCCGGTCTCTTCTGGTCTTGGGCTTTGAGCTTGGCAATCTTTGTCTTTAAAAGAGCTTGAAGTTTTTCTGTCCCTTTGTGTTTGGGAACGATAGCCAACAACTCCTCCAGGATGCCGATTTTTTCCTGAAGAGATTTTGCTTTTTTTAGTTCTTTTTCCTTTTCGAAATACTGGGGAGGAAGATTTGCCGGCATTTTAACCTCTTCTTAAGTATACCCAAAATTATCCTCTTTTTTCACCTCTTTTAGTGAGAGGATTGCATGGGCCGTTTCGTTATCATTATGCAGGCTTTCTTGAGTCCTTTTTTTAAAGGAAAAAAAAGGGGAAAAAAGATGATTTTCCCTGTTATTTTAGTGGATTTTTTCTTTACTAAATTATGATTTTAAGGTAAAATTAACTATGCTAAAAATGCCCGTTGGGTTATACAAAATTTCCCCCTGTATAGCCTTCATTTTTCCAAAAATCGAGAGAACATGAAAAAGAAAGCTTATACCGCAGAAAGTATTAAAGTTCTGAAGGGGCTGGAAGCTGTCCGCAAGCGCCCGGCAATGTATATAGGCAGTACGGGTCCTGAGGGACTTCATCATTTGGTTTACGAAGTTGTGGACAACAGCATTGATGAAGCTTTGGCAGGATATTGCAGCAAAATCGAAGTGACAATTCATGTGGATTGCAGCGTCACGGTCATCGATAACGGACGGGGCATTCCTGTCGGAATGCACAAAAAAGAGAAGAAACCTGCTGCAGAGGTCGTCATGACGACCCTCCATGCGGGTGGCAAATTCGACACAAAAACCTACCAGGTATCAGGAGGTCTCCATGGCGTGGGTGTCTCTGTGGTCAACGCTCTGGCTGAAAAGCTCGATCTGGAGATCAAGAGGGAGGGTGGTGTTTACACACAGAGCTACGAGAGGGGAAAACCTGTCTGCAGGCTGAGGAAAATCGGAAGGACGAAAAACACGGGGACAAAGGTTACATTCAAAGCGGATCCGGAAGTTTTTAAATCTGTGGAATTCAATTTTGATATTCTGAGCCAGAGGTTACGGGAGCTTTCCTACCTTAACAAGGGCTTGATGATCAGTATCATCGATGAAAAGGCCGACAAACGAAACGATTTTCAATACAAGGGGGGTATCAAGGAATTTGTTCAATACCTAAACCAGAACAAGACCGTCCTTAACCCGAAACCTATTTACTTTGAATGTCAAAAGGAAGATGTGATCGTTGAGATGGCTCTCCAGTACAATACAAGCTATTCCGAGAACATCTTTACCTTCGTGAATAACATAAACACGACTGAGGGAGGAACCCATCTGATAGGTTTTAAGGCAGCTCTCACCCGGTCCATCAACTCCTATGCCAATGCCAACAACTTGATTAAGGATTTGAAGCAAAATCTTACCGGAGATGATACGAGGGAAGGATTGTGTGCTGTATTGAGCCTGAAGATGAAAAACCCGCAGTTTGAAGGCCAGACAAAAACAAAACTGGGAAACAGCGAAATCAAGGGATTTGTCGAATCCATGGTGAACGAACAGCTTTCCATTTATTTTGAAGAAAATCCATCCGTTTCCAAAAAAGTTGTTACAAAAATTCTCGATGCAGCAAGAGCCCGGGAAGCGGCACGAAAAGCTCGAGAATTAGCCCGGCGGAAAGGCGTTCTTGAATCGACATCCCTTCCGGGAAAACTGGCCGATTGCCAGGAAAGAGACCCGGCTGAGAGCGAAATATTCATTGTGGAGGGAGATTCCGCAGGAGGCTCTGCCAAACAAGCGCGGGATCGCCGTTTCCAGGCCATCCTTCCTTTAAAGGGGAAAATCCTCAATGTCGAGAAGGCAAAATTCGATAAAATTCTCCAGAGCGAAGAGATCGGGATCATCATTTCGGCGCTCGGAACAGGGGTCGAGCAGGCGGATTTCCATCTGGAAAAGCTCCGCTATCATAAGGTTATCATCATGACCGATGCCGATGTGGACGGCTCCCACATTCGAACTCTCCTGATGACCTTTTTCTACCGGCAGATGCCCCAATTGATCGAAAAAGGGTATCTCTACATTGCCCAGCCACCTCTTTATAAAATATCCAAAGGAAGATCCTCTCAGTATCTCAGGGATGAACGGGAGTTCGAGAGGTATATCATCCGGAAGATATCCGAAGAGTTCCAGATCAAGGTCAGCCGGCAGAAAGAGCCGATAAAAGGAGACAAATTCCGCAAGTTTTTCCAGAAGATTATCGCCAAGAAAAATTTCATCCAGATCCTCGAAAGAAAAAGCTACCCTTTTTTCTTGATCCAGATGCTTCTTGATGGCGGAGCCGGAAGCACAGATTTTTTGCAGAAGCCAAAAAATATGGAAAACATCCAGAAACTTCTGAATCAGAAAGGAATCACCTCGGTTGTGAGTAAAGATGAGGAGTACGGACTGTACGAATTATCTGTCAATTTCCAGGTCAACGGGATGAGCGTATCGTGTAAGGTGAACATGAATCTCATCACATCTGCTGAATACCAGAACCTGTACAAAATCCACAAAGATTTGGAAGTTTATAATGCTCCTTTTCACGTTATTGGCAACAGCGATAAAATAAAGATTGAAAATGAGTCCAAGCTTCTTGAATATTTATTCGAGCATGGGAAGAAGGGAATAGTTATCCAGAGGTATAAGGGATTGGGAGAAATGGCCCCTGTGCAGCTCTGGGAAACCACGATGGATCCGGAAATCAGATATCTTCTCCGGGTGTCCATTCAGGACGCCGTTGAAGCGGATAAAATTTTCACCATTCTGATGGGAGGAGAAGTCGAGTCACGACGCAATTTCATCGAAGAAAATGCTCTGGAAGCCCAAAACATCGATATTTAATATCATAGAATAGGAGCCTTGAATTATTTACGGGCGAGGCGATCTACTCTGACCTTACATTTAAGGGATGGCGAGAAAGTAACTCATCCAGCTGGAAAATTAAATGAATTCGAAGATTGATTATTAAAATGAATTTAATGTCGACATCTTAATAATTCAGGCTAAAGGAGAGTTTATGAGCAGCAAGTTGTCCATAGTGAGTCTCGAGAAAGAAATGCGGCAGTCTTACCTGGATTACGCGATGAGCGTGATCATAGGGCGAGCCATTCCCGACATAAAAGATGGATTGAAACCTGTCCATAGGCGCACCCTGTTTGCTATGTATGATGTGGGTAACGCATGGACTAAAGCGTACAAGAAATCTGCCCGCATCGTGGGTGACGTCATCGGTAAATATCATCCGCATGGAGAAATGGCTGTTTACGATACCCTGGTACGGATGGCACAGGATTTCAGCCTTCGGTATCCCCTGGTGGACGGGCAGGGCAACTTTGGCTCTGTCGATGGAGACCCTCCTGCAGCCATGCGATATACCGAAGTCAGGATGAAAAAAATTACTCAGGAAATGCTTGCGGATATCGAGAAGGATACCGTCAATTTTGTGCCCAATTATGACGGCAGTCTCCAGATGCCCGAAGTTCTGCCGGCAAAATTTCCCAACCTGCTCGTGAACGGAAGTTCGGGGATTGCCGTGGGCATGGCCACCAATATCCCCCCTCATAATCTGAGAGAAATCATAGACGGCATCATTTATCTGATCAAACATCCGAAGGCCAGCCTCGAAAAAATGATGGAGTTTGTGATTGGCCCTGATTTTCCCACGGGAGGATATATTTTTGGCCTCGATGGGATAAGGAGCGCTTATAAAACGGGGAGAGGGATCATACGCCTCAGAGCGCGAGCCATGATCGAAAGAGGGCGGAAGAACGAGCGAGACCGGATTGTCATTACAGAGATTCCCTATCAGGTGAACAAAGGCAGGCTTCTGGAAAATATCGCCAGCCTGGTCAACAGCAAAAAAATAGGGGGAATCGCAGACATCAGGGATGAATCGGATAGAGAGGGGATGAGGATTGTGATGGAGATAAGAAAGGGGGAATTTCCAGAGGTTATCCTCAACAATTTGTATAAACATACCGCTTTGCAGACCTCCTTCGGGATCATCATGCTGGCCATTGTCGAAAAGCAGCCCAAGGTGCTCGGACTCCTCGATGTGATGCGTTATTTTATCTCTCACCGGCAGGATGTGGTGAGACGCCGCACCCGGTTCGAGTTGAAAAAAGCGGAACACCGGGCTCATATTTTGGAGGGGCTGAATATCGCTCTTGACCACTTGGATGATGTTATTGCCCTCATCCGTGCGTCCCGATCCGTTGATCAGGCGCGAAGAGGATTGATGACGAATTTCGACCTCACAAAAATCCAGGCGCAGGCGATTTTAGAAATGCAGCTGCAGAAGCTGACTCGTTTGGAAAGGGACAAGATTCTAAAGGAATACCAGGAGTTGAAAAAGCTCATTGCAAGGTTGAGGAAGATACTCAGAAGCGAAGAGCTTATTTTGGACATCATCATGGATGAACTCAAGCAGATCAAGAGTCAATATCAGGATGAGCGGAAGACAGAGATAGTCCAGGAAGAAGCCCTTGACCTGAAACCAGAAGATTTGATCAAGGAAGAGGACGTGGTGTTGACTTACACATCTTCTGGTTATGTCAAGCGAACATCCTTGAGCTATTATCACTTCCAGAGCAGGGGAGGAAAGGGCCGGAGAGGGATCAGCATGAAACCAGAGGATGTGGTGCAAGATCTTTTCATCAGTTCGACCCACAGTTATCTCCTTATTTTCACGAGCCAGGGGCGCCTTTACTGGCTAAGGGCCCTGCTCATACCGGATTTGGGCGTTTCGAGCCGGGGAAAATCTATAAAAAACCTTGTAGAGATGGAGCCCGGCGAAAAAGCCAACTCTGTGGTTGCTGTGAAAGAATTTGTGAAAGATAAATATATCGTGATGCTGTGTTCGGATGGCCGGATAAAAAAAACACGGCTGAGCGATTTCCGTCACATCCGGAAAGGCGGTATCATTGCCGTTGGGATGACTCCTAAGTCGCAACTCCTGGCTGCCAAACTGACAGATGGAACAAAAGATATAATCATAGGTACAAAACTAGGGAAGGGCATACGATTCAAAGAGACTGATGTCAGGCCTATGGGAAGGCAGGCGGCAGGTGTGAAAGCGATGACCCTGAGCAAAAAAGATGAAATAATCGGCATGGTTGTTGCCGGAGAGGGAGAGAAGTACATTTTCACGGCGGGGGAAAAAGGACAGGGGAAAAAAACCGCTGTAAATCTTTATCCGAGGCACCGAAGAGGAGGGAAAGGCGTCTTAAATCTGAAGATCAGCGCAAAGACCGGGAAGGCAGTCGGAATTGTGGGAATTTCCAATGAAGACATCATTCTCATAACGGAAACAGGGAAGGTTATCCGGATCAAGACAGAACAGGTCCGACCCATTGGCCGTGCTACCCAGGGAGTGAAGCTGATCAATCTCGGGAAAGGGGATAAAGTCGTTTCGATTGCAAAAGTCGCCGAGAGCTAGGCCTACATACCAGATGACTGCTTGACACCCATTCCTGATCTTCATTAAAATTTAGCCAACCTATCTGAGGAGGGCGTAATGATCGAAACGATCTGCCAACTTTTTTCCAACACGGTCCGATCATTTCCCAAAGAAAATTTGATGCTTTATAAACAGGAAGGTCGGTATGTCCCGATATCCACAGAGGAATTTGGAAACAAAGTAAAATATTTTTCCCTTGGGCTGAAAGAATTGGGACTGAATCCAGAAGATAAATTGGTCATTCTATCCGAAACCCGGCCGGAATGGGTGATGACAGACATTGGCAATCTCTGCGCAGGGGGTATCACAGTCCCCATATATCCATCTTTGATCCCCGAACAAATCAGATACATCATAGAAAACTCGGATGCCAAGGTCGTAGTGTACTCAGATTCAGAACAGGGAAACAAAGTGGACGAGATAAGATCTGAACTTCATAAGGTATCTCATTATATAACATTCGAATTTGAAGCTCCGGAGGGAGTGCTGACTTTTGAACAGGTTTTGGGAAAAGGAAAAAGGATTTACGAAACAAGTCCTGATCTCTTCGAGAAAGCGGCCTCACAGGTAAGCCCAGACGGCCTGGCTTCCATTATATATACTTCGGGAACAACCGGCGTCCCCAAAGGCGTCATGCTCACCCATCACAATTTTATAAGCAATGTGAGAGCCACCGCTGAGGTCATCGAATTTTCCGATAAGGATACCATCCTCTCCTGGCTGCCGCTCTCTCACAGTCTAGAGAGGATGGCCACCTATACCTATCTGTATAAGGGATGTTCGATTGCCTATGCCGAGAATATCCTGTCAGTGGGTCAGAATATGCCAGAAGTTCAGCCGACTCTCATGGTTGGCGTTCCCCGTCTGTTCGAGAAAGTTTATTCGGCTGTTATGGATAATGTGTTGGCGAGTTCTCCGTTAAAAAGGAAAATTTTCTTCTGGGCTACAAAGGTAGGAAGAGAATGCGGGCAGAGAACCCTCCGTGGAGAATCCATTCCGAGATTGCTTGAATTTAAGAGGAAGATAGCTCACAAACTTGTATTTTCCAAGATTATCGCAAAAACCGGCGGAAGAATCAGGTTTTTTATCTCGGGAGCCGCCCCACTCTCTAAGGATATTGCCGAGTTGTTTTATGCGATGGGATTGATCGTGCTGGAGGGATATGGCCTGACTGAGACATCACCTGTCATTTCTTTGAACAGACTGGAAAAGATAAAATTTGGAAGTGTGGGCCCTGCGATTCCTGGTGTCGAGGTGAAAATCGCCGAAGATGGTGAAATCCTTGCCAGGGGTCCCAACATCATGAAGGGCTACTACAAGATGGAAGAGGAAACCAGCGAAGCTATCAGGAAAGGATGGTTTTATACAGGCGACATCGGGCATCTGGACGAAGATGGATTCATTGTCATTACGGACAGGAAAAAAGACATCATCGTCACAGCTGGAGGAAAAAATGTTGCCCCTCAGCCTATCGAAAATGTTCTTAAAACCAACTCCTTTGTGACCGATGTTTTGGTTATCGGGGATAGGCGAAAATTTATGTCGGCTCTGGTTGTCCCCAATTTCGAGAAATTGGAAGAGTATGCCAAATTCAACAATATTCCCTATAAAAACAGGCAGGATCTGATTAAACAAGAAGAAATAGTCAGATTTTTAGAGGCAGAAGTGGACCGGGCAACACCAAATCTTGCTTCGTATGAAAAAATAAAAAAAATTGCGCTTTTAGATAGAGAATTTACGATTGCTGATGGAGAAATGACTCCCACATTCAAAATAAAAAGAAATGTCGTTGAAAAAAAGTATAAAGATCTCATTGATGCTCTTTATGTTGAGGAGAGCCGGGGATCAGTCTGATTTCTTTTTATAGTAGAGGATTCTACCGCAGTTCTCACACGTGATAATTTGGCTCCCAGCGATGAGTTCATTCACCGTCTGAGGCCGGACACGCATGTGGCACATGGTGCAGAATTCGTCTGTGACGGGTGAGAGGACGATTCCATTTTTTTTGCTGGAAATCTGCTTGAACAGTTTCATTTGGTCGGAAGGAATTTTCGGCAATAGCGTTTCTTTTTCTTCCTCTAAATTTCTCAATTTTTCTTCGGCCTTGTTCTTTTCCTGAAAAATCGCGTCTTTTTTTTTGGCTAATGCTGTCTGGATTTCATCTGCCTTTTTGTTGGCAAATTTGATATCCTTCTCGATTTCGTCGGCAGAAAGCATTTCTCCGATTATTTCCTCTTCCAAAGAGTCGATTTTTGCGTTTGTTTCATCAATTTCTCTGAGGAGGGAGCTGTATTCTTTGTTTGTCTTGACCTCATTGAGCTGCCGTTTGTATTTTGCTATTTTTTCTTTCATATCCTGAAGATCAGACTCGAGCTTACGCCGCTTTTTCTGATTCTGGGAGAAATGGTCCATGGCGTCCTGCACCATTTGAAGGCTTTCTTCTGATTTTTGATCGATTTCTTGGATTTGCTGGGGAACATCCTCGATAAGGACAGATATGTTTCTTATTTCGATATCGAGTTTTTGAAGCTTTATTAAATTTTTAAACTCTGTTTCCACATCTTATCCTCAAGGGGAAATGGGCCTACCAGGATTCGAACCTGGGACCTGCCGGTTATGAGCCGGTGGCTCT
>CAZOJY010000075.1:0-17723 GCA_964580235.1 uncultured Eubacteriales bacterium | reverse complement strand
TGGATAATTTATGAATTATCCAGGTTAGAATGTATTGCATCCCTTTTTTCACAAAATATCGATGAGGCAATAAGCTGAGAAGGGCAGGTTTTATAAATCCAAACCCCAGGGGAAGAACGGTTGCTGCCGGAGCCAGAAGTATAACTTTATCGAGCCGTTCAGGATGTCTGAGCGCGTATTGACTGGTCAACCACCCGCCATAGGACAATCCCATCAGGTTGATGCTGTCTCCGAGATCGAGAGCTGTGAACAATTCATCCATCCATTCGACGAAGTCCTCAGGAACCCTGAATTTTTTCATGAATACACTGCGGCCAAAGTCATAGATGTTGTCCACCGCATAGGTTCGATAAGTTCCGGATAAAGCTTTTATGTTTGGTATCCAGGAAAGCGAGGTTGCATTGGCACCATGCATAAGCACAAGGGGAGGAGAATCAGCCGGTCCGCTGATCCTTACGTATGTTTGGCCATAAGATGTATTGAGCATCCGAACCTCAGATTCGACCGGCCAATCCTTTGCGATGTCATCATAAAATTCCAAGTATCGCTGTTTCGCCCTCTCAGAACGAAAAGGATGATACGGCGTCATTTCTACAAGGGCATACTTTGCTATCAAAAGCGGCAAGGCCACATTCAATATGAGGAAAACAGTTGTCACTACGGTGTAAATATAGGATTTATTGAATCGTTTTAATGTGTAATTTGTGCCCAATCGGCGTGATTTGAGAAAAGCCTGAACCATGGAATACAGTTTTAATAAGATAAAAATAATAATGATAATAGTCCACAACAAAAGCTCCTTGGGGCTTTTAAAAACAACGATGGCAAACAAGCAAAGAGAAAACAACAGCGCAAATTTTAATAGCATCCCTTTGAACAGCTCTCCATTGTAAATCTGCCCAAGGCCCATCGAAAGAAAGCTTAAAAATGCAGACCACAAAGGTTTTCTTTTTTTCTTGCTGGTTTTTGCCCGGGTCATCGGTTTCTCCACACAATAACAATCATACTCACATTTTGTTTATTTGAATAGGAGATTTGAAATTTTATGTTGAAATTGAACATCAATCCGAGATATTAATGATGAAGTGAATCCCATATTAAATTTTACATTTTATTTAGGAGGGCATTTATGAGAAAAAGCAACAAATTTCAACACAAACTTCAAATATTTGTGCTGGCACTGATTATTTTGGGTTTTTTGGCCCAGAACATCGATGCACAAACAGCGATCACGTCTCCCGAAGAATTTTTCGGGTTCCAGCTCGGCAGTGACAAAAAAATTGCACGCTGGGATAAAATTGTCCAATATTACAAGCTTCTGGAACAAGAAAGCAGCTGCATCAAGGTCATCAACATGGGCCCATCCACCATGGGCAATCCTTTTCTCGTGGCTATTATTTCCTCTGAGGAGAATTTGTCCGACCTCGAGCACCTTCGGGAAGTAAATGCAAAGCTTTCCGATCCCAGGGGAACTGCAGAGGCAGAGATCAAAAAATTGGTCAAAGAAGGCAAAGCGGTCATGTGCCAGTCCATGAGCCTCCATGCCACCGAAATAGGAGGAACGCAGATGGCGCCTGAATTGACCTATGACCTTTTATCGCGCCAAGATGAGGAGACAAAGCGCATTCTCGATAATGTTATCTTTTTCCTGATTCCCTGCTTCAATCCGGACGGCCAGATCATGGTCACCGACTGGTACGACAAAACCCTGGGGACGGAGTACGAAGGGACCGGTCTGCCCTGGCTGTATCATAAATATGTCGGTCACGACAACAACCGGGACGGGGATTTCCTCAACATGATCGAATCGAAATATGCAGCCAAGCTTCTCTACAGGGATTGGATCCCTCAAGCCTACATCGATCACCACCACATGGGAAGCAGCGGTGCCCGCCTTTACATCCCGCCATACTGCGATCCCATCCGGCCCTATGCCGATCCCTTGATCTGGCGCGAGATGAGCTGGTATGGAGCCCACATCGCCTATAAATTGGAGGAAAACGGGAAATCTGGCATCCTCAATGCCGCCCAGTTCCCGGGTTGGGGCCATTTCGGGTGGCACTGGATTACACCCTTCCACAATATCGCCGGAATGCTCACAGAATCGGCCAGCGCCCAATTAGCGACCCCTCTGTATATCCACCCGGAACAACTCGAAGGAGGAGCTCGACAGTTCCCAAGATACGAGGCTCAAACAACCTTCCCGAATCCCTGGCCTGGTGGTTGGTGGCATCTCCGGGACATTGTCGAGCAGCAGAAGATCGCAGCTTGGGCTATGCTGGATCTGGCCGCACGTAATAAGGAGACTGTGCTCTGGAACGCCTATCTCAAAGCCAAACGGCAGACAGAGCGGGGAGCCAGCGGCCGGCCAAAAGCCTATGTCGTTCCAATAAATCAGCATGATTCCCTGACCGCAATCCAGATGATCAACACGCTGCTTTTGTCAGGAATAGAGATCAAACAGGCCAATTCGGAATTCCGTGTTGGAAATGGCTTTTACCCGGAAGGATCTTTTCTCATTAGTCTGGCGCAGCCTAAAATGGGTTTGATCAGGAATCTGCTTGGCCGCACTTTTTATCCTGAAAATGAGTGGACCGTGGAAGATGATGGAACCCCGCTTCGGCCCTATGACCTGGCTACTCACACCATGAATGAATTTATGGGTGTGCGTGTCGATCCACTGGATCAAGAGGCTGAAGGAGATTTCCAGATACTTTCGGGTCAAATACAGGTATCCGGCAAAGTCGAGGCTGGTGGAGAAGGATATTTGCTCGATGGACGTCTCAACGCCAGCTTTAAAGCTGTGAATCTTCTTCTTGATAAAGGCATAGCCGTTCAAAGGATCGATAAGCCGGGGTTTGGTCTAAACCAGGGTGATTTCATCGTTTATAAAGGACCTGAAAGCGTTATGAAGGAGATTGCCCAGCGAACCGGTGTCGACTTTGTCTCTTTAAAAAGCAAGATCGACAAAGGAATCCATGAAGTGAAGAAGCCCCGTGTCGGTATGTACCAGCGCTACTATGGCGGCAACATGGACGAAGGCTGGACACGCTTTCTCCTCGAAATGTTTGCTTTCCCCTATACATCCCTGATGGATGCCGAGATTAAAAAAGGACATCTCAACACAAATTATGACACGATCATCCTCCCCCAGGATTCTCCGGGTATGATCATGGGTGAAATCCCTCCCAGGTACCGCCGTTACATATCGGCAGTTCCTCCTGAATACCGCAGTGGGATCGGCAGCGAAGGTGTCGCTGCGCTGAAGGAATTTGTCGAAAAAGGAGGAACCCTCGTCACCCTCGGAGAGGCCAGCAGCTTTGCGATAGAGAAATTCGGTCTGGGTGTCCGCAATATAGTCGAGAACCTCGATTCTAAGGAATTCTTTTGTCCCGGTTCTACCCTCAGAGTGAAGTTCGAGAATTCCCATCCTTTGGCCTACGGGATGCCTGCTGAGGGATATGTGGTTTTTTATTCCAGTGAGGCTTTTGCCATCACGTCAAGCCAGAACAGTGAACGGTACGAGACAGTTGTCCGGTATCAGGATAAAGATATTTTGCAGAGCGGCTGGCTTATCGGGGAAGACCACCTGACCAAAATGCCTGCCATGGTCAATGCCAAATACGGCAGAGGCCGGCTGGTTCTGATCGGATTCCGGACCCAGAACCGGTGTCAAACCAACGGCACATTCAAGCTTCTGTTCAACACGATGATCCGCTAAAGTTGAGGTCTTTTTATGCGTCCTTTGCTACAAGACAGGTTCCGCTGTGAAGCAGGCGAGGCTGTCAGGCGGAAATGTCCAGCCGCCAAGGATGCTGGCATACCGGGCCCCAAGCTCCAGATGAAGCATAGCAATCCCACAGTCCAAACGACGGGCGATCTTATAAGTATCTTGGGTTTTATCCACATTGATAGAAATAGTGTTGTCGCCGATCTCAAACCGCCACGGCTGCCGGTTAACTGCGGAGGGGGCCAGCCGGGCCGCTTCAAGAGCTGTTTTCATCCAATTCTGCTTTAGCGTTCCAATCACCAATTTGCTGAGGGGTTTTCTCTTGTGCAATCGACCGAATCCGATCATGAGTTTTTCTTGGAAAGAAAAAGAATCCAGGGGAAATCCGATGGGCGTGATGGCTAGAACACGCTCATTTTTTCCGATCGGGATTTGATGAGCAACGAACTCAGGGCGGAAAAAGCCACCCACCCAGCATGTGCCTAATCCCATGGCTGTGGCCTCTAATATGATTCCTTCGCCAGTGTATCCCACCGCTTCTTGGACTCGCTGTGATTTCATGTTTCCGATGAAAGCGATATACCCAGGCGCATCTTCGATTTTTCCATAAGAACCGATGAATCCCCGATAAACCCGATCTCCAGGCTCCTCTACTAAAACAGCTCTGGCCTCGGGAAAAGGATGGAAGTTTTGGCAGACAGAGGAAAGACGTTCTAATTTATCCTCCGGCAGTGTGCTTTGCTTGTATTTGCGGCGCGAACGACGGTAGAAAATGGCCCTGTACCAATCTTCAACTGGAATGTCCATGGAATATCTCTTTCTGTTCACTCATTATAACTCCAAATATATCATCTCTGAGGACTTCCGTGAACCCTAAAATGAACCCATCACCGATTTCTGCAATTTGGCGCATGCTTATCCGGCTTGCCTCTGTCCTTTACAAAGATTCCATGTCTAAAATAAAAATTTCATTTGACCCGGATTATCAATTAGATTTAGACTTTATCCTATGGAGATTGATATTTTTTAGGGGTCAAATCATGAAAAGAATATGTACTGTGAGTTTAATGAGTTTTTGCCTGCTGGTTGTGACTTCATTTTTTGTTTTTTCGAGTCAACAGGAAAAACCGCTCACAAAAGCAGAAGCGAGTGGATACACGGCCACTTCTAAGTATGCGGATGTTGTGGATTTTATTCAAAAACTTCAGAAACAGAGTCTTAGGCTTCGAATGGAGACAATGGGGGTGAGTGCCGAAGGCCGCAAGATCCCGCTTCTTGTGATCGGAAATCCTGTTCCATTCACTCCGCAGGATCTTGCATACGACGACCGGATAATTGTGTATATCCAGGCCAACATCCATGCCGGTGAAGTGGAGGGCAAAGAGGCCGCATTAATGCTGGCCAGGGATCTGGCATTGAGCGACAATGCTCCTTATCTGGATGAAGTCATCGTGCTCATTGCGCCAATCTTCAATCCCGATGGAAACGAGAAGATCAGTCCGAATAACCGGCAGAATCAAGTCGGCCCAGAACAAGGAGTCGGAGTGCGTTACAACGGCTTGAACCTGGATCTGAACAGGGATGGCATGAAGCTGGAAAGCCCGGAGGTTTCAGGGTTGGTGAAAAACGTCATGCTGCGATGGGACCCGGCCGTCCTTCTTGACAGCCACACGCATAACGGATCCTATCATGAGGAGGTCGTCACCTGGGTGTGGGCCTTGAATCCCAACGGAGACACGTCTTTGATCCGGTACATGAGCGACAGCGTCCGCCCCGCAATCAACACAATTCTGAAGGAAAAATACAACACCCTGTGCATTCCACACGGCGATTTCATGGATTTTCGCGAACCGGAAAAAGGATGGAAACCGCTCGGCCCCCAACCGCGCTATCTCAGCAATTATTTCGGCCTGAGAAACCGCCTGGGCATTCTGAATGAGAACTACCCGTATGCGGATTTCAAGGCACGCGTCACGGGCGCATATCATCTCTTTCATGCACTCCTGGAGTACTGCCACGATCACAAGGAGGAGATCGTGAGGCTGATCCAGGAAGCGGATAAACGGACGATACAGAGCGGTCTGACTCCGACTGCTGACGATCAATTCGGCGTGGAATACGATGTCCGGCCAATCAAGGACAAGATCACCATCCACGGATACGTGATGGAGTCATACCAGACCGATAGCGGGAGGAGGCGTATCCGCAGGACAGAAAAAACGCAAACTTACACGATGCCTTTTTTTGCAGAATTTTTCGCCAAAAGATCGGTCAAGCTACCCTTCGGATACCTTATTCCTGTTCCTGTCCCAGAAGTCGAAGCCAAGCTTCTTCAGCACGGAATCACCGTGGAAAAACTCACACAGTCCGTGAAATTAACAGTCGAATCTTTCAAGGTTACAGAACTCAAGGGGCAGGAGCGGCCTTATCAGGGGCACCGCCTGAACAGTATCAAAGGGGAATATTCCAAAGTGGAAAAGGAGTTTCCAGAGGGAACCTTATTCATTCCGATGGCCCAGCCTTTAGGCAAAGTGGCTGCCTATCTCCTGGAGCCCGAAAGTGATGATGGATTTCTGGTCTGGAATTTTTTTGACCGTCTTCTCGTTCCCCAGTGGGGTCGGGGCCAACAGGTCTATCCCGTTTATAAGCTTCTCAAATCCACCCCTCTGGTCAAGGAAATAGTAAGAAAAAAGTAAGCGAGGAATTGATCTTTAATGGGCCAACTTAAAAAATATTTCAATATTGAGGAGGGGAAATGAAATTACAAAAATTATTAGCTCTGTGTGTTTGTTTTGTGATTGTTTTTGGCCTGCCAGGACAGGCTTCTGCCAAAGGAACGTTTACGCTGGAGCAGGTCCTGAGTTCGCCTTATCCCTGGAGCTTGATATCAGCTAGAAAGGCTGACCGTATTGCCTGGGTTTTTAATGAGAAAGGGGCGCGGAATGTTTGGACAGCGGCGGCCCCCGATTTCAAGCCTGTTAACCTGACTGGATTTGCCCAGGATGAAGTCTTTGAGATCCCCGATGTCTCCATTACAGACGATGGGAAAACGGTAGTGTTCGTCAAAGGCGGCCGGCCTAACAGCGAAGGCTGGGTCACCAATCCACGGAGTGATCCGGACGGTATGGAGCAGGCCATATGGGCGGTCAAGACAGATACGGGTCAGCTCTGGAGGGTTGCTGCAGGCCGGGGACCTGTCATTTCTCCTGACGGCCAATGGCTCTTAGTCATGAAGGAAGGATTGATCTACAGTGCTCCTTTGACTCCTCCGGTCGATCCCAAGAATGTTCCCAAACCTGAGCTTCTATTTAAAGCAGCCGGCCAGAACGGCTCTCCGCAATGGTCTCCAGACAGCATGCGGATCGCCTTTGTCACCCGGAGGAACGATCACAGTTTTATCGGAGTGTTCGACACAATAAAAAGAAAAATCACATGGATCGTTCCCAGTGTGGACCGAGACAGCAATCCTTCATGGTCGGCAGACGGGACAAAAATCGTGTTCCAGAGAAGACCGGGGCTTCAGTACGGGGCGGCTGCTTTCAGAGGATTCCGGGGCCGCGGACCAGTTACCAACGTCGCTTTATGGTTGGCCGATGCAGAAACAGGTACAGCAAAGGAGATCTGGCAATTTCCAAAAGATGAACCTCGATTTTATTCCCTCCGCAATTTTCAGGTGACAGCAAACGATCGCATCCTTTTTACGGCTGAACACGACAATTGGAAGCATGTGTTTTCCATGCCTCTTTCCGGAGGAGATCCTGTGGACCTCACGCCGGGAGAGGGCTTTGTAGAACACCTGGGTCTTTCCAATGACGGAGTCACCGTGTTCTTCAGCAGCAATCTGGCCGATATCCATGGACGACACATATGGAAAGTTCCCACAGACGGCAGCAGCAATCCCATTCAGCTGACCGAAGGCGCCACGATCGGAACATATCCCGTCGCTCTGGCATCAGGAAAAAATGTGGCTTTTCTTTATTCCACAGCCGTTCATCCCACCTCTATCGCCACTATTCCGTCCAGCGGCGGAAGGATTGAAATGATTGCACCGGAAACTCTTCCCTTAGAATTTCCTATGGATGAACTGGTTGTCCCGGAGCTTGTTATTGTTAAAGCCCCTGACGGGCTGGAAATTCCCTGTCAGCTGTTTTTTCCCAAAGATGCCAAACCAGGAGATAAGCGTCCCGGTGTAGTTTATACACATGGCGGCCCCATCCGCCAGATGCTCTTGGGCTGGCATTACATGGAGTTCTATTCCGAGGCTTACGGCATCAATCAATATTTTGCCAACAACGGATATGTGGTTATTTCCATAAACTACCGCAGCGGCATAGGCTACGGAAGATCCTTCCGGAACGCATCCAAAACCGGCATGCGGGGTGCAGCCGAATACCAGGATGTACTGGCCGGGGCCAAGTATCTGCAGAGCCGGGCCGAAGTCGATCCGGAACGCATAGGCAAATGGGGACTCTCCTACGGCGGCCTGATGACGGCCATGGCTTTGGCCCGAAATTCAGACATTTTCAAGGTGGGTGTCGATATGGCCGGTGTCCATGACTGGTCCCAGCTGCGTGGGAGAAATTTTCCTGAAGAACAGCGCAAAATAGCCCGTGAATCTTCCCCGGTGGGAAGCATCAAGACATGGACGTCGCCTGTTCTGTTCATCCACGGAGATGACGACCGAAATGTTCCGTTCCAGCAGACCACAGACCTCGTACAAAAGCTGCGGGCGAAAGGGGATGTGCACATCGAACTCATGATCGCTCCGGACGAGCCTCACGAATTCCTCCTGTACAAAAACCGGATGGAGGCCTACAACCGCACCTTCGAGTTCATCAACCGTTTTATCGGTAAATAATCTTCGGATCAAGGATCAAAAAAACTTGGGAAGGGAAGTGCTGTCAGCTATACGAGGATGTCCTTTTTTTTGTACAAGATAAAGGTTAGCAAAAAAAGCACAAGGGATATTCCCAAAAAATACATCACCCGCCAACCGACAAGAGCATAGTCGGGGCGAAGAACTTCCGCGTCGATAAACTTAAAAGGGCTCAGGTAACCGAGTTTGTCGGCAGACGGAGTCGCTCTAGATAAAACGTCGATGAAGTATGCCCCGACAATAATGCCGATTGATAGGTTTGTGATCGGACGTCCTCTTTTTATCAACAGGGAAAGAAAAAGACCGATAGCACCAAATGTCAGCATAAGCAACAAGGAATAGAACCAATTGATGAAAAAAGCCTTCAAGCTGTATTGGGAGTTTCCTTTGAATATTTCCAAGCTTATGAATCCAATGATCAAGATGACGATGTTCAAAAGAAGCAAATAATTGAGATAAACCGCCAATTTACTCCGGGCAACTTCTAGCCTCGTAACCGGTTTAGAGAGAAGAAATTCTGCGGTTTTTTCCTGTTCTTCCCGAGCTAGGATTTTGCCGGCAAGGAGTATAGAAAAAAAACTCCCAAGGAGCATGATAAACATCGCATTCCGGGTGGAGTAAAATCCCAAGACATTGGTCAGCATATCCAAGCTGCCGCCAAAGGCCGTCATCATATTTTTCATGAAGGGATTCTCAAAGAACGCTGTCATTTGTTTGAGCACATCTCCTTGCGTCAAAACAGGATAAAAGGCCATACCTGAAAGGATCAAAACACTGATGGAAATACTCCAACCAATGAAGGAATTGCGGTATCGTTTCAGCTCTGTCAAATATAGGTTAGTGTTTATCATTTTCCTCTGAATAATAATGCATGAAGATTTCCTCTAGGGTTGGCTCTTCGATGATCAAATCTTTGATTTTTTTTCCGGCTATAGTATCGATAAAATCTTTCATTGTTCCTGAATACATGAAAAGAAGATTGTTGTCTTCTGCCTTTGGGGCGATCATGCCAGGGCAATTGATATCATCAATCTTTGCGGGGTGAGAAAATTCGATTTGTATTTTACGGAGTTGTTTCTTCCTGAGAGATTCAATATCTTCCACGGCAATAATTTTCCCCTCCTTGATTATTCCGACTCTCCGGCACATTTTTTGGACTTCGCTCAGAGTATGAGAGGAAAAAAAAATGGTTGTGCCCTGGCTGTTTTCCTTTTTCAGAATGTCGAAAAATTTTGCCTGCATCAGAGGATCAAGACCGCTGGTGGGCTCATCCAGGATCATCAATGCAGGTTTATGGATGAGGCTCTGCAGAATAGAGATCTTTTTCTGATTTCCATGGGAAAGGTCGATGATTCTCCTGTTAAGATCCAGATCGAAAGTGCCGGCCAACTCAACTATCCTGGATTCGCAGTCTGTTTCATAAAAATTAGCGGAAAACCTGAGAAGCTCATGCGCATCCATCTTTTCATAATACTGGACTTCCGAGGGCATGAAGCCGATTTGTTTTTTGATCTCTTTTGAATCTTTGACGATGTCCAGGCCGAAAATTCTGCCGCTTCCGGAAGTAGGAAAAATCAATCCGAGAAGCGTTCGGATAGTGGTGGATTTGCCCGCGCCGTTCGGCCCGATGAATCCGAAAATTTCACCAGGCTCGATCTTTAAATTGAGATCGATGATCCCCCTGGATTTTCCATAAAATTTTGTCAGGTTTCGTGTTTCGATCACATACATTTTCCTCATCATAAAACATCTTATTTGTTTTGTTCAATGGTTTTTACATATTTCTCGAACCAGGCGATGACCCGGTTCAGGAGATCGGTTTGATGTTTTTCTTCACGGATTCCGTTTCCACCCCGCAGCGTCTCAATCCGCGATAGAATTGCTGGCACTGGCCGATAGGGTCTGTCACATCATTTTCTCCCGTGAGGAGCAGGGTTGGGGTTTCCCAAATACCAGGTGTCGTAGGCGTTGATTAGCGCCAGCTCTGTCCCATACTCGCTGGCCAGGTCCGTCATTGGAGCCCCGGCAACTGCCGCTTTGAAGCGACTTGTCTGAGTCACCGCCCAGGCTGCCATGTATCCGCCGTACGACCAGCCTCCGATCCCAAAGCGATCGGGATCGGCGATGCCTTTATCGATCAAATAATCAACGCTGGAGATCAAGTCGGTGTGAAACTGTACGATAACCAGGTGGATCCGGATGAAAACATCAATATCGCAGGACTTCCTGAACACCAGAACTTGGTTCGGAATCTATCCCAACAGCTGAATGTCGGCTGGCGTGCTTCACTCATACCGCAGTGAATCAATCGGATTCTTCAGGGCGGCTTTGATTGTCTGGAAGCTCACGGTCACGAGTGCGATGAACAAAGCCAATACAGCGGCCAGTAGGAACATCCACCAGCTTAGATCGATGTGGTAGGCAAAATTTTGCAGCCATCTGTTCATCCCATACCATGCAACGGGCCATGCGATAAGGTTTGCGGTCAATACCCATTTGACGAAACTTGTGTTCAGAATTTTGACAATTCCAGGAACCGAGGCCCCCAAAACTTTCCGGATGCCGATCTCTTTAGTTTTTCGGTCGGCAATAAACGATGCCAGGCCGAACAAACCCAAACAAGCAATGAAAATGGCCAGGATAGAAAATATCGAGAATAATTTCCTTGTCTGATTCTCGTTTATGTATAAGCGATCATAGTCTTCATCCAGGAATGAATATTCATAGGGTTTATTAGAAGCGAAATTCTTCCATGCGTTTTTAATGTATCCCATCGTTCCAGATATATTTGCGGTGTTGAGACGCACGGATATGTAACTCTCATCATTTTTGTAGTAGCCGCCGGAAAGGAACAGGGCTTGAGGCCTGATCTCCTGGTGGAGTGATTCATAATGATAATCTTTGATGACTCCAATAATGGTGAAATTGCCTCTGTTTTCAGCCCAGTTATTGATTCTCTTGCCTATCGGATCATCCCAACCCAGTAAGGCGGCGGTTTTTTCGTTGATCACAACCGCATCGGCGTCGGAACCGAAATCCCTCGAGAAGAACCTTCCCTTGACCATTTCCAGTTTCAAAGTATCGAGAAAATCATAATCACAAACGCAAAGGTTTAAAGCGAAAGTTTCATCAATACCTTCAGCACCGAATCCAATATTGCTGAAACTTCTGCCCGGCAAGGTATTAGAGCCCGATACGTTTATAATACCGCTGTGTTTGCGCAAATCCTCTTTGAAAGGAGCAAGGTTGTTACCCAAAGCCCCAGGATTTTGGATGACCAAGACGTGTTCTTTATCGAATCCCAATTTTTTATTCTGAAAAAATTTCATTTGTTTATGGACGCTCAATGTGCCGATTATCAAAAATATAGAAATTGCAAACTGAAATATGACTAGAATATTTCTCATCCATGAGCCGCTCTTGACGCTCGCTTTATTTCCTTTGAGCGCTTTAATGGGTTTGAAAGAGGAAAGGAAAAAAGCCGGGTATGAGCCTGAAATAATCCCCACAACGAGTCCAAGCGTCAGCAATGAAGGGATAACGACAAAATTATCGAAAAAATGCAGTTCGAGATGTCTGCCGATCAGGTTTTGGTATAACGGCAAAAGGACCATGACGATCCCGATTCCTATGGCAAGCCCGATGTAGCTCAATAAAACGGATTCACTCAAGAATTGGACAACCAGCCTGCCTCGTCCCGAACCGACAACTTTTCTCATCCCGACTTCTTTAGCCCTCAATGACGATTTTGCTGTGGAAAGATTCATGAAATTGATACAGGCGATGAGCAATATGATTATGCTAATCACGGAAAAGATATACACGTAAGTTTGGTTCCCATTGGCTTCGAATTCACCATTCAGGTCTGAAGTTAAATGTATTTGGGTGATGGGCTGTAAAAAATATTCCCAAAAATTTCCTTTAGCCACCCATGCGTCAAATTTTTCTCCTCCCATGTATCTCCTGGTAAATTCCTTCAATTGTTCGTTAAACCATTCGCTTCTTGTACCCTCTTTCAAAACAACATACGTAATAAAGCTATTGGATGTCCAGCCGGGATCATTGATATATGTTGGGAACGTCGATGAAGACGCTAATAGGTCATAGTGGAAATGAGAGTTGTCAGGAACATTCTCTGATATGCCAGTGATTTCAAAGTCAATACTGCCTGGGCCGTATAAAAAATTGGCCCTGAGGATTTTGCCTACAGCGTTTATACTTCCGAAATATTTGAGGGCTGTATCCTTGGAAATGACCATAGTATTTGGTTCAACCAAAACTGTTTTTGGGTTGCCCTGAATTAAAGAAATGCTAAAAACATCGAAGAATGGAGCATCGACGGCATAAAATTGCGATTCATAATAAGTTTTTTCGTCTAAAACAATAGGTGTTTTTCCCAATTTCAAAAATTTAACCCCGGTTTCGATTTCGGGGAAATCTTCGAGAAGTTTCTTGAATGTTGCAGATGATGAATAAGTTTGTCTTATTTTTGTATCACCGACCGAAGCCCTGACAGCAATTCTGTAGATCCTGGCCGCCTTTTCATGAAATTTGTCATAACTTAATTCATGGGCCACAAAAATCCAGATGAGTACACTGCAGGCTATTCCTATGGCAAGACCAACAATATTGATGGTAGAAAAACCCTTATGTTTGATGATGGTTCTTATGGCAACTTTTAGGCAGTTTTTTATCACAGTAATTCACTTCATCCCTTCATTAATTTTTCAATTCACTAATAAAGACGAGGAAAAGGTTTGAAAGGTTTCGTATTGATTATATTTATTGCCCAGTTATGATGTCTTTAATTTATGCAAGAAATTCCGGCGGAAAGTCTATTAACCGTATGATATCTAGGGCCCTGTCTTTGATATCGAATCCTATCGGACATTTCACGATACAAAAGAAACAACCGGCACAAGCGATAGGATTATCCTTGACGGAACCGAGATTTCTTGCGGCAGTGCGAAGGTCCCTGTAGCCGTAAGCATACATATTACAATACATCCGTTGACCTGATTCATGAGTTCGTGGTACGCTCATTTTGGGATCAAGTCATCAGGAATCTAGAAATGTACTGAATAATAAGGAGCTGCAAAAATGTGTAAAAAATCACCAATTTTCCTTATGTTAGTCTTATTAATATTCACTGCCTCTGTTATTTGGGCACAGTATCAGGATCTCAGCCAATATGAAAAACTCAAAGATCCACGAATCAGAACGATGCCAGATAAGCAGAAAATGCTTGTTATTAAAAAAAAAGGCGATCCAAATGTCACCGCTGGAGAGGCTTTTCCGACACTGTATAGCACTTTTTCCAAATTGCCGGGTGCCAAGATAGTGCCTCCTCGCGCCCGTTGGTTGAATCCACCTTCTGACCCACGGAATGAATGGGTGGGCCTATACGCTCTATCTCTACCGGATTCCGTGGATTCACTGCCAGCCGGAGTGGAAGGCGTAAAGATCGACTATTGGGAATACGGAGAGGTCGCCGAAATTCTTCATGTCGGCCCCTATAGTGAGGAAACGCCAACGATCGAAAGGCTCTTTGCTTTCACAGCGGCTCAAGGTTATGAAATCGCAGGCCCTCATGAGGAAGAATACCTCAGAGGACCCGAATCAGGCCCTGATTCTTCCAAATACATGACGATTATTCGCTATCAAGTTAGAAAAAAGGAGATACATTACCATCAGGCATATCCTCCGCTCTAGTGAGGATCTTTAACGCCATTCACTCATCGCCTTTGAAGGTGGTGGGGGCAGGTGAGGCAGTGAAGGAGGGAACCACTTTCCTGTCCCCTGAAGAATTGAAATTGGCCAATTCATATCTCCTAAAATGAAAAAGGCTCGCAAGCTATCGGAATGCTTACGAGCCTTTCTGAACCTTTCAATGATCTTTCGATCTGCTTGGTTACTACTGCTCTTTTATATTCCATAATTATTATATTCGATATCAAACTTTTCATCAACCCGTAATTTTGATGGGATTAAATTCTAATGCGTTTTGCGACCCGTTGAATGGTATGAATACCAATGTATAGCTTGGTAGTTGCTCATTGTTTCTCGACCATCTCAACGCGTAGAGCCAGTAGATTATTGCCAGGATTCCACTGATAGGATGAGAATTTCCAGATTTATGAAGCTTTAATTAAGTGAGGCGATTTTCCAGCGAAGAGCTTTCTTTTTCAACATCAGGGAGGTCGGAACTTTTTATTTTTAATAATAAAAGGTTTCTGGCCTCCATGGGCCTCATTCTAATACCACAATTTATTCTTTTAATAGAGCATACTCTCCTTCATGAATTTTCTCAATTTCAGATATTCTTTCTCCCCATTTCAACTGAAATGCGTCATTAAAGGCACTCAGAATTTCTATGAAAATTGCTCTAAAAAGGAAAAGACTTATAGATGGTTTAAACTGAGGAAAATGTTTGAGATGGTTGATTTCTTTAAATGGTTCACAATTTTCACTATCCACATATTCTTGTCCAAATAAAATATTATGGTGTTCAATACTTGAGAGGTCTATGTATGATTGATTGTAGGCCCTATTTAGAATTTCATATTTTGACATTTCTGCTCTTTGTTTTAGTGAAGGTAGCCTCTTCCATTTTCTAACTCGGAACTTTTTCTTCATTTCCTTTTTTATAAAGTTAATTTGTTCTTTTAAATCGTCCCTTCTTGCTTCTATTTTTTTGTTGAATTTTTTTACTTCCTCAATGTTGGATTCTGTCAAATTTAATTGATGATAATTTCCTTCTATCATGTATTTAGATGCTCTAATTTCTTTCTCCTTTTCTTCAATATCCTTTGCAAAAATATATCCCAAATTTATTCCCATATCCATAAGGCTTCTGAGTAATACTGCACTATCAATTATTCTATTTTCTTTGACTAGAATGAGAAAAGATTCGAACATTTCTAAAGGCCTTCTTAGAAAGAAAGCAACAACAAACCTTGACTCAGAATAGACTTTATTCTTTTTTAAATGACAAGATTGAATCATACCTTTAGCAATTTCTATCATCTCATGACTAGTCTTAATAAGCTGGTTTAAATTATCAGTCATCTATCCCCCATTTTTTAAGAAGCCAGGGCTTAAGGGTCTGGGGCTTCCACTCTCTTCAGAGCTTACTTATTTTCGGATAAAGAGCCTACTTTTTCACAAAGCCAACTACAGGTTATATTTCTAATAAGATTTTGTGCTTCAGAAAATTCCATTGGTCTATCAGGTGGCTTGAAATCACGTCCATGACGAGAATCCAATCCTAAAGCGGCATAACAGTTTGCTGTGTGTGTAAATTGGTTAACTTGATTATCTGCTGCCCAGCCTTTCTCATGTACTTTACAGCCAATGTCTTCCTCGATAGCGTCTAGAATATTGTATAGGAAAAACCATGTTGTTTCTTCTGTAGACCAAAATCTGAGAATCTTCTTTACATTTCTATCTTGTTTTGCTTTTGTCACCCAAGATTCAACAGGTATTATTTCTCTAGTCTCTTGCTCCTCCTCAACTGAGCAAGACTTAGTAATTTCAACGTAGGTTTTATCTCTCAATTTAATCGTTTCTGTAAACTCTTGATAATAATGATGGCGTCCATTTTCATCTATTCTCATTATGGAACCTATGCTAATTGGTTGAAATTCTGAAGAATGTACCTTAGCAGCTCCATTAATATCCTGTAATATTTCCTTTGCTCGTTCCCGTACTACAGATGCTTCAGGAAAAGAATTGAATTCTCTAGACTTTAAGTAATATTCACCATTTTCTTCAATAACTTTCAAATCAGGTGAAGAAAACCATGTAGGAAGGTCTTCTAAATCAAACTTATGTCCTTCAAGTTTGACACACCATTCTGACACTTATCTCTCCCCCAGAAAGATATATCATAGGATAAAATTAAAAGTCAAAACCATCCCACAATACCCACGACTCCCTTCTCCCGGCTGGAGAGAGTTCCTATCTTTTGGTTCCCATCATGGATTTTTTTGTTGAGATAGTTGGCCCATATAACATAACTTATCCATGTGAGTAGAGTCTGTGAATTGACACCAGTTACTTGGCATCTTAAACTAATGGAAGGGTATAATCCAATGCGTTGGGGTGAAATATGAAATTAAAAGTTCTGTCTCTTTCCATAATCTTCATAATTCTTTCTATTGTTCAAATCCATGCTTTAAGTCAGGATGCAAAATGGGAAGGAAAAATAGAAGAGGTAGATGGCGTGGAATGTATCCATAATACTGAGACTCCAATTTATCCAGATAAAGCTGTTATTTTTGTAGAAGATTTATCTATAGGTGGAGAAGGTGAGGAAGAAAATATCCTTCTTTATAAACCTTTATGGTTCGCTGTTGATCACAACGAAAATATTTATGTCAGTGAACAACAGGATCAAGTAATAAAGGTTTTTAATCCCGAAGGGAAGTTAGTCAAGACGATCGGAGCAAAAGGCAGCGGTCCAGGTGAGTTTCAGACGATGACATCTTTAGCCTTTACCAAGGATAGAAAACTCGTAGTTACCGATAGGACAACAAAAAGGACAAGCTTTTTTGATTCATCAGGTAAATTTTTAAGAAGCTTTAAGTGGAAAAAGGATTATTTTAAGTTTATTCTGATAAGAAACTCATCATATATCTTAGGTGAAAGAGCCTATTCGGGGACCAGACAATTCGGGTTTTTATATGTAAAAGAAATCGATTTTGATGGAAATGAAATTCGATCCTATGGCGAATTTAAGTTGCCGGAACCTCTTATCATTCGGGACGGAGGGGGCACACACTATACGAGCCTACCAGTTGCTCATCGCTCTATATTTGCCGGAGACAAAGCTAAAGATTTGTTCTACCACTGCTTAAATAATAAATATATCCTTGAGGCTTACGATAGCTCAGGAAGACTAATTAGAAAAATCGATCGTCCATATAAACCGGTCCCATTTACAAACAAAGATGCTGAGGCGTACAGGGCAAGATATGATTATAGCGGAGGAAGTATCGCGATTAAGAAAGCGGTAAAAAATATGAAGATGCCGAAATTTAAAAACGTAATTTCAAGGATGCATGTTGATGATGAAAGCAACTTGTGGGTTCGGACAAATGAGATAAAAGAAGAAGA
>CAZOJY010000074.1:0-18079 GCA_964580235.1 uncultured Eubacteriales bacterium | reverse complement strand
TGTAAAGGCAAGGAGTTAACGTGCGCAGTTCAGAGCCGCCGAGAAGGGCGGTGAGGGAATGGCGTCAAAGATCCTCATTAGAGTGGAGGACATACCTGATGGCTTAGATAGCCGTGAAAGTCAAGCCCACACAAAATGGAAGAGAACCATTTTTCACTTGATACACTTGATGGATTGATGTTGCTTGGCCGTGGTAACTCATTGAACATACATTGCTTATGCTTTATGCAAGCTGTAACAGACACTTAGGATGATGATTTATGGGGAAAAAATATGCCCCGGTGGACACATCGTTTACTGACTGGCGCATCTTTTCGACCTTGAAATTCAACGGTTTGTTGGGGCTGAAATATTTCAAGGACAAGAGGAGAACCATCGATTATAAGGAAAAGAAAATCGGGATTCCGGAAAGACCTTTTGTATATAGAGCAATAAAGAATTTTTCTAGGGCAAGAGTTCCTCTGCTGGAAGCCTCCGCGAGCCAAGTCGGATCTGATCTATGTGTTTGGCCGGATCAAAAACCAGCCCGCAGTGATTTAGCTTCACACAGGAAGCTGCGCTTCGTTTATCGATCTCAGCATGGTGGACGCCGGTGAAATCAAAAAAGGCAACCTGATTGCGTCCGTGCAGTTCATTCTGGCAACAGACACGCAGTCGCCTTTTCCCGCCAAAATATCGACGAGCTATTTCGGAGTACCGGCTGGGATTTTGTCTGAATGTTGACAGGAATGATTTCGCCCAGAAAGTCCTTATTTTCGATAAACAAAAATTGTGTGCCGCTCCCCATCCTCTGTTGTAACTTCTGTGTAGCCTATTTCCCTCGACTGCCAATCCGGCATGTGGTAATTATGAGAGACCACCCTTGCACCCTCTTTTAACTGTTCTTCCAGGATCGGGCGCAGGAGGGCATTGGATTTCGTGACATCCTGGAGGCGAAACTCGACAAGGCCTTCTACTCCGGTCTGTATGGCATAGGCCCTGGACTCCTCGATCCGCTCCGGATCCAGATCGATTCCAACACCGCGTATTCCATATTTTTTTGCAGCCGAGGTCATACAAGATGTCGGATTCTGTCAGCGTTGCCATTTCGAGCATCCTTTCGACAATGACCATAGGCGTTGGCACCTAGGGAGCCAAATCCGGGGCATCTGTTCGGCTGTGGGAGCCTTCGTACAAAAATAAAGTAAGAAAATTCACCCTGAGAAAAACGATCAGCTAGGAAATCCGGAAAATTTTGATGGTTAGCCGGCTTCTCCAACGCTTCAATGTAGGCGCAAATAAAAAATTTATTTTTATTTTAAATAAATTGCAACGAAATGGATTTTGCGGTAGTATATAGTATGTCGATAGGATTAATAGGGGAATAGAGTATGGCAATTTATAATGAGAGGCGCGAGGAAAATTTTCTTCTGAATGCGGACTCTGTGCGGCAGTATCTGAGAGATATGGGGAGCATCATGTTGTTGTCCAGAGATGGCGAATTGGCCCTGGCAAGAAAAATCGAGAGGGGACAAAAAACAATCATCCATGCTTTAGCACAGACTCAGCTGATTATCAAAGAGGTCCTTTGCCTTGAGGTAAAGATCCACGAGAATCCTAGAGTGATCCGGTCGCTTTTTGAATACACCGATGATCAGGTAACCGGAGCCATGCTGAAAAAAGTAAAGGCGCATGTGTTAAATCAACTTCGTAAGATCAAAAAACTGAAAGCAGCGCTGGACTGCATTCCATCCGGCAAAAAGAACCTGTTTGCCAGGGGCCGGGTAGTCATTCAAATAAGAAAACTCATCGATGGATTAACGATCAGAGAATCCCAGAGGGAAAAAATCATTGGTAAAATCCATGATAAACTCCGGGCGGCTCGAGGACTGGCCGAAACAAGACAGGAGCTGAAGTTTCTGATAAAAAAAGATGATAGGAATGCTGGAACAGAGGATCTTAAAATAAAGCTCAAGGAAGTCAAGAGAACACTGAGCACAATGCAGAAAGAGATTTGCCTCCGGCCGCATCAGGTTGAAGAGATTCTCACCCGGTTGGAAGCGGGAATGAGAATACGGGATCAAGCGAAACAGGAGATGGTGGCAGCCAATTTGAGGCTTGTGGTATCGATCGCCAAAAAATACAAAAACCGGGGTGTTCCCCTTCTTGATCTCATCCAAGAAGGAAATATTGGTTTGATGAGGGCAGTGGAGAAATACGAGTACCGCAGAGGGTACAAATTTTCGACCTATGCCACATGGTGGATCCGGCAGTCCATCGCCCGAGCCATTGCCGATCAGGCCCGCACGATTAGAATTCCCGTGCATGTGACCGAGACCCTCCATAAACTCAGAAAAACGGCTCAGGTTATCGGCGAGATGAAGGGAAGAGAGCCGACCAATGATGAGCTGGCTGAAACCATCCGGATGCCCATCGATAAGGTGAGAAATCTGATAAAATTTACCCAGGAGCCCATCTCGATCGAATTGAGCGTTGGCCAGAACGGCGAGGGGCATATTTCGGATTTTATCGAGGATAGAGGAATTCCTTCTCCCCCTGAAACTGTGGTTCACGTTAGTCTCAAGCAGAAAATCAAAGAAGCATTAGGGAATCTGACAGAAAGGGAGACAAAAATAATAGAGATGAGGTATGGTTTGGTGGATGGGCGGGAACACACGCTCGAAGAAGTTGGGGAGAGATTCCATGTGACGCGCGAGCGAATCAGACAAATCGAGCTGAAGGCGATCCGGAAACTTCAACACCCATCTCTCAGCCGCATCCTCAAATCTTTTATTTGAATCATTCGATGATTTTGTATTCGTAGAATTGCATCCCCCGCATTTGGTCCAGGATATAAACCCTGTCATTATGGATGTATAGAGCATCGGCAAACTTGTCGAGCGGGATTCGGCCCATCAGGACGCCTTCAGGATCATATATTTCAAGCTGATACATGTCTGTTTCTTGAACATCGGTATTTCCCGATACAGAATAGTTCTGCGACCTCTGAGCCCCCGTCTGGGTGACCATCACGGAAGTTTGGACCTCTTCTTCCTCTTTGATCTGTCTCCTGTTGGTGACGACCCACACTCTTCCTTTATGATCCACGGCAATTCCGCTGGAGACATTGTTCATCTGCGGCATGCGGATGGACACATTGCCGCCGCTCCTGGTCATATTGCCCTTGGCTTTGGGCGTTGACACGTCGTAGCCGAGTTTGCGGTCTGCCCTCCAGAGCAGCTTTCCTTCCGGAGAATATTTCTCGATCCGGTTTTGATAATCGAAGGACACGTAGATGTTGCTCTCTTTATCAACAGCAAAGTGGTAGCGGTTTCCTATCCTGTTCACCAGCATATCTTTGTAGTCTTTTTGATCTCCGAACTCCTTTTGAACTTTTGCATCCCTATCTAATATTTTTATCAATTTGGGCAATTCCTGTTCTTCTTCCATTCTCGCCATTCCGAAGCTGTAAACAGAAGCCCCCTGTCCCATGATCATCCGGTCGGAGCGGACACGGATGATTCCTGGGGCTTCATCGGTCTTTTTGATTTCTTTTTTGAGCGCCCCATCCGGTTTTAATATCTGTAATTTTTGATTCCCCGAATCGGAGACATACATAAATCCGTTGGCATCGATATCGATGGACTGGGGATACTGAAATTCCCCTGGCCCTTGTCCCCGCCTTCCGAAAGAGGCAAGGAAATTCCCCTGTGGATCGAATTTCTGGATCCGATGATTGCCGGAATCTAACACATACACGTTACCTTCCTCATCAACGGCGATATCTGAAGGCATATAAAACAACACGTTTTCATCATTTGATTCCAAGTCGCCAATGTTTTTGACATACTCCAGAGAAACTTTGGGATTCTTTCCCCATTTTCCTTCCTTTTCGTTATGGATAAGGCGAACACCGGCTTTTGTCTCGATTTTTTGGGAAAATGATAGGCCCGCCGTCAATAACGTCAAAACCCCTATAAAAACGACTGCTCTCATAGCTTTATTCATACTCCGACCTCCTAATAATCATTTAACTGCCAGAATAACAAAAATGTTGCATTTTCTGAAGTATATATTGCCAATAGAGCCCTGATTTGATAATCTGGCAATCGGTTCGTAAGATGGGAAGGGATGTATATTCCAGGGAATTTTCGAGAGAAAGGGAAGAAATGACATGAAAAAACTGAAGACCGCGGGCCTCATCCTGATAATATTGATCGCTGCCGCTCTTATTACAGGAGCCATTTTTATCCGATCGGTTGCCCGCCGGGGTCTTCCGGATTTTAATGCAGCCGTGGAGCTCACAGGCGTCACCGATGACGTTCTGGTGTACAGGGATTCCTTCGGGATTCCCCATATATACGCCAAAAATGAAAGCGATCTCTACCGGGCTGTTGGATACTGCATGGCTCAGGATAGACTCTGGCAGATGGACCTTCTCCGAAGGGCCTGCACCGGCCGCCTCTCCGAGATTTTTGGAGAGGACCTGGTGGAGGCAGACCTCTTGATGCGATCCTTGAGGATGACAGAAAAATCTCGGCTGATTCTGAGGCACGCACAGGATTCAATGACTCATGCTTGCTTGGCCTTTGCGGACGGCGTGAATCAATACATAGATTCCCATATCAAAAAGTTGCCGCCCGAATTCAGCATCCTTCGGTATGAGCCTGAAAAATGGAAACCTGAGCATTCGATCAATCTTGTCGGTTACATGGGATGGGATTTGAGATTATCATGGGATGAGGAAATCGTTCTCGATAAGATCCGAAGAGCATGCGGAGAGGATAGAACCAGAGAACTTCTTCCGGGCAAGGCTCTTCAAAGAACCGTTGTTTACCCTGGGGTTGGGATATCTGTGGAGAATCTTGACCTGGAATCTACGCTTCTTGCAGCTAACCGCTGCCTGCGGAAGCTCGGGCTTGGTGTTTTTAGCGGCAGCAACAATTGGGCTGTTTCAGGAAAAAGGAGCGTGAACGGAAAACCGATACTGGCCAATGATATGCACCTGGACCTTTTTGCCCCAGGGATATGGTACCAGATGCACCAGGTTGTGGAAGGGAAATTGAATGTGTCAGGAGTGCTTCTCCCCGGCCAGCCCTTTGTCGTAGCCGGCCACAATAATCGTATCGCCTGGGGCTTTACCAATGTGATGGTGGACAACACGGATTTTTATCTAGAGAAAATCAATCCTAATAATCCCAATCAATATGAACTGAATGGAGTTTGGAAAGAGATGGAGGTGAAAACGGAAAAGATTAAAGTCCGGGGGGGTCAGACTGTGGAGCAAGATCTTCGGTTTACCCACCGCGGCCCAATCATTTCCCGGTTTCATAATGTGGATGACTTGGCAATTTCCATGCGATGGATTGGAAATGATTATTCCAATGAACTTCGGTCCGCTTATCTTGTCAACCGGGCCAATAATTGGGACGATTTTAAGGATGCAATGAGCACGTTTATCTCGGTAAGCCAGAACACCGTTTATGCAGATATTGACGGGAATATCGGCCTGTACTGTTGTGCCGGTGTTCCGATCCGCAAAGGCGGAGATGCCAACACCATTTTACCCGGCAATACGGATGAGTTTGACTGGACCGGAATCGTGCCCTTCGATGAACTGCCGCACAGCTATAATCCGGCAAGCGGCGTTGTCTCGAGCGCAAACAACAAAACAGCGGGGGATGATTATCCCTACTACATCAGCCGCTGGTATTTCCCCCCGACCCGAATAGATCGCATCAGGGAAATGCTCGCAGAAAAAGAACGATTTTCGGTTGATGACTTCAAAAGGATGCATGCGGATCAAAAGTCCAAGCTGGTGGAAGCGATTAAAGACAGCGTTTTATCCGAAGTGAAAAAGGCAGATAATATGACCGAACTGGAGAAAAAAGGCTCTGTCATGCTCTCATCATGGGATGGGATCCTTACAAAAACAAGTCCGGAGGCCTCGATTTTTGAGACGTTTTTGTGTATTTTTGCCAGGAACATGCTGGCGGATGAGATGGGAAGTGAGCTATATAACGATTTTTTAGATTCTGGTCTGCTCAGAGAATATGCCATTCAAAATATCATGAGGGCCGAAGATTCTCTTTGGAGTGATGATGTAAACACTCCCCAGAAAATGGAAACCTTTGCGGATATTGTGCAGAGGAGCTTTAAAGATACCATCGGGACTCTCCGGAATGAGCTGGGCGGGAATCCCGATAAATGGGAATGGGGGAGGATTCACCAGCTCACGCTCACTCATCCCCTGGGAGGGGTGAGAATTCTGGACTGGCTGTTCCGCCTCAACAGCGGTCCCTATGAGGTAGGGGGAAGTTATCATACCGTTTGTCCCAACTCCTATCTTTTTAACGATCCTTTCACCGTCACATGGGGAGCTTCCCATCGTCACATCTTTCCCTTGGAAAATTGGGATGATTCCCAGACCATCATACCGACAGGCACGTCCGGCATCCCTGCCAGCCCCCACTATTGCGACCAGACTCAGCTTTATATCGCAAACAAATATCACCCCGACTATTTTTCCCGGGATTTGGTCGAAAAAAACGCCAAATATCAGATGGTCATCAGAGGAAAATAAGGCCGAGATCAAACCTTAATTCTTTTCCTTCAACGCGATAAGATCCTTATTTGCCGGGATTGTCAGGCCTTTAACGGCCCCTTTATCATTCATCATGAATCTGATTTTGGCGCTGACTGCAGAATCTATCCGGTAGCCCACAAATTCCGTTTCTGAAACAGGCAAGAAAGGAAGAATCATCTCTCCAGGCGCGGGTGTCGGGCCTACGCCGACATTTTTTTTATCCCGCCAATAGAGTTCAAAAAAAATGCTCCCCTTTTCGCCTTTCAACTCGACATAAGTCATGGCGGCCTTTTCGCCGTTAAATGTTGTCGGCAGAGTTCCTTTTGAACCAACGGTTTTTATACCGCCTGTTCTCGGCTTGTACATGCGGAGCCTCATCTCAATCAGTTCCCGGACTGGCTTTAGGCGCCTGTCTCTGTTTATCAAAACTTCCTCGAAGGGTTTATAATTCCCTTTGAGGGCCGCCTCGAAAACGGATGTTGAAAGCGTGTTCAATTCTTTAAAATAAGCGGGATCCGGGTCCTCAGGATTGAAAAGCATGGAAATGGCATCCTGCCCCCGGGCGGAGATGAGAAGTCTTTCTTGATTTTTTTTGGCCCGGAGATGTCCTCCGCTCAGGAGCTTGTAGATTCCCTCATACTCCTGCAGTTTTTTAGATTTAGTCGGCTCAACTTTTGGAGGTATATCCACATGTCCGCCGAATACCAGCGTCTCGATCTTGTCTCTGACTGCCTCCATCAGAGTTTGCTGACCGAAACTCTGGTTGCAAAACAGGATCGTGACAACTCTGGCATCGATGTACCGTCTCATTTCAGAACTACTTCCCAGCGTGCTGCCCCCATCGTGCTGGATCAATGTCCCCATCTCTCTTTTCAACACATCCCAACCGTATCCATACTCGTTCAGGAAAGGTGTGAACATCTTTTTTTTAACTCTGGCCGAAAGCACCTTGTCTTTGAGAAGGGCCTGGTGCCATTTGTACATATCCTCTGTGGTCGAGAGAATTCCACCGTTTCCGAGGAGATGCCATTGCGGGTAGTTTTTTTCTAGAGGTGTTCCGTTGTCCTTTTCTCCGACATACCAGTGGGCCACTACTTTTTTGTCCCATTCAGGCATCCGGTATCCAGTAAATTTCATCCCTGCCGGAGAAAATATATTCTTATTCATGAATTCTTCATAGCTCTTCCCGGAGACTTTTTCGATCACGGCGGCCAGCATGCTGTAGCCGGCATTGGAATAGCCAAACTGCTCTCCGGGTTTGAATCGAAGAGGAGCATCGAGAGTTTTTCTTGCGGTCTCGTCTCGCTCGGCCGTCACGAAATCTGGGCCCAGGGCGTCGACAACTCCTGATGTGTGCGTCAAAAGGTAATGGAGGGTTATCGCCTTTTTGTCCTCTGGAACATCGTCGAAGTATTTGGTGATCAAATCTTCGGTCTTCAGCTTTCCCATCATTTCCAGTTTCATGATTCCGGCAGCCGTGAACTGTTTGGTGATCGAACCTGTGCTGAACACCGTATCTTCCGTGTTGGGCACGTTTTCTGACCGGATGGCCATGCCGTATCCCTTGTTGAGGATAACCTTGCCGTCTTTGGCGACAAGAAGTGCCCCGGAGAATCCAAACGGTGTAATCCGGCAGAGATAGGTATCCAGGTTTTGTGCCACTTCCCCTTCCCCGATTTCCCTGGTGGTTACAGCAATTCCGGAAGAATCACCTGCAGCCGGTGTCAGCGATGGGGATAGAAACACAAGAAACAGGAATATGGAAAAAATGATGGACGCTTTCCTCATTTTACTTGCTCCTCCTGCAAAGGCTAAAAGTTGCATAGTTAGCCTGCATTATTCATGAAAACTGCCGATGCCATCACACGATTTTTATCATCTTTTTGGTATTTTATTTTCCGACACGTTTTCTCTAACTTTTTCATAAAGGAAAGCCGCCTGAATATAAACCTCTGCAGCATTCTCAAAATCCTTCTTCTCCGATAACAGATTGGCTGATTCTTCTTCTTCCCGGCCGCGGTCATAAAACCAGGAAGCCGAGGCCGGTATGCCGGCTATATTGACCTCGGTTCTAAGCCCTGCGACAAAATTCTTCATGATTTCGATGCTCCCATGGTCATCCCTGTTCTGAACGCTGTAAGTGAAGATCTTTTCCAAGACAGTAAAAAGCGTCTTCGCTCCTGCAAAATCGCCCCCGTCATAGGAATCCACCGCATTCTTTATTTGTTTATCAGCTGTGCGGTACAGCAAATTGTCCTGCTCTAGCCCAAGCCTTTGAGAGGCATATAGTCGGGCCTGTTCCATCGAAGTTTTTGCTCGATCGGCCCGTTCTTTCTGCCTGACCGATTCCAAAAGCAATCTCATCTGGGATTGGCTTTCCTGATAGCTTTTTTCGGCCTCGTCTTGCCTGCCTTCATCCTGGAATTTTTTTCCTTCTTGAAGTTTATTCCTGACCTGATCAATGGCATTTCTATAGGAACCCTCCTCGGGCAACTTGTTCCTTATCGTCACCAGAAAATTCTCAAATCCTTCCAGATCCTCTTGATCTATATGTTTTATAACCTCTGGACTCAACATGCTGAATGCTCTGCGCAGCCATTGCACCTCTCCGCTGAATCTTGACGAATTGATGACTTTTTCTAAATCTGTAGGTATCAATCCTCGAATGCTGGGCGATGTCTCTTTGGAAGCCGTATTTGTACTTCCCGGTCCGAATGCCGAAGAAATTGCGGGCATTTTTTTCTCTGGGATTTTCTGAGATATTATCCCTGTTTCCTTTTGAATGATAATTTGTCTGACGAAAAAAGCGATAGTGATGGCCAGTACAACCAGGACAGGAATAAGGAATTTTTTTTTGTTGAGGATGGCCGTTTGTTTTCTGAATGATCTGGATTTCTCCTTGGGGACAAATTTTTTTGCTGTGGACAGCCCATCTTCGAAAATTTTTAGATCATTGCGAAGATCTCCAACACTTTGGTATCGCAGGCTCTTTTCTTTTTCCAAACACTTGTGTATCACCTGGGTGAGATCCTCTGGCACGTGGGCATTGAATTTTCTTGGATCGGGGGGAGGTTGGCTTTTGTGCTTCATTGCGACACTCAACGGTGTTTTCCCTTCGAATGGAACCCTCCCCGTGACCATTTCAAAAAGAATAACACCCAGCGAATATATGTCTGAGCGTTCATCCACCTCTTCCCATTCTGCCTGCTCAGGAGACATATAATCCGGGGTTCCGATCATAATACCCTGAGTTGTCATCCCTTCGCCTTCGAGAAACCGGGCGATCCCGAAATCCATGATTCGGGTGTTTCCTTCCGAATCAATCATGATATTCTGCGGTTTGAGGTCCCGATGAATCACTCCCAGATGATGGGCCTCTGCCAGTCCCTCACAGACCTGCCTGGCGATCGATGAGGCTTTTCTGACTGTCAACTGTCCCGATCGTTTGATAAACTTCTTCAGATCCTCCCCTGGAACGTACTCCATGGTGATAAAAGTGGAGGGGCCTTCCTCACCGAGGTCATACATCCGGCACACGTGCCTGTGGGATATCCTTCGGGCCAGGCGCAGCTCGTTGTTAAACCGTGCGATGGCATTTTCGTCGGTGCTGATCTCGGGTCTGATGAATTTAAGGGCCACCACCTCTTTTACTTTTTTGTCAAAGACTTTGTAGACACGGCCCATGCCTCCCCTTCCCAGTTCCTCGATAATTTCATATCTCTTGCCAAATGTGGTTCCCCTCTCGAGCTCTGCCGGAGGCAGTTGAAGAGTTTTTGTCTGGGAAATGCCCGTTTCTTTTTCGGCAGGAAGCGGAGTTGCACATTTTCGGCAAAACCGGCTGTCCGGAGGATTGTCTGCCAGGCATTTGGGACACTTCATCGTTTTATGTTCTGTAATCTTATAGGTACATTTATTGGACTGAGATTGGATGATTTCTCTTCCAACCAGCCTGTTCCATTAAACCATAATTCTGCAATGGCTTCCAGATATTATAACGAAAGAAAATAGGCAAATGGTTACGAATCCCCTTATTTTCGGGTGAGAAATTCCTCAACGGCACGGGCAAATTCTCCGGTTTTTCCTCACCAGAGCGAAAATGGTACAGGAAAATGTCTTCCACCACCTTAAAATAATCAGGATTTACGCCTTCTTGAGACGGCGGCCTCAGAGGAGACCGGAGTCCTTTCCCGGCCCTAACTGTCCCGGCTTATAAAAAGACCCATTTATTGCAAGAAGAACTCCAGGGAGGAAAATATCAAATACAAAAAAGGTCAGAATTCTTTTTATTTCCGGATTGTTTATGCGGCCGTTATATCCAACAGCTATAAAATATTCAAAAGCCGTTAAAAGAAACTCTTACACTTGACAAACAATAAGGGATAAAATAGATTAAAATCATAAAAATAGTAGTGTTGATGGATTCAATAGAATTAATAGAGAAAGGAATTTCTAGGAGGGGGAAATCCCATTTTCTATTCCCACTGGAGGTGAGTTGTGGCCAGGACAGTCAATGAAGAATTAAGGATTTATTAATTCTTTGGATAGAGATTTTTATCAAGGAGATATTGACGCGGATTCAAAAATTGGGCTAACAAGTCGTTCCGGAAACAATTAATAAAATCTCAGCTATTGAATTCTTGGAGATATGCACGAATAATAGGCATGAGTTTGATATCCCAAAGAACTGAGGTATGATGCGTTCCGATAAAAAGGCCTGAAGAATTTCAAATGGCGATCAAAGATTTAGCTGAATTGAAAAAGGACAGAGAGAGATTTGCTGTCGTTGGCGGAGGACCGGCTGGGTCTTTTTTTGCCATTGGCCTTCTAAGAGAGGCTCGCCGTTTAAACCGGGAGATCGATGTTGTTATCGTTGAAAAAAAGAACGCATGGAAAGTCGCCGAGAATTACTGGTGGAGCAAGGGATGCAACTTCGGAGCTGGAGGTATTTCGCCAAGGCTGAGCACCATAATGGAACAGGATGGAATCCATGTGCCTCCTGAAACTGTCCGGGGAGAGATTAACAGGATATGGATCCATGGCATGTGGAAAAATATCCCTCTCAAGGTTCCGAATCATATGAAAATGTTTTCTGTATTCCGCGGATCATTGCCATCCAAGCTCAGAGACAGACAGCGAGGACTGGATGCCTTCCTCCTCGGGAAAGCGGTGGAGGAAGGTGCGAGACTTGTCCAAGGAGAAGTTCTGGAGATAACCTGCCAGAATTCCTCCGTTCCAGGATTGAGAACCAAATTGAAATCAGAAGAAGTAATCACCATGCCGGCCTCTTTTGTTGCCGTTGCTATTGGAGTCAACACCCGGATTAATAAGGGCTATGGAGAAAACCCACTCATCCACTCGATACAAAGATTAAACCCAGATTTTGTTCCGGCAAGGTTGAGAAAAACCCTTGTTTTCGAACTGAGAATCTCCCGTGAAGCCCTCGATAAATACCTGAAAAACGAAGTATATTTTATCGAATATGGGTCAAAGGAATTGCCTTTGGAGCATATCGCGCTAGTTCCCAAAGGAGATTACCTCACGGTCTCAGCGATCGGAGGATTCGTCGACAGAGCGGCTCTCCCTAAGGAAGCCCTGAAAACGATAAAAAAAATTGTCAGACTGCCTCAATTAGAGAGAATTCTTCCGGATATCTCAAATTATCCGGTGGCCTGTGTATGTTCGCCGAGAATGACGGTCAGTGTGGCCAAAAATCCCTATGCTGAAAAGCTGGCCCTCATCGGCGATGCCGTTGGATCTCGCTTATACAAAGACGGATTGTATTCTGCTTATTTAACAGCGTCCCAGCTTGCGCACATTCTTATGGAGAAGGGCATAAATAAAAAAATCCTGACCAAAGAATATGGAAAAACCGTCAGGTGGCTGTCCAATGATAACCGGTTTGGCAAGATAGTATTTCGGCTGATTCGGCTCACGTTCAGCACGCCATTCCTGAGCAGAATTCTTTATCAGACATTCGCAACGGAACTGAAGATAAAGGATAAAAATAAACGGCCCTTAGGACAGGTTCTGTGGAAAATTGCCAGCGGTCATGCAGATTACAGGGAAATTTTGGGAGATATGTTCAATGTCCGGGCTCTGTTCTCGGTCCTGGTTGGCGGCCTGCTTGTGACAGTGCGAAATATTTTCACCGAATTTCTTTTCGGTTTGAAATGGGGAGAGTACGGGAGGTATCCCACTGTCGTCTTGAAGGAAAAAAGAGACTACATAAAGGGATCGCTCGCTTCCACCCTGAGAATTACCCTGGATGAAGCTCCTGATTTTGAACGCATGTATGCGATTAAGGTGAAAGCATCGAAGAAAAAAATTTTCGATGAATTCGGGAAATTCGGAGATGACAGAAGAAAATATATGAGGCTCCGTTTTGTGAAGATCATGCGAAAAAGCGGACTGCCCAACCAGATAAACTCCATCATCCGCTACAAGATAAAATTTTTGCCAATTTCGGTGGACATGAAGCTCGATCAGATGGTGCCGGATGAAGTCCTCTATTATGAGGTAAGCGAGAAATTTGTAGACAGAGGAAAGCTCATATTCGAGATCAAACCGACCGAGGATGGAAATAATCGCCTTGTCATTTACACGGCCTTCGATTATAAAAGGGGCAGGGGAGCCTTCAGGAAGATATTCTGGTGGCTTCTCCATCGATTCTTCCCTGCCTTTATCCATGATGTCGTATGGAACCATGCGCTCTGCTCGATAAAGGAAGATGCTGAGCTGAGCGAAAATATCCTAAGATAACCTTGTTTTTGATTCGTTTCTTTTTTATAATGCCGATGTAATAGACCAAGTAGGAAAGAGAAAATGAAAAAAGGACAGATTTCCATCGTTTTTTCTGCGCTGTTTCTGCTTCTGCTGATCGGTTCCTTTCTCGAAGGCAAACTTCAGCGCAGACAGCGCGTTCCTTGGGAAGAACGATCCCCGAAGATCGGCAAGAAAGTTCCCGACATCATGATCTACGACAAAAACCTGAACAGGATCCCTCTCAGCAACCTGTACAAAGACACCCTTCTTGTCATCCAGTGGGGAGGTTGCACGTGACCGCCCTGGCGACGCGTGACCTCCCGTGAGGAGGCTCTAAGCAAAGCTTTCGGTCCCCGCGGCGTTTCATTTTATAATGTTTTAAGCCGCGAACCTCACCCCGGATTTTATGGTTTCACCCAGCCCGACAGTCTTGAAATGCGCCAGGAATACACCCGTCTGGCCAGTGCGGAATTGCAGCTCGATGATCCCTGGATCATCGACAACATGGATAACACCCTGCAGAAGACATTCGGCGGGATGCCAAATATGGAGTTTGTCATTGATAAGGATGGCATCCTTCTTGCCTCATGGGATTGGGCAACACCTGAGGAACTAAAGCAACTGCTGGAAGAAAGGCTGGGGCCGTCCGGCATTTCTGACGAGAAATGGAAGGAACTTTCCAATCAACCGCGAATGGCTGTTTCTGTTGCCGGCAGCGATGAGGTTCCGGCAACTAATGTTCCATGGATGGCTTTGTCTCCGCTGAAAATCAAAGACGTTTCCGGCAAAGAAGCCCCTGTTCTTCTCAAAGCGGGAACCCTTCCGCCCAAAGTGACGCCCACCGGACTGAGCCGTATGTATCTGACAATCACTCCTGATGAGAACAGGAAAGCCTTTTTTGACAATTCTGTGCCGACGGAGATCCTTTTTGAAGGGGCCCAAGGCATCGAACTGCAGAAGGATAAGATTGTGGCAGGAAAGAGACGGTCTGGACAGGATGTCTATCCTCATACGGTTGGAGTGATGTGGGCGCAAAATGAAGGGGCTGAGAACCTGCAGTTTACAGCGACTGTTAAGGCTAAATTGGCACAGGGAGATGCTGGGACACCGAAGGAGTGGACCCGCACATTCCGTGTCTTCGGTTCAATTCCGACGCTCGAAAAAAGCATGGACGAAATTTTGCCTGATAAACTTCCCGCAAAAGAAGAACTCCATGCCCTGGTTTGTACCCAGACCTCCACAGAGTCCCTTCCCTACACTGCCCAGGCATCCATCTATGAGGAACCGGCTCATCCCGGGCAGGGTATGATCTATCTCACCTTGAAGGTTGACGACAAATCTGGATACGTGTGGAACAATCTGGCTTCTCCGCCTCAGATAGGCCTGAAGCCTATTTCGGGAGTTGAGCTGGAGAAGAATTCCGTGCGGGCCGGAGACCGTGAAGGAGAGGATGACACCGATTCTCGCATCTTGGCTTTCTGGTGGAAGAAGGAATCGGGAGCCAAGGAATTCGTGGTTGAGGTAGCGCCCGATGTCTGGATCTGCAACCACGATGAGGGTTGGTGCCGCCGGTTTGGTGGAACGTTCCGCATCGCTACAAAGCTGCCGGATTAAAACCCGCTGAATCAAAAAGCTTCCTATCGGCTTTTAGGGATGATTTTGCTCAAGTGAAGATTTTTAACGCCATTCCCTCAACATCCTTCTCGGCGGCTCGGAACTGCGCATTCCCACTCTTTATCTCGGCAACTTCAGCTTTTTTTCCGATGTTTGGCAGGTGCTTGGATCCAATTGTCAAGTCGTGCTCAATACAGCCGAACCGTCTGACTGGGTCAGATACCATCGAAGGACGGATGGTCATGGCTAAATCTTCAATATCGCTTCAACCATCCCCAAAAGCCAGATTTATCACGGAAAGAGAAATGCCTGAGGATTTCTCTGCTTGATGAATCGGGAATAAAAATGCTAAATTATTAAGACCACGATTAGCTTAAGTGCAGGTAATAAAATGACGAAAAAATCTCTTCGACAACTTCCTTCTGTGGACAGCCTGCTGAAAAAAGAAGAATCAGGCAGTTTGTTCGAAAAGTATGGGAGAGAGATGGTCGTTAATGCTGCCCGCAGGGTTCTGGAGGAATTTCGATCGGCTATTTTGGACCAGATGAGTGGCTTTCCTGCTGAAGATAAACTGTCTCAAGAAAAAATCCTGGAAGAGATAGAAATTCAACTTCGGCGGGCATTTTCACCCTCGCTGGTAAAAGCGGTGAATGCGTCTGGTGTCATCCTCCATACAGGATTGGGACGGGCTGTGCTTCCCAAGAAGGCGCAGGAGGCCATCAATGAGGTCATTGCAGGATACTGCACCCTGGCCATAGATGTTGAAACCGGACGGCGGAGCCACAGGGATGTCCATCTCGATAAGCTCATCTGTGAATTAACAGGGGCTGAGGCGGCTACTGTAGTCAACAACAATGCGGCCGCCACCATGCTTATCCTGAATACGCTGGCTGAGGGGAAAGAAGTCATTGTCTCCCGGGGCCAGTTGGTCGAGATAGGCGGAGCTTTCCGCATACCCGATGTCATGGCGGCGAGCGGCGCCATACTCAGGGAAGTCGGCACAACAAACAGGACTCATCTGCGGGATTATGCGGCCGTAATATGGGAGCAAACCGGCGCGATCATGCGAGTGCATCACAGCAACTACCGCATCATGGGATTTTCCGGAGAGCCCGGCATTGAAGAGTTGGCCCCACTGGCCAAAGAGCACAACCTCCCTCTGATAGATGATTTAGGAAGCGGTGCTCTTCTGGATCTTGTGCAGTTTGGTTTAGAGAGTGAGCCAATGGTTCAGAACAGTTTAAAGGCCGGAGCGGCTGTTGCCTGCTTTAGCGGCGATAAACTCATCGGAGGCCCCCAGGCGGGGGTCATAGTCGGGAAGGAAGATCTTATAAAGAGAATCAGGAAAAATCCTCTGGCCCGTGCGTTCCGCATCGGGAAGATGACGATCGCCGGGATGGAAGCGACACTCAGGCTTTTCCGGTCTCCGGAAAAATTAAGGGAGAGACATCCTATTTACAGGATGTTTTCACTCACCCTGGAGGATGTCGAAACCCGTGCAAATAAAGTACTCAGAGCCCTCCAGAAAAAAATCCTGGGAGGGGCAAAATTTTCCATCCAGGAAGGAGGATCCCAGGTTGGGAGCGGTTCGGTTCCAGTGCAAACCATCCCCACAAAACTTCTGGCAGTGAGGCCAAAAGCGCTGTCAGCCGAGAACCTGGCCCGGTCGCTCCGCCATTATAAACCTGCCATTTTTCCCAGGGTCCAGAATGAGGCCGTGCTCTTGGATTTCCGGACGATCCAGGAGGATGAAGATAAGGTTGTTGTGGACGCCCTGTTTGAGGCTTTAAGGACAGGTTGATTTGCCATGGTCGATAAAGAAAAGAGAAGACAAATTATGCAGCGTTCGATCAAACTCGGGCACTGCATCTGCAATCCCAAACAGCCCTGCCCCTGCGATGTCTTCAGGGAAAAAAATGTTTGCTTGTGCGCAGGGGAGCGCCTGGAAGAGATCTCCGAGTCAGTGTCTTTAACCCAGTTTGTGGAGAATGCCGGCTGTGCCTCTAAGATCAATCAAACAGATTTGAAGATCGTTCTGGCCGGTCTTCCGGAAATCTCGGATCCTCGGGTTCTGGTCAGCGCTGATACCTGCGATGATGCCGGAGTATTCAAGCTGACTGAGGAGATGGCTCTGGTACAGTCGGTCGATGTGTTCACTCCCAATGTGGATGATCCTTATATTTTTGGGCAGATAGCCGCATCCAATTCTCTCAGCGATATCTATGCCATGGGCGGCACGCCGCTTACCGCATTATCAATCGTCGGCTTTCCGATCGAAACCATGAGTCACAAAGTAATGAACCGGATGCTGCGGGGCGGCATCGACAAAATGAAGGAGGCCGGCGTCGAGGTGATCGGCGGCCACAGCGTAAAAGACGCCGAGATCAAATTTGGATTTGCCGTAACAGGTGTGGTCGATCCGAAAAAAATCATCACCAACGACAAGGCCCAACCTGGAGACGTTTTGATCCTGACAAAGCCCATAGGAACCGGTGTCATCAGTTTTGCCAGTCAGCTGAACCGGGCATCCAAGAAAGCCATGGCGGCCATAGGGCGATCTATGGCGGAGCTCAACAAAGTGGCAGCGGAATGCATGGTGGAAGCTGGCGTAACCACAGCAACGGATGTCACAGGCTTTGGCCTGATAGGGCATCTCAGCGAAATGGTCGCCCAGAGTGGTGTCACAGCGGAAATCCATGTGGACCAGGTCCCCTTCTTTGAGGATGTTCTGGCTTATGTGCGGGAAGAATTGATTTCTGGTGCTATCGAGAGGAACAGGGAATATGCAGCGCAGTATGTGGAAGTTGCAGAGGGCGTGAGCAGAGATGTAGAGATTGCCCTGTACGATCCCCAGACCTCCGGAGGATTTCTGATTGCGGTCCGGAGTGATCGAGGGGAAGAGTTTGTCGACAGACTCAAAGAAAAAAGAATAAAATCGGCGGCTGTCATCGGAAGGATTTTTGCTAAATCTGACGGAAAGATTGTATTGAAAAAATAGAACCGTCCCCTTTTTATTTGACAATCAGGCACATAACCTCTATATTAGAAAAAATGAATTCTTACAGGCATTATGAGGAGGTAAGCATTATGAGAAAATTACTTGCCCTGCCTCTTCTCCTTATTTTTTTATCCTCCTTT
>CAZOJY010000073.1:0-18424 GCA_964580235.1 uncultured Eubacteriales bacterium | reverse complement strand
GAATTGATAGTTTAGTGGCGATGAATCCGAGGGGAGAAACAGCATGAAATGTCCCAAATGCCAGGCCGAAATCTTAGATGATTCCCAGTTCTGCAGCAAATGCGGAACACCCATCCACCCAGGAGACGAAGTCTTCCTGTCTCATACCCGGACCATCCTCAGACCGATTCATGAATTAGTACCAGGTACCGAACTCGCAGGGAAGTACAAAATCATAGACGTGGCGGGAAAAGGAGGGATGGGAATCGTATATAAGGCTGAGGATACAAAGCTCAAACGAAATGTCGCGCTCAAGTTTTTGCCTCCAGAGCTGACCCAGGACAAAGAGGCCAAGGATCGCTTTTTGATCGAGGCCCAAGCCGCTGCGGCCCTCTCCCACCCCAACATCTGCACCATCCACGAGATAAACGAGGAAGAAGGCAAGTCTTTCATCGCGATGGAGTATGTGGAAGGGCAAAGCCTAAAAGCCAACATCGATAGAGGTCCGCTTAAAACAAAAGATACTCTGAATATCGCCATTCAGGTGGCGGAAGGGATGGAACAGGCCCACAAGAAAGGGATCGTCCATCGTGACATCAAAAGCGCCAACATCATGGTGACAGATACTGGCCAGGCTAAAGTCATGGATTTTGGGTTGGCCAAGGTCAAAGGTGGGACGCTTCTGACCCGTGAAGGAACCACCCTAGGTACTGTGGCCTATATGTCTCCCGAGCAAGCCAGAGGCCAAGAAGTTGATCATCGCTCAGACATCTGGTCTTTAGGCATCGTGATGTATGAAATGCTCTGCAGCCAACTCCCGTTCATGGGAGACCGCGAAGCCTCAATCCTCTACTCTGTCGTGCATGAAGAGGCAAAACCTGTTACAGCTTGGAATCCCGATATCCCCTCAGAACTCCAGCAAATAATTAGTCGCTCCTTAAAGAAAAAGCCCGAAGCCCGCTATCAATCTGCCGCTGATTTGCTGAAGGAATTACAGAAATACCGAGATAGCCTAAAGGCAGAAGAAATGGGAGCTTTTAACCTCCGCTCCTTCCGCCGTCTTATCAGGAGGCCTGTCGTTGCCATCCCAGCGCTCCTCATCATCGCCGCCATCGCCATCGCCGCCATCTGGTTCTTCAACCGCCAAGCCAAAATCCGATATGCCCGCCAAGAACTCCTCCCCGAAATCGAACGACTTATTGTAGAAAATTGGCCAGATGTCATCGAGGCCTATCAACTTGCAGAAGAAGCAGAAAAGTATATACCCAGTGATCCTAAACTTTCCGAACTCTTTTCAGAATGTTCCATGAAAATATCCATAAAAACAGATCCTCCTGGTGCAGATATTTATTCCAAAGCCTATAAAGCTCCTGATAGTGAATGGGAATATGTGGGCATTTCCCCTATTGAAAAAATCAGAGTCCCCGTTGGATATTTCCGATGGAAGATAGAAAAGGAAGGCTATGAGACTATTCTCGCAGCCTCCTCTACTTTCAATTTTGATACGTCAAAAAGAAATTTATTTGTCCCGAATGGTTTGATGCGAATGTTAGACAAAAAAGAAAATATCCCCCCAGGAATGGTTCGTGTGCCAAACACAGAAACAAATCTAGGTAAATTGGGTGATTTTTTTATTGATAAATATGAAGTCACAAACAAACAGTATAAAGAATTTGTAGACAGTGGTGGATACAGAGATAAAAAATACTGGAACCATGAATTCATAAAAGATGGACGAGTCATAACATGGGAAGAGGCTATGGCAGAATTTGTGGATCAGACCGGAAGACAGGGGCCTGCCACTTGGGAAGCAGGAGACTATCCTGAAGGTCAGAACGATTATCCAGTGACTGGAATTAGCTGGTATGAGGCAGACGCGTACGCTGACTTTGTGGGGAAAAGTCTGCCCACCGGATATCACTGGGATATTGCCAGAGGAAGTTATAATCCTATACTCCGAACCAAATGTTTTTCTACAGTTTTTATTCCTCACAGTAATTTTAAGGGCAAGGGCCCTGATCCGGTCGGAAAGAATCAAGGCATTACCTCTTATGGGGCTTTCGACATGGGGGGAAATGTGAGGGAATGGTGTTGGAACGAAACTCCACAAGGACGATTAATCAGAGGGGGAGCCTGGAACGACAACACCTATATGTTCAGCAGCAGGAGTCAGGCGCCTGCATTTGATCGAAGCTCCAAAAATGGATTTCGTTGTGTTCTCTATATTGACCATGACAAAATCCCCCAAGCAACATTCGAACCCACAAAATCCACAAAAGGAATAGATCTCTATAAACAGACACCTATTTCTGATGATGTTTTTCAGGCTTATAAAGACCAATTTTCTTATGATAAAACAGATGTAAACGCACAAGTGGAATGGGAAAAAAAGAGCTCTGAAGATTGGATTCAAGAGAAGATAACCTTTGATACCGCATATGGAAATGAACGGATCATTGCCTATCTCTTTCTCCCTAGAAACACACCTCCACCCTATCAGACAGTCATTTATTTCCCTGGTTCAGGTTCTGTGTATCAAAAAACAAGCAAAGACCTTGAGAACTATAGAGAATTTGAGTGGTTTTTTCCTTTTATTTTAAAAGATGGCAGGGCTGCCCTTTATCCGGTATACAAAGGGACGTTCGAACGCAGAGATGATGACCTGGCATCGATTCATGGCGGAGCCAATTCTCACATGTATACAGAATACCTGATTCAGTTAGTAAAAGATTTAAAAAGGTGTGTGGACTATTTGGAGACACGCCCTGATATCGACAGCAATAAGATTGCCTATTTTGGGATGAGTTGGGGCGGGAGAATGGGGCCCGTTATTCTTGCTGTAGAGGATCGTATCAAAGCCGGTGTTTTAGTTGTTGGAGGGACTCGGGGACGAGGACGTCCAGAAGCAAGTTCAATAAACTATATTCCCCGGGTCAAAACTCCAACATTGATGCTAAATGGAAGGTATGACATGACCTTTATTTATGAGATACATGTAAAACCCATGTTTGATCTTTTGGGTACACCAGATGAACATAAAAATCTGATATTGTATGATACCGACCATTTCATACCTAGAACTGAAATGATAAAGGAAATCCTGGGCTGGCTAGACAAATACCTCGGCCCCGTCAAATAATGGGGTCAGGCTTTCATAACTTTCATAATTTCAGGTAGATTTCTTTTCGGTGTCCGATTCTCACGACAATGATTATGAGCTGGTTCTCTTCCTTTTTGAAAATAACTCTGTAGCTGCCTGTTCTCAGCCTGTAAAGATTATCCTCTGCTCCGCCAATTTTCTTTATATTGTTTTTGAGTGCTGCTGGATTTTTAGCCAGTATCAACAATTTGGCTTTGACTATTTTCTGATGAGCTCTATCGATTCGCTTCAAATCTTCTAAAGCTTTTCCCAAAAACTTCAGTTTGTACATTCCTATAAATCCAGGATTTTCCAAACATCATCCGCATCGAGCAATTCATCCCGCCCATCCTCCAGGTCCTTCAATCGTTTCTTCGCAAGCTTCAGATCAAGCAGATCAAAATAAACTGTCAGGGCCTTCTCTATGATGTAGCTTTTTTTCTCTCCGAGTTCTTTGGCCAAAGTTTCAAGCTCCTGGGATATCTCCTCATCCAAAGTGATGTTGTGCCTAACCTGCATGTTTTCCTCCTGAGAATGCCTAGTTATACACATATTATACACACATTCTGTGTATTTTCAAGCTCAGGCACATCATCTCATTTCCAGCCTTCATCTATGTGACTCTGCTTTCTTGCTTTTTTTCTCATGAATTGATAATTTATTGCCGATGAAAGCTAGGGGAAGATAAGTATGAAGTGTCCCAAGTGTGACACCAATAATCCTGAAACGGCTCGTTTTTGCCTTAAATGTGCGACTCCATTCCCTTCTAACGAGGACGCCGTACTTACCGAGACTATGCAAACTCCAAAAGAAGAGCTCACTACAGGCTCCAGTTTTGCCGGACGATACCAGATCATCGAAGAGCTGGGAAAGGGAGGCATGGGCCGGGTTTATAAGGCCATCGATACAAAGATCAACGAAAAGATTGCCCTTAAACTCATCAAGCCCGAAATCGCTTCTGATAAAAACACCATCACCAGATTCGGAAACGAGCTGAAAATGGCGCGGAAGATCAGTCACAGGAATGTGGGTACTATGTATCATCTTGGCGAGGAAAAGGGCTCACACTTCATCACCATGGAATACATCCCCGGTGAAAATCTCAAGAGCATGATTCGGATGAGCGGTCAACTCAGCTTAGGGACAGCGATCCGAATCGCCAAGCAGGTATGTGAAGGTCTTATCGAAGCACACAGAATGGGAGTAGTCCACAGAGACCTTAAGCCTGGCAACATCATGATCGACAGGCAAGGCAATGCCCGTATCTTGGACTTTGGGATCGCCCGGTCCCTTGGTGCAAAAGGGATTACTGGGGCTGGTGTGATGATCGGAACACCCGAGTTCATGTCCCCCGAGCAGGTTGAAGGGAAGGAAGTCGACCAACGCTCGGACATCTATTCCTTTGGCATAATCCTGTATGAAATGGTGACAGGTCGGGTACCATTCGAGGCAGACACTCCGTTTGCCATCGGCGTGATGCAAAAAGGGGAAACTCCTCAAAATCCCAAAGACCTCAATGCAAACATCCCGGATGCTCTCTCTGATATGATTCTTAAATGTCTGGAAAAACAAAAAGAAAATCGCTATCAAAGTGTAGAGACAGTGCTGTCCGAACTTGGAAATATCGAGACAGTAATCCCAACAACAGAAAGAATAGCTCCTAAACAGAAACCAATGACATCCAAGGAAGTAACTGTCACTTTTAATCCCAAAAAAATTCTTTTCCCTGCCATGATTGCCATCGCGTTAGTCATTGCAGCCATCCTCATCTGGAAACTCCTGCCCCAAAAAAAAGTTGCTCTACCAACACCAACAAAACACTCCATCGCCGTGCTCCCTTTCGAAGATTTGAGCATCCAGAAGGATCAGGAATACTTTTGTGACGGCCTTGCCGATGAACTCATAAACAGGCTGAATAAAGTCGAATCGCTCATCGTACCGGCCCGGTCGTCTTCCTTCTATTTTAAAGACAAAGATCTGAGTCCTCAAGAGATTGGGGAAAAATTAAAGGTCGACAACATATTGGAAGGAACTCTGCGGAAATCGGGAAATAGATTGCGTATCACAGTCAGCCTCATAAATGTCGCCGATGGTTATCCCATTTGGTCCGATCAATATCAACGTGATGAGGAGGACATCTTCGACCTGCAGGATAAAATATCCCTTGATATTATCGATAATTTGAAAGTCAAGCTTTTGGGAGAGGAAAAGAGAGAAATTATGAAGCGCACCACTCAAGATCCTGAGGCTTATGATCTTTATCTGAGAGGGCGTTATTTTTGGAACAGAAGAACAGAAGAAGAACTGAATAAAGCCATCGAGTATTTCGAGCAAGCCATCGGGAAAGATGCCAATTTTGCCCTGGCATATTTGGGAATAGCTGACAGCTATAATGTTCTTCCCTGGTATAGCTCATTCCCGTTTGATGAGGCCTATCAAAAAGCCCTAAAAGCTGCATTGAGAGCGATCGAACTCAATGACACGCTTGCAGAAGCTCATGCCACGTTAGGTTTCATCAAAATGTATGATTTTGATTGGCCTAGTGCGGAGAGAGAACTGAACAAGGCCATTGAACTCAACTCCAACTACACGACTGCCCACCACTGGCTTGCGTTTTATCATTTATACCAGGCTGATTTCGATAGAGCCATCGAGGAAATACTATTAGCAAGAGAATTGGACCCCCTTTCTTTGATAATAAACACCGATCTTGCACAGATATCCAACTATGCCCGAAAGTATGATCTTGCCATCGAAAGTGCAAAAAAAGTAATAGAGCTAGATCCAAATTGGGGGAATGCGTATGGATTACTTGGATATGCTTATTATGGCAAGTCCATGATTGAGGAATCGTTCTCAGCATACGAAAAATCTACAGATTTTGATCCGAGAGATCGGGCTTACGCTGCTATCACTGTAGGATTAATCTTCGATCAGTTAGGCCAAAGCAAGCGCGCACAACAAGTACGGGATGCATTCATGAGGCAAGCCAGTCGTCCGGCTTTTCCGTCCTTCATTTGGGCTGTTTTTCATTTTTCTATAGGAGAAAATGACAGGGGTTTTGAATGGCTCGATAAAGCTTATGAGGACCGTGATCCATACCTTTGGTATATCAAAGTTGATCACAATCTTGATAATGTCCGCTCCGATCCAAGATACCTGGAGATGTTGAAAAAAATAGGATTGGAGTAAGAGAAGATCAGCATGAAATGTTCCAAATGCGGTTTTGATAATCCTCCAGGTCTTTCTTATTGCGGGAAGTGCGGAACGCAAATCCAGCCCCCTGAAGACCTCCCTGTCACAAAAACCATAGAAACACCAAAAGAAGAGCTGACCACAGGCTCCACATTTGCCAATAAATACCAGATCATCGAAGAGCTGGGAAGAGGGGGAATGGGGAGAGTTTACAAAGCTCTGGACACAGAAGTGAACGAAAAAGTGGCGATAAAGCTCATCAAAGCTGAGATTGCTGCTGATAAAAAAACCATCGAACGCTTCCGGAACGAATTGAAATTCGCCCGGAAGATCCGACACAAGAACGTCTGTCAGATGTTCGACCTCAACAGAGAGGAAGGTTCGTACTACATCACGATGGAGTATGTGGCTGGCGAGGACCTGAAAGGCTTGATCAAAAAGATGGGGCAACTAAGCGCAGGGCAGGCTATCACCATCGCCAACCAGATCTGCGACGGTTTGGAAGAAGCCCACAAATTGGGTGTTGTCCACAGGGATCTTAAACCTCAGAACATCATGATCGACAAAGAGGGTGATGCCAGGATCATGGACTTCGGAATTGCCCGATCGCTCGAAGGAAAAAGCATCACAGGTGCAGGCGTGATGATCGGCACCCCCGATTACATGAGCCCTGAACAGGTCGATGGGAAAGAGACGGATCAACGATCGGATATCTATTCGCTGGGAATCATCTTATACGAGATGGTGACCGGCCAGACGCCATTCGAGGGAGACACTCCCTTCACAATCGGCGTTAAGCATAAAAGCGAGACACCAAGAGCACCAAAGGAGCTCAATACTCAAATTCTCGATGATCTCAATCATGTGATCCTAAAATGTCTTGGAAAGGAAATGGAGGACAGATACCAGAGCACAGCCGAACTGCGGAACGAACTGACCAACATCCAAAAAGGCATCCCCACCACAGAACGCATCGTTCCTGACAGAAAGCCCCTCACTTCTAGAGAAATCACTGTCCAATTCAATCTTAAAAAACTCCTGATTCCAACCCTGATCGTCATCGCTGTCGCTGCAATCGGAATAATTATCTGGCAGATGCTTCCTCAACAAGAAATCATCTCGGCTCCAAAGATCGAAAATTCGATAGCCATCATCAGTTTTAATAATCGGACAGGCGATTCAGCCTTCGACTATCTCCAAGATGCGATCCCAAATCTCCTGATCACAAGCCTCGAGCAAACAGGGTATTTTTACGTCGCCACCTGGGAACGCATGCATGATCTTCTCAAACAAATGGGCAAGGAGAATGTTAGCTTGATAGACAGCGATTTGGGATTTGAACTCTGCCGCAGGGAAGGCATACAAGCCATTGTCTTGGGGAGTTTTACCAAAGCTGGTGATATGTTCGCCACAGAGGTGAAAATCCTGGATGTCGACAATAAGAAGCTTCTCAAGAGTGGCAGCTCAAAAGGCGAGGGGGTTTCAAGTATCCTCAAAACGCAAATCGACGAACTCAGCAGTGAAATTTCCCAAGGAATTGGCATCCCTGCCGCAAAGATCGATGAAACTCAAATGAGTATTATAGACGTTACGACCTCTTCCATGGAGGCGTACAACTATTTCCTGAAAGGCGGCAACGAACTGACTAAGTTTTACTTTGAGGATGCCATTAAACTGTTGCAGAAGGCTGTGGAGCTCGATCCGACCTTTGCCGTCGCCCATATTTTCCTCGGGATCGCATATGGGAATTCAGGAAACACAAAAGGTCGAAATGAAGCATTCGAGAATGCTAAAAAATATTCTGCGAAGACATCAGACAAAGAGAGGTTGTGGATCGAATCGATATATGCTCATTACATCGGACGAGATCTTGAAAAAGCCATTGATCTACTTAAACAATTAGTCGAGAAATACCCCAGAGAAGATTTTTTCCACCACGATCTGGGAAATCTATACAGGATAAGCCGGCGATACAAAGAAGCCATAGAAGAATTCACGAAAGCACTGGAGCTCGATCCGAACTACGGATTGGCTATGAATCATATGGCCTACACATACTCTGCTATGGAAGAATACGAAAAGGCCATCGAATATTTGCAGAAATATTCTTCTCTATCTCCGGATAATGCTAATCCGCTGGATTCCATGGGAGAAATATATCTGATAATGGGAAACCTCGATGAGTCTATTGCCAAATACAAGGAAGCCTCAGAAATAAAACCTGGATTGGGATCGGATTGGAAGCTGGGGTATGCCTATGCTCTAAAGCAAGATTATGTCGAAACCGTGAAATGGGCAGATAAACAGATTTCGAGGAGTTTGGCTCAAGGCGACAAGGCTATAGGTCGTTGGTGGAAAGGATTTTATCTCTACTGGCTGGGCAATACGGAAAAAGCTCTTGATTCAATCGACATAGCAGAAAAAATGGCGACGGAATTGGGGAATTTGGCCTTAAAAAGAGCAGCAATCTGGATGAAAGGAATGGTTCACCTTGAAAGGGGAGAAACAGAAGCCAGCCGGAAATGCGTTCAAACCTGGTTTGATTTGGTAGACAAAAGCCCATCTCAATTGGCTCAGAGGCCCACCGTATACTACAAATTTTTCCTTGGATTAGTCGATTTGAAGGAAGGACGAATCGATGATGCAAAGTCGAAATTGAAACAGATGGAACTCCTCTTGCCGGAGATAGAACAAGCCTATAAAGCAAGATTAACGGCATATTATAATTACTTGAAAGGAGAACTTCTGCTCGGAGAAGGCAAAGTTGAGCAAATCATCGATTTATATAAAGCAGAAGCCCTCCCGAGAAGATTAACGACAATAACTTATATGTATATGGCTTTGCACAATGTGCCCTTTCTGAATGATGTATTATCCAGGGCTTACGCAAAAAAGGGAGATGCGGATAAAGCTATCGATGAGTACGAAAGGTTGATTACTTTTGATCCGAGAAAGAAGGAAAGGCGTCTTGTCCATCCCAAGTATTATTACAGATTAGCAAAGCTTTACCAGGAAAAAGGTTGGGCAGGCAAAGCCATCGAGAATTACGAGAGGTTCCTTGACCTTTGGAAAAACGCCGATCCAGGCCTCCCCGAAGTCGAAGATGCCAAAACCCGTTTGAGAGAACTCCAATAATAATTCAGCTTACCAGTTCCTTCAACTTCTTATAGATCTCTCTGCGGTGGCCAACTGTTATTATAATGATGATAAGCTGTCCTTCCTCGATTTTGTAAATTATCCTGTAGTCTGAAGTTCTGTATGAATAAAGCCCGGCCAATTCATAGGACAAAGGTTTCCCTTCGTGGGGATTTAGGGCAAGGGAATCGATCGCTTTTTGAATGATTTTTTTGATTGATGCGTCAAGCTTTTCGATTCTTTTTTTGGCCTCCCGTGTGTATTTAAGTGTGTATTTTTTCAAGGCTTACGAATTCTTCTAGTCTTTGAAAACATCATTGTGGGGATAAAGCCTTCTGGCCTTTGCATCTTTGAGGCCTCTTTCGATACTTTTTACCAATTCTCTATCGCTCAATATCTCGAGCGTCTCGATGAGGCTTTCATACTCTTCGATGTTCAACAACACGCCCTCGACCTTCCCCCTTTGAGTGATGGCAAATGATTCATGCTGTTCTCTCATCCTCCGAAGGAGTTGGGAGAAATATGTCTTTGCCTTGCTGGCAGGAATTGTCTCTGAAATATGATTCAATGTATCCTCCTAAATGGTCAATTTTTAGACCTAATAACTGACCAAATAAATATTAAGACACATAGAGGCAATTGTCAATATGTTTCATCCTTCTATTCATAAGACAGGCTTGCCTTGCTTTTTTTCACATGAATTGATAATTTATTGCCGAGGAATCCGAGGGGAGGCTTTGTATGAAATGTCCCAAATGCCAGATCGATAATCCCACCGAGTCTAAATTTTGCAGCGAATGTGGTACGCAAATGGGCCCATCTAAGGAGGATATTGCGGTTACGGAAACCATAGAATCACCTAAAGAAGAGCTCACCACCGGCGCTACGTTTGCAGGGCGATACCAGATCATCGAAGAACTGGGCAGAGGCGGGATGGGACGGGTTTATAAAGCTCTCGATACAGAAGTCAATGAGAAGGTTGCCTTGAAGCTTATCAAACCAGAGATCGCTGCCGATAAAAAGACGATAGAGCGCTTCCGGAACGAACTAAAATTCGCACGCAAGATCCGCCACAAAAATGTCTGCCAGATGTACGACCTCAGCAAGAAAAAGGGCAATTATTACATCACGATGGAATATGTGAACGGGGATGATCTAAAGGGCATGATCCGGCGGATGGGACGATTCAGCGCAGGTCAAGCCATAACCATAGCTAAACAGGTGTGTGATGGACTGACTGAAGCCCATAAATTAGGAGTGGTACACCGCGATCTCAAACCCCAGAACATCATGATCGACCAGGATGGGAATGCGCGCATCATGGATTTTGGGATCGCCCGCTCCCTCGAAGGAAAAGGCATCACCGGGGCAGGCGTGATGATCGGCACCCCCGATTACATGAGCCCTGAACAGGTCGATGGGAAAGAGACGGATCAACGATCGGATATCTATTCGCTGGGAATCATCTTATACGAGATGGTGACCGGCCAGACGCCATTCGAGGGAGACACTCCCTTCACCATCGGAGTAAAACACAAAAGCGAAACACCCAAGGATCCAAAAGAGCTGAATCCTCAGATCCCGGATGATCTCGGACGGGTAATCCTGAGATGCCTCGAGAAGGAAAGGGAACAAAGATATCCGAACTCACAGGAACTGTGTTCCGATCTATCTGCTATAGAACAGGGCATCCCAACGACAGAAAAGGTTATCCCGAAGAAAAGGCCCTTAACATCTCGAGAAATAACCGTTCAATTAAGTCCCAGAAAGATCTTTATTCCGGCGCTGATCGTGATCGGCGTCATCATTGCCGCAATAGTGATCTGGCAACTCCTTCCTCAAAAAGAAATAACTCCCACTCCCCCATCCGATAAACCGTCCCTTGCCATCATGTATTTCAAAAATAACACAGGAGACAATGGGCTGAATCATTGGCGAACCATGCTCACCAATCTACTAATAGCTGATCTCACACAATCGAGACACCTCCGGGTTTTAAGCGAAGACAAACTCATTAATATACTCAACCGGTTAAATCAAGCAGAAGCAAAAGCCTATTCCTCAGATGTCCTCAAACAGGTAGCTACTCAAGGTCACGCTACCCACGTCCTGACAGGAGCCTATGCAAAAGCCGGTGATGAATTCAGGATCAACGTGATTCTTCAAGATGCAATAACGCTGGAACACATAGATTCAGAGTCCATTTCGGGAACAGGCGAACAGAGCATTTTCTCCATGGTGGATGAACTGACAAGACGCGTCAAGGCCAATTTCAGACTTACCCCGGAAGAGATCGCCAGCGACATAGACAAGGACATTGGAATTGTCACCACCAGCTCACCTGAGGCATACAAATATTACGTAGAGGGAATCCGGTACGACATAAAAGGCGATTACAAGAAGGTCATCGAATATATGGAAAAAGCTGTCGAAATCGACCCTGAGTTTGCATCCGCTTACCTGGCCATGGCCTGGTCCTACGGCAATCTTGCTTATTTTGCTGAAGAAAAGAAAGCTTTGATGATGGCATTAGAGGTGAGTGACAGACTATCAGACAGGGAGAAATACAACATTCAAGGACAATTCTACATGCAACAGTCCGAAAAAACATGGGACAAGTCTCTTGAAGCTTTCGAGAAGTTGATCCAGCTTTATCCCGATGACATCACAGGAAACAATGCACTCGCCATTTTGTACAGTCGCTTAGGAGACAGGGAAAAAGCCATCGAACATTATAAAATATGTGTTAATTACAAAACTGAAGATGTTGTCATCTACACGAACCTAGCCAATACGTACTGTGCTGAGGGATTATACGACAAGGCCATAGAAGTCCTTGAAAGTCACATAAATAATATAAAAGACAGTGATTTTATCCGCCGAAGTTTGGCCTTGACTTATCGCTATCAGGGAAAATACGACCTCGCTATCGCTGAAGCGGACAAAGCCCTTTCATTCAATCCCGATTCTTGGCAGAATATCAGAAGTAAAGGGGACATCTACTTTTACATGGGGAATTTACAGAAAGCTGGACAGGAATATAGGAAGCTCATAGAACGGGATGAGCCGCTCGATTATGCTTGGGGCCTATTAAGACTTCAAAGTCTGTATTTACTCCAGGGGAAATTCGAGGATTTTAAAGAAAAGATTCTTGAAGGGATTGAACTTTCAGAAAAACTCGGTCAGATAACATGGAGCATGGCTTGGCGTTCTTCATTATCTCATGCGGAGCTGCGATTAGGCAATTCTGGTCAAGCGATGGAAGAGTTGAAGGAAGTTTGGGGAACTGCAATCGCAGAGGAAGATTTAGGCACTCAAAGAGCTATTTTGCGTGATATGGGTCTAGTCCATCTTGAAATGGAATCCATCGAAGAGGCGGAAAACACAGCAGAGAGACTGAAGGAGATGACCGAACAAGCACCAAATAAAGAACTGTTTAGAGATTATTATTATTTAAAAAGCATGATAGAACTTGAAAAAGAGAATTATTCCATGGCTATTGAATATATCGAAAAAGGATTATCTTTGTTGTCAGCAACTTCGGATTTAAATTTGGTATTTACCGACTCCCTGGGACTGGCTTATTACAGGAAAGGCGACTTAGAGAACGCTCAAGAAACATATGAAAGAGCATTGTCTCTAGCAACAGGCAGATTTGATTACGGCGATGTCTACGCTAAGAGTTTCTACATGCTGGGAAAGATTTATGAGGAGATGGGCTGGGAGGGCAAAGCTATCGAAAACTACGAAAAATTCCTGGAATTCTGGAGGAACGCAGATCCTGGCCTCCCTGAAGTCGAAGACGCCAAAACCCGTCTCTCCTCACTGGCCTCAAGGTAAATTATTTATACACCCCTTCTCTTGGTCCAAAAGACATGAGAACAATCGTCCCTTCATCCTTTTTGTATATCAGCCTCCTGCTCTGCCCTTTCGCGGCGTAACTGAATGATCGCAATTCTTTGAATTCTCCTTTGAGTCTTTTCCCCACATCTGGACATTCCAATATTCTCGAAACAGCTTGCCCCAAGGCCTCTTTCTCGTGGTTTTCTTTTATTTTCTTGCGTAATCTCTTAAATTTTGTGGTTTCAACTAGCCGCATCACAGGTCCTTAAGATCCAACTCAGAAACATTGCCCATTTCATAATCGACCATCGCTTCCAGAATGTCCTTGATTTCCTGAACTGTGAGGTCGGGATTTTCCAACGCTAAAAGTCCAATGCGGAGGGTATACCTGAGAGCACCTGAAAAATCGCGATGCTCTTTCTTGGCGAAAATATCCAAATCTTTAACAAGGTCTTCATCCATTGCGATTGTTTTTCTGACCATTTTAATCTCCTAGCATATAATATATGATTTTATCATATATTTGTCAATATTATGAGATAATATCATATCGCTAATAGATTTCCTCGCTTTCACTACTGATCAACGCTTATGCCTTGCTTTTTTTCTCATGAATTGATAATCTTTTGGCGCGGGAATCAGGGGATGGAAAGACGATGAAGTGTGTAAAATGCCAGGCAGATAATCCCGAGAATGCCCACTTCTGCTGGAACTGCGGGGCTAATCTCGAAGAGGCCACCAAACCTCTCCCAACGCCCATCAGAGAACTGCGCCGGGGGACTATTTTTGCCAAAAGATACGAGAAGAACTCGGCCGGGGAGGCATGGGCCGCCTCTACCGCGTGCTGGACACAAAAATCAACCAGGAAGTGGCCTTAAAAATCCTGCGCCCTGAAATATCCCGTGACCAACAAACAATCGATCGATTCAGCAATGAGCTCCGTCTCGCGCGGCAGGTGGCTCACAAAAACGTCTGCCGCATGTACCACCTGGGTGAAGACGAGGGAACACACTTCATCATCATGGAATACATCCCGGGCCAAGACCTCCAAAGCATGATCAAAATGACAAAGCAGCTCAGCATGGAAACAGCCGTTTCCATCGCCAAGCAAATCAGCGAAGGACTGGCCGAGGCCCACAGGTTGGACGTCATTCACCGCGACCTCAAACCCGGCAATGTCATGATCGACAGGGAGGGAAATGCCCAGATCCTGGATTTTGGGATCGCCCGCTCCCTAAAATCAAGAGGGATGACAGAATCAGGTCACATGATTGGAACTCCAGAATACATGTCCCCCGAACAAGCCCAGGATACCGGTGTCGACCAGCGATCGGACATCTATTCTCTGGGCATAATCCTGTATGAAATGGTCACAGGCAAGGTGCCATTCACAGGTGATACTCCCATCAGCATCACCATTAAACACATAGAAGAAATGCCAAAAAATCCCAAGACTTTGGCCCCTCAAATCCCGGATGTCTTGAACCAGCTCATCATGAAATGCCTGGCAAAAAATAAGGAATACAGGCATAAAAGCGCCGGAGAACTGCGCTCAGAGCTGGCAGAAATCGAGGAAAGCATCAAAGACACAAAAAAGGTTCCGAAGGTGCGAAGATCGATCGCCTTCAAAGAATTCACCCGGCCCTTTGGACTGCCTACCTATTTCTTTCCTTTCCTGGTCTTGATTTTGGTCGCTACTCTTGTTCTTGTAATCTGGAAGCCTTGGTCTGGGAGACAACCAGCCCCTGTACCCACAGACAAACCATCCCTTGCCATCCTCTATTTCAAAAACAACACAGGAGATCTCACTCTCGATCACTGGCGGACCGCTCTTTCTGACCTGTTGATAACCGACCTCTCCCAATCCCAATACTTACGTGTCCTAAGCGGCGAAAATATGTTCGATATCCTGAACCAGCTTGGGCAATTGGAAACACAAACTTACTCCTCCGATATTTTAAGGGACCTAGCCAGACGAGGGAGCGTGGAAAACGTCTTAGTCGGCAATTACACAAAAGCCGGCAATATGTTCCGGATAAACACAACTCTCCAGGATGCCAACTCTGGTGAGCTCGTCGGTTCGGAGAGCGTGCAAGGAACCGGAGAGCGAAGTTTCTATTCGATGGTAGACGAGCTGACACGGAGAATAAAGGAGAATTTCGAGATCCCCGATGAAGTCATCGCTGCCGATATCGACGAACAGGTCGGACAGATAACTACATCTTCCCCTGAGGCTTTGAGATATTTTACCGAGGGATCGGAATATATCCGTCAGGCAGATTATGGAAGAGCGCTCAAGTCTCTTGAACGAGCGACAGATATCGATCCCGAATTTGCCATGGCATACGAAGCGATTGCAACAGCCTATAACAATCTGGGGTACACTTCCGAAGCCAAAGAGTACTTCCAAAAAGCCTTCGAATTCAGCGACCGAGTATCGGAAAGGGAGCTCTACCAAATCCAGGGAGAGTACTACAGGTCAACAGAGACCACTTTTGACAAAGCGATCGAAGCCTATGAAAGATTGTTGGTGCTTTATCCAGAGGACGGTGATGCCAACAACCGCCTGGGATTGATATACAAGAGCATCGAAGAATGGGACAAGGCCATCGAACGGTATGAAGTTTGCATCGAGAACAGATACGACAGGTTCTTCTTCTACGCAAATGCAGCAGAAACTTTCATGGCAAAGGGCCTGTATGAGAGAGCCGGGCATATTCTTGAACTCTATCTGGACGAATTTGACGAAGTGGCCTGGATTCATGGGAATTATGCTGTGAACTATTTGTGCCAGAGACAATACGAGTTTGCCCACATTGAAGCAGATAGAGCCTTGGCGCTCGATCCAACCCACTTCCATGCTCACTGGATAAAGGGCGATATCTACCACGCACAAGAGGATTTTTTCCACGCGGAAGCCGAATACCAGAAGCTTCCAAGAGAAGCTGAAGAAGTGGCACGCCTGTACGGGTGGGATTGTTTGGGAGACCTGTATGTGTCCCAGGGAAGATGGGATGATGCTGTCGCGCAAGTCACACAGGCCCTTCAGCTGGCAGAAAGTGTGGAGGAACGGTCCTGGCAGGCATGGCTCTCAACACGCCTTGCCTACATGTATATGAGGCAGGGAAATTACCAAGAAGCATTGAAGGTATGCAACAATGCCCTTCAGATCGATATGGGCGGTGTGAGGTTGGACCTTCAGAGACGCGTGTTGTACTTCAAGGGGCTTGTTGAGGTGGCGATGAATTCCTTGGCCGATGCGCGGAAGACGGCTGCCGCGTTGAGACAATCGATCGAGGGGGGCTTGAATCAGAAGGAGATCCGGTATTTCTATCATCTGGCAGGCATGATACAGCTTGCCATCGACCGCTTTCCGCAGGCAATCGAAAATTTCAATCAGGCAATTTCTCTTTTGCCTCACCAGTATTACAGACATCCTTGGATAGTGGGCAACGATCGAGCCATGTTCCTCGATTCCCTAGCATTTGCCTATTCCAGGTCTGGGAATCAGGATGAAGCATCAGAAGAATATGGGAAGATTCACCCACTCACATTGGGGAGACTGGATTACGGGGACATCTACGCCAAGAGTTATTGCTGTTTGGCCAAGATCTTCGAACAAAAGGGCTGGGGCCAGTTGGCCAAACAGAATTACCAGAGATTCCTTGCCCTCTGGCAAAACGCCGATCCCGGCATCCCCGAACTCGAAGACGCCCGCACTAGACTAACTAGCCTCCAGTAACGGGGTCAGGCGTTCATACTTTTCCTAACTTCTCCACCGCGAACGAATTGAAAAAAATTCCTTAATTATCAATAAAAAAGCATCCTACGATCAGCACAGATTAGTTTTATTATATTGTGCATTTATTTCTTGCTTTTATGCACAGCTAAGTTATAATATATTGTGTGCAACAACAGGAGTTATCAAATGAGGACAACCGTCACCATCGAGCATGATATCATCGATGAGCTTTTAAAAGAGACAAAAGCAAAGAGCAAAGCGTCTGCAGTAAAGGAAGCAATTAATGATTATCTCAGGAGAGCAAAAATAGAAAAAATAAAATCCATGAAGGGCAGGCTGGCTTTCGATAAGACAGCAGATGAGATCAGGCACAATGAGCGCTGAAAAAATTCTAATCGACACCTCAGTCTGGATCGACTATTTTCAGAACAAATCCTCCCCTATTTCAGAAGAAATGGACAGAATTCTATCCGAGGCAGAAGTCTGTGTGCCTAAGATTGTGATTGCCGAATTGATTCAGGGAACAAAGAGTTCAAAAGAAATCGCCATCATCGAAGATTTTCTGGAAGCCTTCCACATTATTGATCAAAAACAAGACTCCTGGGTAAAAGCAGGCAGGCTCTCTTATGACCTAAAAAAGCAGGGCAAAACGATCCATCTCCTCGATTGTTACATTGCCATCATTGCCCAAGAATTTGGCTGTAAAATCTTTACCCTGAATCGCCATTTCAAAGACATCCAAAAAGTCATTCCTATCCTGCTTGTCGAATAATATCGAGGAATTTGAATATCTTCGTATCAATCTTCTGTTGCATTCTTTCGCGTGAATTGATAATCTTTTGACAATGACTGTAAGGGGAGAACCAGCATGAAGTGTCCTGTGTGTGATAGCGAAAATCCTTCTGGTAGCCAGTTTTGCAGCAAATGCGGCACCCAACTGGGGCCTTCCGAAGGGGCGGCTCTCCCTACAAAGACAATAGAAAGCACAAAAGAAGAGTTGACCACAGGCTCCACTTTTGCCGGACGTTACCAGATCATCGAAGAACTGGGTAAAGGGGGTATGGGGCGAGTCTATAAGGCCGTGGATACCGAGGTTAACGAAAAAATTGCCTTAAAATTAATAAAACCTGAAATTGCCTCAGACAAGAAAACCATCGAGCGTTTCCGGAACGAGCTGAAATTCGCCCGGAAGATCCGCCACAAGAATGTCTGCCAGATGTACGACCTCAGCAAGGAAGAAGGCAACTACTACATCACGATGGAGTTTGTGCCTGGGGATGACTTGAAAAGCCTAATCCGGCGGATGGGACGGTTAAGTCCTGGACAAGCCATAACAATAGCTAAACAGGTGTGTGATGGACTGACTGAAGCCCATAAATTAGGAGTGGTAC
>CAZOJY010000072.1:0-18447 GCA_964580235.1 uncultured Eubacteriales bacterium | reverse complement strand
GGATGCTATGCCAAAAGCCAGGGAAGCGGCCCAAAAAGCTCTCGAGCTCGATCCCCATTTGGCTGAGGCGTATGTATCGTTGGGACTGGTTGCTTTGTCCTATGATTGGGACCGCAAGGCCGCCGGGCAGTATTTCCAAAAAGCTCTCGAACTCAATCCCAATTCTGCGAGCGCACACCAGTGGATTGAGTTTTACTGGACATACATGGAGGCAGATCTTGATACGGCTACTGCCCATCTCGAACGGGCACAGGAGCTGGATCCTCTGAATTTTCTCATCAAGGTGCGTTTGGGGTTTATGTCCATTTTCAAAAGGGGTTGTGACCACGCATTGGATCACTTCAAAGCTCTCCTTGATTTTGAGCCGAATTTCGCATTGCTCTACCTCTCGTTCATGACAGCTTATGCACTCAAGGGCATGTATGATGAAGCGCTTTCCTATGGGGAGAAAATGTTGGAGTCTAGCCCACCTGCTGGTGCGTATATCGGCAATTTGGGATGGCTCTATGCGCTAGCTGGGAAGAAAGAAAAGGCATACCAGCTTCTGGCCGATCTCGAAGAGCGCTCGAAAAAAGGATATGTGTCTTCTTTTTGGACGGCCATAATATACCTCGGACTTGAAGAGATAGATAAAGTTTTTGAATGGCTCGAGAAAGCTTATGAAGAGCATGACGGCAACATGATCTATTTTACGGTCCCTCAAATCTTTGATCCTATCAGATCCGATCCACGATACCAGCAGCTGCTTAAAAAAATGGGATTAGGGCATTTGATTGCAAAGCTGTGTGTCATCAGGAAATAAAGGATGGTTTAGAAAATTGATCGAGGAAGGCGGGGGGATAAGAGTGCTTAACGCTGATGGATCGGGTCAAATGCGCGTGGGAAACATTTAAATCTCGCACACAGTTGCATATTTTTGGAGATTTCAATATATAATAAGGACTTAAAAACTAGACGGAGGGAAAGGAGATGGCTGTGAAAAAAGGAACAAAATCTCGAGACGAAGAAGCCCGAGAAATCCGGCAAGAGCTGAAAATGACCGTTGATGAGCGGCAAAAAATAGCCAAAAAAATCAAACGGGAGTATTACGGAAAAAATCTCCCGGATGTTCGCGACTACTAGGAAGGAAATAATATGAAACCGTCTTATTTTTCAGCAGATGTTCAGGAATTTATCCGGGTGCTTGCCGATCATGATGTGCGTTACATGATCGTCGGCGGAGAGGCTGTCGTGTATCACGGCCATGCCCGACTCACCAACGGCATCGATTTTTTCTACGAACCGAGCGGCGCCAATGCTGAGAAATTGTATACGGCTTTGGATGACTATTGGGCAGGCGAGATGCCCGGTCTGAAATCAGCCGAAGGACTGCTCCTCACCGGGGCGACGGTCCAGTACGGAGTCAAACCGAATCAAATCGTCCTGTACAATTCCTTGACCAATGTGTCATTTGACGAGGCTTGGGAAGCAAAGGCGGATGATAGTATCAGAATCGGAGGGAAAAAATATCCCATCTATTTTGTGGGATTGGAAGACCTGAAAAAAAACAAAAATGCCCTCAAGCGGGACATAGACAAGAAAGATATGAAATTCCTCAATGCTCTTGTAAAAAAATAATATCTATTTCCACTGATTCCATTGTCATTCAGAACAAAAAAATTTCCGTTGACAAAAAGCGATTAATCGATTAATCTATTGTTAGGGGTGAAAAAAATGAGCACGGCTACCATACGTATTCCTGAAGAAAAAAGAAATATTCTCAAGGCCATATCCAGCATGGAGAATAAAAAACTGAATGAAATTGTTGTTGAATTGATTGATGAGTATGTCGAAAGGCATAAAGAAACTCTGGAACTGCTTTCTATACCAGGACTTTATGAGACCTTGATGACATCTTCTGAAGAGTTCAAAAAGGGGAGAGGAGTAAAGATTAAGGATGCCAGAAAAGAATTGGAGCGTTGAACTTTCTAAGCGTGCTCTAAAGCATTTAGAAAGATTAGGGCAAAAAAACAGGGACAGAATTCTTCGAAATCTTGAAAAACTCGAGGATATGGACAATCCTCTCCTTCATAGGGATGTGAAAACATTGATAGGAAAGTTGAGAGGATTTTACAGACTCAGGATCGGGGATTTCAGAATAATATTTGAATTGGACAGAAAAAAAAGACGCATCGGGATTCATATCATCGTATCGAGGGAAGATGCCTACTAAAGGGAAATTCTGTTTCAGGGTGCTTTTCTTCTCTGTGTTTTTTTTTCTAACTATTTTTATCAGTTTTTCTCAAAATCGACAATTCCGTGTTATTAACATCAAGGTCGTGGCAGATGAGGAGTTAAGGAAAGCAGAGGACTGGCGGTTGGAAATCAAGCGGCTTGTCGCAAATGCCTCTCGTGTTTTCGAGCTGAACTTCGGCATAACCTTCGAGATAGGAACTATCGAATCATGGATTTCAGATAATTCCCAGAACACTGTTTTGGATCTGTTGAACGATTTGAGAAAGCGAGTTTCCCCGAATGGTTTTGACGCTGTTCTTGGATTTACCGACCAGCCTCGCATGGAATACGGATTGGGAGGTGTCGCATCCTATTTAAAAGGGTATGTCTTGGTGAGAAGGATGAAATCCCCAACGGTAATGAAAAGAATGCTGCTTCATGAGCTGGGGCATTTGTTCGGAGCGATCGATTTAGATCAGCCAGGTTCGGTCATGAGCCGCCAAAATCCGGGTGCTGCGTTCGATGAATTTTCTAAAAAGATCATCCGGCTGAACAAAAATAGAAGATTCGATATTTACAGATTCCCTTTGCCCGAAGACGAGCTGGATGACGCCATTGCTATCTATAATTTGCGGAAAGGGCAGAATCGAAGGGAAGCAGAGATTCATATCCTTTTGGCCTCGATCTACCTGGAAAAAAAGGATTATGATGCCATGATGGCCGAATGCCTCCAGGCTTTGAGAATAAACCCAGACCTGCCAGAGGCCTATCATCATTTGGGGATTGCCTATAGGAGGAAGGGGCAGCTCGACAAAGCCATCGAGCAGTATGAGAAGATGATTCAGCTTCAGCCAAATCTTCCCGAGGTTCATTACAACCTCGGGATTGCGTATATGAAAAAGGAGGAGTATGAGCTGGCTATCCAGGAGTACCAAAAGGCGATCGAACTCAATCCCTTTTATGCCAAAGCCTATTCCAATCTCGGGTACGTCTATCTCCAACAAGGATTGGCCGATGAGGCGATGGCCTTTTGTGAAAAAGCCATGGAATTGTATCCCCGTTTGGCCGAGGCGTATTCGACAAAAGGATCGGCGCTCATCCTGAAAAGAAAGTACACCGAGGCAGAAGCCTTCTCCAGGACGGCGCTGGGGATCGACCCTGAGCTGCCCGGTGCGTACAACAATCTGGGAACCGTTTACATGAATAAGAACATGGTGGACGCGGCAGTTGGAGCGTTTGAGAAATCGCTCGAAATAAATCCGGAATACACCCAGGCCATTTACAATCTGGGACGGGTCTATTTGCTCCAGGGAAAGCTCGACCAGGCGGTCGATAAATTCAGGGAGGCGATCCGGCTCAGGCCTCATTATTTGAAGGCCCACTCCAATCTTGCCACGGCTTATCTCAAGAAGGGCATGCGGCGAGAGGCTGCTGATGAGTGTGGAGAAGTGCTGGCCATCGATCCGGATTATGCCGTGGCTCATGCCAATATGGGGTATATCCATCTGATGGAAGGAAAGATGGATCAAGCAAAAAAAGAGGCAAGAAAGGCGGTCTCCTTGGACCCGATACTCCCCCAGCCCCACAATATTCTGGGGCTTCTGCTGGAGAAGGATGAAAGATTCGACGAGGCGCTGGCCGAATATAAGGAAGCTATCAGGTTGGAGCCGGAAAATGTGGAAGCTCAACTCAACATCGGAAATCTTTATATGAAAAAGTCTGTGTTCCCAAAAGCACTTATCCATTACAAAAAGGTGCTCGATATCGATCCCAATCATGCCCAGGCCCATAACAATCTGGCCGTGATCTACTACCGCCAGGAAATGTATCAGAAAGCCTGGGATCATGTCCAAAAAGCCGAAGCCGCCGGCCTCCAGGTCCACCCTGAGTTCAAAAAAGAACTTCTTAGAAAAATTAAATAAAAGCCATTGATTTGGAGATTTGCCAGACTAGATTTTATTTAGCTTTTCCACGTCTGCGATATCTTGAATTCGACCCGTAGCCATTTTGTTTTTGATTAAATCAGATTTGGAAATGAAGTTGGTATTGAGAGTTCCGTATTTTCCTGTTGTGTGATTATTCCATGCCTCTTTGAAGTTGACTCCATCTATCGATGTTACAATATCTATTCTCAATGGGGCATTCCCTTGCTGTATGATTCGTTCAGCCTGTTGGAAATCATTCTTTGTTAGGCCTACATCCTTAAAACCGAATTTTTCCAAGACTTTGAGCATTTTATTTGCATTACAGATGATGTGTCTATATAAAAATCTATATACTTTGTAAGCAAACCCTCCAATGATTAACCTGAATTATTCATAAACATGATTTTATTAGCATGGTTTAGTGTTATATGCATGGAAATCAGGGACATGTACCGGAAATGTAAGGGACACGTTACCGATTTTGAAAAAATCGGTACATGTCCCGAATTTCCGGTATAAATATTGAAGCGTGTCGAGCTTTTCCTCAGGTGTGCGGAATTTCCAATATTCGATATCTAAATCTTCTGCATCTTCTAATGGAATCTTTTTTGCCACTTTCTCCATAACAAAATTATATCAGGAATTGCGGACTCTAAAAAACCTGAACATATTTTTTACATTTTTTTGACATTTCTCGATTCGAGTTCTATATAATCAAGCCATAGATCGGATAAACCCGATACTTTTAAACGTCATGAAAATATTCACTCAGGGGATTTTGGCCCGGAGGAAAATCCTTCTGCTGTTTCTCCTGGCTATTTTGCTCCCTTCGCTAGTTGTCGGCTTTTTGAGTTACAGAACATTTTCCGAGAAACAACAGGCTCTTCAAAACTTCCTCGAATCCAATCTCTGGGTATACGGGGAGTCGGCCTTGAAAGAAATAGAAGCGCGGCTCTTCGACATGGAAAAGGAATCCCTCAAAAAAGAAAAATTCCTTCATTGGCTGCGGATCGATTGTCCCCAAGAATCTCTCTCTGCATTTTTTATCCATTCAAGAGAAACTAGCGGGTGGCTCTTTCTATTGGATAAAAACGACAAAGTCGTTCTGCCCCGATTGAAGCACGCGGAAACTTCTGCGTTGATAGGAGGAAGAGGTGATGCCGGGGAGCCCTTCTTAGAGACGTTTCGATCAGCCGAGGCATTTGAATTCGCCCAAAGGGATTACTCCCGTTCGCTCGAGGAATACAGGCGCTGCCTCACATTGACGACTTCTGAGGTTCAGAAAGCAGTAATTTTCGAGGCTATGGGACGTTGCTTGGTGGCGGTGAATAACCAGGAGGAGGCATATGAGACTTATGAAGCGCTTGCCACAAGATATGACCGAATTCTGAACAAAGCCGGGCATCCCTATGGATTGACGGCCCGATTGCGAATGTTCGATATCGCAGGTCATCTGGATAGTAAAGAACAAGATCTGGAATCCCTGCTCCAGCTGTATGAAAAGCTGCAAGGCGGCAAATATCCGGTCGACCTTTCTGCGTATGAGTTCTTCCAAAGCGAAATCCAGACCATCCTCGAAACCAAGCTGGCAAAGAGGGATCACCTGATGATGCAAAAGTCTTATGAACGCCTCAAGTCCAAAGAATCCCCCTATCGAAAGATGTTGTATTTTTCAGATTTTCTGGAGAGGGAAGCAGTTCCAAAACTTAAAGAGGATCGTGGGCGAAGTCGATTAAGCGAAAACGCAGTGACGGGTCGGCTTCTCGTTGCGGAGGGGGAGAATGATTTCCTGCTTTCCTATGTTACTTTTCCCGATTTTCAAGGGAATGATGACTTTTGCGGCGGGATATGCTGGGATTTGGAGATTTTGAAGGCCAATGTATTCCCAAAACTGTTGGCAGACTTGCGGGAAAATTCAAAGCTCGATCTACGGATAATCGATGCCCAGGGCCGCGATATTTTGAAGGGGAACGATGTGATGCTTTCCGATGAGGCGCTGCCGCTTTCTTTTCGACAATTCCCTTTGCCATGGCAGCTTGCGGTCAAACAGCCGGCCCTGGATGAGGTGGTGCGCACAACGCGCCGGAACAATGTTTTTTACGGGGTTCTTCTCGGATTTGTTGTGGTTTTGATGTTTTTTGGAGCCGCTCTCATCGCCAGAGATATTTCCCGTGAAACAGAAACCACACGCCTTAAGACAGAATTCGTGCACCATGTCTCTCACGAGTTGAAAACACCTCTGACTCTGATTCGCCTGTATGGGGAGACTCTCCAGAGGAAAAAGGATCTTTCCGCATCCGATAAAGATGAAGCCTATGAAATCATCACCAAAGAGAGCGAGCGCCTTTCTCATCTCATCAACAACGTGCTGGATTTTTCCCGGATCGAGATGGGGAAAAAGGAATTCGATTTCAAAAAGGGCGATCTCGCCGGCGTTGTCAAGGAGACATTGGAATCCTATCGATACCATCTGGAAAAAAAGGGATTTACCGTTAAAGAGGAGATAGCCCGCGATCTTCCTGAAATGACATTCGACGCTGAGGGGATTGCCAGCATTTTGATCAACCTTTTGAGCAACGCCATTAAGTTCTCTCCGGATACGGAAGAGGTGGTTGTCAAACTATTGGAGAAGGATGGTCATGCTGTCCTTCAGATCGAAGATAGAGGGATTGGCATTTCCGCTCAGGAAATTTCTAGAGTTTTCGATAAATTTTACCGTTCCAGTGATGTGAAAGCGGCGGATGCCAAGGGAAGCGGGCTTGGGTTGACCCTGGTAAAACATATCACCAAAGCGCATGGGGGACGGATCGAGGTCCACAGCGAGCTCGGTCAGGGGAGCGTTTTTTCCATTTTTTTTCCTTTGACTATTCCGAAAAAGGATGAATGACATGAAGGAAAAAATATTGATCATCGAGGACGAAGAAGACCTTGTCAAAGGGCTGAAACTTAACCTGGATGATGAAGGGTACGATGTGAGCTGGGCCTTTGATGGAGAGGAAGGGCTGCGGAAGGCCCTGGAGGAATCCCCTGACCTCATCATTTTGGACATCATGCTGCCCAAGATGAACGGTCTGGATGTGTGCCGTGAACTCCGGCAGAGGGATGTTAACGTTCCTGTTATCATGCTGACAGCCAAGGGAGAAGAAATCGATAAAGTCGTCGGACTGGAGATCGGAGCCGACGATTACCTGACCAAACCTTTCAGCATTCGAGAGCTTTTGGCCAGGATCAAAGCCCACCTCAGACGCGAAAAAAGAGAGGGAATGAAAGTTCCGAATGTTTATGCCTTCGGCAATGTGGAAATCGACTTTGCCCATTTCAAGATCCGAAGTGAGGAAAAAGAGAGAGATATCACATCCCTTGAGTGTGAGATTTTGAAATATTTCATCTCCCACAAAGGGGAAGTGGTGACCAGGGATGTGCTGCTGGACAAAATCTGGGGTTATGAGAAGTTTCCCACCACACGGACCATCGACAATCACATCCTTAAGCTGAGAAAAAAAATAGAAGAAAATCCCTCTCATCCCAAGTATATTCTTTCGGTTTATGGAGAAGGATACCGGTTTATGGGGTGATGACATTTTTTTACAATTGTTTACGATTGTTTGACAAAAAGGAAATTGAAAAAAGCTACATTGTCGGCAAATGAAAAATTTACCGACTGGAGGTAGCATCATGAGCTTAAAAAGAATTTTAGTTTTGAGCGTCCTTTTTGTATTTGTGTTTGCGGCTTTTGGACTTCAGAACGCATCCGATTACAAGGTGTTGTTTGAAAAAGCCAAGTACACCATGGAAACCAAGGGGGACCTCGAAGAGGCCATCAAACTCTTCGAGGAGATCATCCAGAAGTATCCGAATGAGCGGGCCTATGCGGCTAAATCCCAGCTCTATATAGGTATCTGTTATGAAAAACTGGGTCAGAAGGAAGCACAAAAGGCCTACCAGCGTGTCATTAAGGACTTTGCCGACCAAAGTGATGTTGTGGCAGAAGCGCGCGCGCGTTTGGTTGTGCTGGACTCTACCAGCGACACACGCCTCTCCGGACTCGGTGGTGAATCAGGGGGTCTCATTTTCAGAAAAATCGAAATTCCCAAACAGAAGATCTCGACTCACCTTGCGCGGATTTCTCCCGATGGCACTAAAATCCTTTGCCTGGATGCGTTGGATAAAATAGGGAAACATGGCCTCTTTGTCGTGGATTTATCATCCGGTCAAAAGAAAATGTTGGTCGAGGGAGTCCAAGCGCAAACATATATTTTCTTTGATTGGTCCCCTGACAGTAAAAAAATCGTTTACAAACATGGTCGGAACGAGCTTCGAATCGTCAGTGTTGAAAGCGGAGAATCGAAAATCCTCTGGTCAACTGGCAACCCGAATAACATCGTTTACGTACCGGAGTGGTCCAGGGACGGCAGGAATATCCTGTTCGTCATTGCCAATGCAGAAGAGGGAATCGGGAAGATGGCTGTTATACCTTCATTCGGAGGTGAAATTCGCATTGTCATCACTAGGGGATATGATGAAGGTGATAACTATCCTCATTTTTCTCCGGACGGAGAGTCGATCGTGAGCCAAGCGATGAAAGACGGCAACTGGGATATCTACATTAATACCATCGATGGAAAGCAGGAAGTAAGGCTGACTGAACATCCTGCAATGGATTCCCAGCCTTTCTGGTCTCCTGATGGCAAATTTATCGTTTTTATGAGCGACCGGGAGAAGACGGAAGATCTATGGGCCATTCCTATGCAGGGAATCCAGCCTGCTGGCACTCCTTTGCGTGTCAAGCGCAATCTAGGAAAAAATACAAGGCTGACAGATTACACCGCTAGCGGAACGCTAACGATGGTTATGTACCATGAGGGAATGTCCGATGATCTCTTCGTTTTGCCGGTCGATCCTTTGTCCGGGGAAGCCCAGGGCCGGTTTCGCCCTTTTGCCGACTACCCAACCCCATTCTCTTCGAATTGGTCGCCGGATGGAAGCTTGTTAGCCTATACATCTCGCAAAGGAGACATTCGCCTTCCAGGCATCTTCGTAAGCCAAGGAGGGGACAAGGACGAAAAGGAAGTTCCTGTGCCCAACTACTTTGTCGCCAATCTCGAATGGTCAAGAGATGGACAATACCTGATCTTTCCAGGCTGGGATCCTGAGAGACGGTTCGGAATATTCCGCGTTTCCCTGAAAGACTTCAGAATCGAGCCCCTACAGCTAGGAGATAAGTACGGTCAAGGATTTAAAGGAGCATTTGTCAATCTCCGATGGCTGTCCCAATCGAAGGTGTTCAGTTTGGACAAACTCGGTGAAAGGAACAAAATCAGAGAAATTTATCAAATGGATGAGGACGGCAAAAACATTCAACTTGTGACGGATAAAATTTTGACCGACAGGTGGACTTGGCCCTCTCCGAATGGCAAGTATTTGGCCTACGTGGAAAACATGCAGGACCTCAAGTTGTGGTCTATTGATGAAAATGTTTATATCGCCACCCTGACCCGTTTTCCCGAAGGCAAGCCCCTCGAGTGGCCCACTTGGTCACCCGACGGCTTCCAAGTTGCTTTTAAGGATAATAAGCAGCTCAAGGTTTTATCCCTCCCCGACAAAGCGCCCCGTGTCCTTGTGGAAGCAGATGAGAATTCAGAGATAGGTGTGCCCTGGAGCTGCGGACTGGCTTGGTCGCCCGATGGGCGGACAATCGCTTATGTCTTACGGAATAACTCCCTCGGTTCAAAGCCTAACTCTGAACTCTGGGCTGTACCGGCTTCAGGCGGCACTCCGAGGAAGATCGCCGATACACCTGCGAGCCACCCTATGCTTGGGGAAATAGCCTGGCATCCAGGCGGCAAGATGATTACAGTGCAAGGAAAGGCAGCAGAAGCCGAATCAAGAACGTTTGAACACTGGGCCATGGAGAATTTCCTTCCTAAGGAGAAATCCCCAAAGAAATAGCCAAGTGCCAATGTGAATCCTGAATTATCCTCATCTGCTTTTTATATTCTTTTTCTCATCTGGACGACCTAATTACGACAAAATATTATGAAAGGGCAGCTCTTGTTCTTTTGGAAGAAATTGTTTAATATTTCATTTAGAGGAGAGGAAGTCATGAAAAAATTAGGCATTCTTTTCGGGATTTTCATTTGTTTGATTGTATTTTTCACGGTCCACTGCAAATCTCCCGCAACATCTGAGGCTGAGTTACCCGTTATTGCGGCTAATTCAGAGTCATCTTCGAGTTCTCAGTCTAGTTCTGGTGGAGGGGAGGAATCTTCAGGGGAAACGACTACCACTCTTGGCTCTTTAATAATAAAGATGAAGGATAAACCGGTTGAAGATGCCGACCAAGTCTGGGTGACAATAAGCAACATAAAAGTCCACATGGCCGATCCGGATGAATTCATCGATGTTTCCATTGTGGAACAGAACCACGATTTATTAGATCTGAAAAACAATCCAGTACCGATCGTTTCAGCTGACCTGGATGCTGGTCACTACAATCAGATCCGCATGAACGTGGTCGAAGGGAGCATCGTTTTCCCAGAGGATGATGGACAAGGAGAATTGGTCGAGGTGCCTTATGATCTAAAGATTCCCAGCAACGAGATTAAAATACCTGTTCAATTCTATATCGAAGCCAGTGGCGATACGGAGATCATCTTGGATTTCGATGCTGAAAAATCCATCCACATTACTAAACAAGGAAAAAAGGAAAGCTACAAACTAAGACCCGTTATCAAAGTCGTGGGTGTGAGTTACGAATAATCCTTGATCTTAATTAAACCTTTCTCTGGAAAATAGCGTAGAATAATACAGAGGAAGGTTCTGTATCATGAAAAAATCCATCATTCTGTTTTTATTAGGGATAATCGTTCTTCCGATCACATTGGAAGCTCAGGATAGAGGTTTTGGCCTCGGGATTATTCTGGGAGAACCGACGGGCGTCAGCTTCAAAAGCTGGATAAGCGGACGAGATGCCTTCGATGTGGCCGTCGCTTGGTCGTTCGAGGGCGAAGGCGCCATTCACGTCCATGCCGATTATCTGTTCCACAATTTCCGTCTGTTCCGCGTCGAGAAGGGAGATCTCGTGCTCTATTACGGTATCGGGGCAAGAGTCAAGACAGCAGACAGAACTCAGGTCGGTGTCAGGATCCCTCTGGGACTCAGCTATCTTTTTGAAAGGGATCCGATAGAGATATTTTTTGAACTCGGCCCTATCATGAATGTAACTCCCAAAACACTATTTCGGATGACTACCGGAGTCGGCATCCGATACTATTTCGATTAACTCCCCATTCGCTTGACAGAATCTCCACACTTCCTTAACGTTTAACCATACCGCGTATGGTAAGCTAGCTTTGGAATAATCACACCATTTAGGAATTGAGCATGCTTGAAAATCTCAAAATCGCTGTCAAAAGACAAAAAAGGATTATCCTGATTTTTTTTCTGACCATCCTCATTCCTTCTGTTTTTCTCGGTATTTTCGGTATCCGTGCCATCAGGAATGAAAGATTCAGGATTGCCAAGCAATTGGAAGGCGAACACCGGAGAGCTGCCGAATATTTGAAATCCCAAGTACAAAATAGTTTCCGAGAGCTTGGATCGAGCCTCCAAAATTTAGCGCACTCTTCAACTATTGTGGAGAAGGATTATCCTGAAATCAAAAACATGATCCTTACACAATTGGTCGATAGCCCTTTAATGGAGAACGTATTTATCGCCTATGATGATGAGGAGGTGTTTTTTCCACAGTTCCAACCGGTCTTGAAGGAAAAACCATCTTCGATCCCACAATTCAAGAGCTCACAGCTTTCAAAATTAAGTAGAGCCCAAGGATACGAATTCGAGCAAAAAAGATACGATGCGGCCATTTCTTTTTATCGTGAGCTTTTTGACCAATCAGAGGATGATAATCTAAAGGCGCAAATGCTTTCCAATATGGCCCGATCTCAAGTGAAAAAAAGGGATTATGAAAATGCTATTAAAAATTACAGGACGGTTTTTGAAGATTATAAATTCAGTTTGAGTTTTTCAAAGCTCCCCTTGGCTGTCATCAGCGGGTTGCAGATAGTAAGCTGCTACAAGGAATTGGGAGATTTCGAGAATGCCATAAAGACATCACTGGCTTTATACAGGAATATTTGCGATATGACATGGGATTTAACGGAGGCGCAGTTTAGAACATATTGTTCGCTTGTAGATGAAGCCTTTGCTGGAATTGTCACTGAAACGCAAAATGAGTTCCTTGAAAACGAATATATCCAAGAAATGGACCAGTTAAAGGTTTTGTATAGGGAAAGAATCGAACAATGGCGAGCCATGAAGGATATCAAGCAAGAGATTATTCCCGAGCTGAAGAATAGATTCAATCGCTCTTCTTCTTCCAGTTCTTCTCCTCTTTTTTTTGCGAAAACGATCGATGACACACCCTATTTTATTGCTTGCATTTTGCTCCCCGCTGCCCCTGATACCGATTTTTCCGGCTTGATTGGTGCCAAGGTAGATCGTGAATACTTAACCGATCATGTGTTAAGTGAGCTTATCAAAAGTCAGCAATTCAGCGAAAACACAAGAATTGTTATTTCCGATCTAGCTGACAGGCCCATATTGGGAAGTAAGGACGAATCAATAGAATTGGCAACCGTCACAGAATTCTTCGTCGATAATTTTCCTCCCTGGAAGATCGAGTTTTTTCGCAGCCAAACATCCGGTCTGGCAGGAATAGATATCAAAAAAAGCTTTTATTTTTTGACGATTGTCGTTCTCTTGATAGTCCTGACGTTCGGCGCTGCTCTAATAATGAGAACGATCGCACACGAAATGGAGGTGCTCAAAATAAAATCCGATTTTGTCTCCTCTGTCTCCCACGAGTTCAAGACGCCACTGACATCCATAAGGACTCTGGTTGAAAGGCTGCAGAATGGAAAAGTCCAGGACAAAGAAAAAATGATGCAGTATTTTTCTGTCATCACCCAGGATACAGACAAATTGACTCGATTGGTGGGCAATATCCTGGATTTTTCCAAAATCGAAGAGGGAAAAAGAGAATTTGATTTTGAGGAAACAGATGTGGCGCAGTTGGTGTCCCGTCAGATCCAAGAATTCCAAAAAGATGAGCTCCTGAAGGATTTTTCCATCCAAGCTTTTATTAATGAGGACATTCCCCAGCTATCTGTTGATGGTGAAGCCTTATCCCAGGCCTTAAATAATCTATTGGACAACGCGGTGAAATTTTCCCCTGACAAGAAAGAAATCGAAGTCCATCTCCGCAATGATAAAAAAAATGTTATCTTAGACGTTAAAGATAATGGGATAGGAATTTCCCCAGATGAGTTGGATAAAATCTTCGAAAAATTCTACCAGGGAAAAAATGCCCTCAAACAAACGGTCAAAGGTGCGGGTTTAGGATTGACTCTGGTTAAGCACACGGTTGAAGCTCATGGGGGAAGAGTCTCTGTCAAAAGCAAAGTTGGAGAGGGGAGTACTTTTTCTTTGATTCTTCCTATCGTAAGAAAATTGGAGTGAGGTTGCTATGGCGAAAAAAATCTTGATTATCGAAGACGATCCGGGAATTTCACTAGGCCTCAAGGATGAGTTCGAATCTGAAGGGTATGTTGTTGTGGCTGCGGATGATGGAGAAAAAGGGTTGGAAGCGGCAAGAATTCAAAAGCCAGACCTCATCATTCTGGACATCATGCTCCCAATTTTAGACGGGTACGAGGTGTGCAAAAGACTGAGGATGGAGGGAAATAGAACGCCCATCATCATGCTGACGGTCAAGGATAAAGAAATCGACAAGGTTTTAGGGTTGGAGTTGGGCGCGGATGACTATGTAACCAAACCCTTCAGTCTTCGGGAGCTCACAGCTCGGGCAAAAGCCATTTTTCGGAGGACCGAGGAGCGGCTTGTAGAATTGGCTACTTACAGCTTCGGTCAAATCGAACTGGACTTTAAAAAATATGAAGCCAAAAAAAAGGGAGAGAAATTGGAATTGACTCCCCTCGAATTTCATCTATTGAAACTTTTGATCCAGAAAAAAGGAGAAGTTCTTACCAGAGATGATTTTCTGGATGGCGTTTGGGGAGAAGACAACTTAGCCGTTTCCGATAGAACGGTGGACAGCCATATCGCCAATATCCGGAAAAAGCTGGAAGATGATTCATCCAATCCCAGGCACATCATCAGCGTCCGTGGTGTGGGGTATAAATTTGTGGATTAAAATGGCAATGTGCGATATTTTCATGGGATCTCCATACTTCCTTGACACGTCCCGTTTCAGGAATCGTTATATTGGGATCAACGGAAACGAAATGAGATGGAGGCAATCATGAGAAAATTGAAAAAAATGTCAATCATGCTTATTTTTACGACGATCGTTCTGCTTATCCTCTTCGTCGATCTGTCGTCCCAGCAAACCTCAGAAGAACTTTTCGAAAAAGCCCTGTACATGGAAGAAGCACAGGGTGATCTCCAGAAAGCCATCGGTCTTTATGAGCAGATCTTAAAACAATTCCTGGAAAACCGCGAAATCGCCGCCAAAGCCCAACTCCACATCGGCCTTTGTTATGAAAAATTAGGGCTGCAAGAGGCCCCAAAAGCCTATCAGAAAGTCCTGGACGATTTTCCCGAGCAAAAAGAAGCAGTAAAAGTAGCCCAAGAGAAGCTATCCATCCTTCGTAAAGCCCAGTCCGTTATCGCCAAAGTCGATAAAGAATTCAACATCCGCAAGGTCTGGTCAGGTCCTCTAACTGATATGCTCGGTGCGCCTTCACCTGATGGAAAGTATCTCTCGATGGTGGATTGGACAACCGGAGATCTTGCCGTCCGGAATCTTGCCACAAGCAAAAACCGCCGCCTTACGGATAAAGGTTCTTGGGCAGAATCCAGCGAATTCTCCCTATTTTCAAGATGGTCTCCAGATGGCAAAAAGATTGTCTATAATTGGTTCAACAAAGAGGAATGTTTTGATTTGAGAATTGTTATTTTTGATGATCCAAAACCTCGGGTTCTCGTTGCCATGAAAGAGATGGAATATGTTCATCCTTTTGAATGGTCACCTGACGGAAAAAACATTTTAGCCCTAATGACTAAGGCACCGAATATTAGTCAAATAGGACTCATATCTGTGACAGATGGATTGTTCCATGCGTTAATAATTTCTGATGAAGATTGGGCAAATAATCTCCCTTTATTCACATTCTCTCCTGATGGAAAGCATATCGCCTACAGTTTCCCTCAAGATGAGGATACACAAAATCGGGATATCTACCTTATGTCAGTCGAGGACAAAAAAGAGATTCCTTTGATCATTCATCCCATGAATGATAGCCTGCTTGGTTGGTCCTCCGATGGAGAATGGATACTTTTTGCGAGCAATCGTACAGGGAGTACGGATGCTTGGGTAGTTAGAGTGAATCAGGGAAAACTAGTTCAATCTCCAGAAATGATAAAAAAAGACATTGGGCATATTGATCCCATGGGCTTTACCCGCAATGGCTCTTTTTATTATGGTTTGTCAAACCGAATGACTGATGTCTACTCAATTCAAATAGCTTCAGAATCAGGGAAAATCCTGTCTCCACCGGAAAAAGCGACCCTGTATTATGAAGGGACAAATAGAAATCCTGCCTATTCTGAAGACGGGAAATATTTAGCCTATATTTCTGAGAGAGGGCTTGGACCCATGAGTCGCAATGTTGTGTGTATTCGTGATCTGCAATCCGGCAAGGAAAAAGAGTTCTTTTTAGAACCAAAGAATGGTAGTTATCCCCGATGGTCACCCGATGGACGATTTATTTCTTTCGAAGGAATAGATGAAGCCACAATCCGAGGAATATACAAGATCAATGTCCATTCAGGGGAAGTTGATCTTATTGTACAGGCTGATTACGGAATCGAAATCTATTCACACAGATGGTCGATAGATGGGAAATCCATTTTTTATACACGGAGCGATGATCCTAAAACCTCAAATCAGACTGCTTTCAGAAAATCACACATATATTTGCATGACATCGCAAACGGTCAAGATAAACTCCTCCTTGGCTCTCCTGATGATGCAAAGGATATCGATATCTCACCTGATGGACAATGGTTGGTCTTTGCAAACAGGGACGCTAAAAAAGTACTGAGGATCATTTCGACTTCTGGTGGAGAACCCAGAATACTTTATTCTTTCGATTATCTGGGGACTCGACCCATTTACCCGACTTGGATCGCTGGAGGGAGATACATCCTTTTTACTCGAGTATCATCTGGTCTCGATGAGGCGGTAGAAACGTGGGAGATTGTGCGCGTTCCAGTGGAGGGAGGAGAAATCCAGAGCTTGGGATTGGAGATGACAGATTTTAGACATTTCAGTGCTCATCCTGACGGTCAACACATCGTCTTCCATTCCAGGGGATCTCAAATGAGATGGCCGGAAGTTTGGGTGATGGAAAACTTCCTGCCCAAAAAGAAATAAAATAGTTCGACCTCTTCATATAACTTGACAGAATCTTCATACTTCCTTAACGTTTAAGTCAGCAAATTTAAGTATGACAATGAGGGGAATATTTAGGTCTATATGAACTGATATGCTGGAGAATTTAAAACTCGCCGTCAAAAGACAGAAAAAACTGATCATCATATTCTGTCTGACCATTTTCATCCCCTCTGTCTCTCTCAGTATCTTCGGCATCAGGGCTATTCGGAACGAAAGATACCGTTTGGCCGAGCAGGTCGAGATTGAGCACAGGAGAGTGGCCCGGGATTTGAAATCTCAGATCAGTTCTCATCTTGAGGAGCTAGGCTCCAGTCTTCGAATTCTGGCCGCGTCGAGTGCATTGCAGCAAAAAAATGTAGTCGATTTTAAAAATATGTTGGATGAAGAAATCGTTGGAAACTCCTTGGTGGAGGAGGTATTTGTCGCCTTTGAAGGGGAGGATCCGTTTTTTCCTTTATTCCAGCCAGTGCCTTTTGTTATTCCGCCTTCTTCCGAATCAGGCTCTGAAGGAATCTATCGGGAAAGACTCAAAAGCGCCGAAAACTATGAATTCAGTCAGAAAAATTACAAAAGGGCTGCATCTCTTTATCGAAATCTTTTCGATAGGTCTCAGGATGGAAACTTCAAGGCCAGGATGCTGGCCAACATGGCCCGGTGTTTGATGAAGGCTAAAGACTACAAAGGCGCCATCCAGAATTACCAGAAGATTCGTGATATTTATCCTGAAAGTTTATCCCCCACAGGTTTGCCTTTGGTTCTTGTCAGCCGATTACAGATGGCAACCTGCTATAGGAATTTGGGCGAAAGTCAGACTTCTATACAAACTTTTTTGGATCTGTATGGAGACATGCTTCGCATGCGTTGGCCTCTCAGAGAATCCCAATTTAAGACTTATGCGGCTCTTGTTGAGGATGCAATTCATGAAGGTCTTTCAGAAAACCATCCTGAGGTGCCGCTTGAAGAATACAAAAGGGATTACGACCGGTTGAAAATCCTGCATCAGGAAATGCTGGAAAAGTGGAAGGTCGTAGAAGACATCAGCAAGGAGATCGTCCCCGAGCTACAAGCTAGACAAAATGAACAAGCGTACAACCCCGCTTATCTTCAATACGACAAGACCATAAACGGCCAGAATTACCTGATATCCTCGGTCCAGATTCCTGACTCCTCCGAAAATCGTCCTGTTGGCCTGTTGGGCGTAAAGATCAACGAACAACACCTAATACAGGATGTCACGCCTGCGGCCATCGAGAGCATTCCATTCAGTTATCCTACGGATGTCGTCGTCTCCCAAATTTCAGGAAAAACTCTTTTGGGCGAAAAGAGTTTATCCACAGAACCAGCAACAACCACGGAATTTTTCGAGGATAATTTTCCTCCTTGGAAGATCGAAATTTTCCGGAGCAGTGGAGAGGCTTCAGGCGCCTGGGATTTGAAACGCAGTTTTTATTTTTGGACCATCATCACTCTTGTCGTTGTTCTCATATCGGGTGCTGTCCTCATATCCAGAACCATTGCCCAGGAGATGGCGGTTCTCAGACTTAAATCGGATTTTGTCTCTTCGGTATCCCATGAATTCAAAAGCCCCCTCACGTCGATAAAATCTTTGGCCGAAAGACTCCGGGATGGAAAGGTCAAAGATTCCGAAAGGATGAAGCAGTATTTTTCCGTGATCACCCAAGATGCGGACAGATTGGCGCGCCTTGTCACAAATATCTTGGATTTTTCGAAGATCGAGGAAGGGAAAAGGGAATATGAATTTGAAGAAACCGATTTAGGAAAACTAATTAAACAAATTATAGAGGATTTCAAAACAGAGGAAATCGC
>CAZOJY010000071.1:0-18506 GCA_964580235.1 uncultured Eubacteriales bacterium | reverse complement strand
TTAGTGTTATTTCACTTTGAGCCATACGTTTCGCGAAGCTTGTATTTGCATATTTTTGCCGATCCGGACTCCTCCGCTCATGATCAGCCTCAATGAGGAGAAGTCATAATTTTTTCGAGCTTTTTTAGGGCGCCGTCAAAAGTGCAGGGATCGATCGACCGGAGGGATTTCCCGGGTATCCCGACCCAGGCCGGATGAACGTCAAGCATTTCAAGGCAGGATTTGAACTCCTCCATGAAAACACCAGTTCCCGGAACAAATTCAATATCCTGCGGAAACTCTCGTTTTCCCGCGATGTTTTTTTTCCATCGGCCGACACTATCTATCCCGCATGTCGGACTTCCCTCGGCCCCGAGTACAGCGGATATTTCATACCCTTTTTTTGTGTAGGAGTTCAGGCTTTGGGTGATGTCCTCTGCTAATTTTCTGTAGGCTGTTCTGATTTTCGGATGGTCATAGGATTCTTTGGGAAGAGCCTTCCGGAAGATGCTCGACAGTTCGATTTCGGGACAGGGGATTTGGAAAATCCCTACTCCTTTTTTAATCAGGAGTTCCACGACTTCCTGTTCCAATCCGGGATAAATGGCCAGGTTGTCCTCCAGGGAATGAACATTGAGGATGCAGTGGGAAACAACCACGATTTTTCCGCTTCTTTTGTCCGACATTGCAGTCTATTTCTCCTCTAGATTCAAAATCCGTGCCGCATTGTCATAAAGGATTTTCTTTTTGGATTCCTCTCTCAGGGGGAGCTTTTTGATGTCGTCTATGTTCGACGAGATAGTCTGGATGGCCGGCCAATCCGATCCATAGATGAATTTATCGATGTTGTTTTCCATAGCTGGAAAATAGTTCAAAAGATTTTTCGGAGGCAGTCCGGATATCTCCAGATAGAGGTTGGAATGGAGGCGGGAGAGAAAAAATGCCCTGTCATACCAGATGCCTCTTCCTCCATGTGCCATCAGAATGACAAGGTCAGGAAAATCGGCTGCCACCTCATCCAGGTGAATGGGATCGGCATATTTTATTTTCGAGCCCTTGAATACAGAAGACCCCGTATGCACGAGCACAGGAAGCCGATCCTCTTGGGCCAGGGAATACAGGGGGTATAATCGTTTGTTGTTTGGATAGAAGTGATTGTAGGAGGGGTAGAGTTTGATCCCTTTAGCTCCCAATTGGATGGATTTTCTCGCGTCCAATTCGGGATGGGTTGTCAAGGAGGGGTTGACCGTGCAGAACGGAACGAAAATATCCTGCCCATTGCAGAAATTCAACACATATTCATTTGAAACCACTCCTGTCGTGATGGGACAAATATCGGGGAGGATGACAGCCTTAGCGATGTTATTGTCTTTGAGATAATGGGCAAATTTTTTGGGGACGATCAATTCTTCATAACGTTTGTAGAACTCTGATTGGGTAGATTTTTGGAAATCGTGAACCCAGTCGTGCCAGTGTTCTTTGAGGCCGATGTGGATGTGGAAGTCGATAATGTGCACGGCCATAGAATAACGGATTTTTTAAAACAAAAAAAGCAACTTTTTTACTTGACAATGGGATTTTGATTTTATATGTTTATGGTAACCAATATTGGTAACCATATAGAATGGATAACGACATCCAAGTCAAAATCCTCAAGATCCTGAAATCCTCCCCGTCCGGCCTCCAGATGGAGGAGCTGGCTGAAAAGCTCGGCCTGACCCGCCACACGGTCGCCAAATATTTGGAGATACTTCGAGCCGAAGGAAAAATCCATTATGTAAAAATCGGCAGGAGCAAGCTTTGGAAGGACATTTCCACGACCACAGACGTCCGCATGCTGGAGATGACAGACCTTGACGATATCCTGAAAATTGAAGAGAAGATCGAACGCGAAATTAATCTCGAAAAAAGCGAAAGAATGGATTTGTTGAAAAAGACCGCTGTCTACCACCTCCAGCAGGACGAGCCCCTCCTGAACCTCGGTGCTGAAATTGATGGAAAACTTGTAGGCTTTATGTTTGCCGAGATCCGCCACTGGGAATTCGGACGCGGAGAGAAGACGGGTTGGATCAAGGTCTTGGGTGTTGATCCGGAATACCAGAGCAGGGGCATTGGCCGAAAGCTGGGAGAAACCATGCTCGACCATTTCCGGCGAAAAAACATTGCCAAAGTCCGGACTCTTGTGGATTGGTACGAGGGCGGCTTGATATCCTATTTTCGATCCTTAGGATTCGATATTCTCAACATGATTCCGCTGGAAAAGGAGTTAGCCAAATGATGGAAAAATTCCAGGAGTGGTATGAAAAACGGCACGATTATGCAAAGGAGTGGAAGGCAAGAACCGGGGGCAAAGTTATCGGCTATTTCTGCACTTATGTCCCGGAGGAGATTCTTTATGCTGCCGACGTGCTTCCGGTCAGGATTCTCGGGAGCCATGAACCTCAGGATGTGACCGAGCCCCATATCTTCGGGATGTTCTGTCCCTTTTGCCGCGACTGTCTTGCCCAGGGGCTCCAGGGAAGATATGATTACCTGGACGGTGTGATGATCGCGCAGAGCTGCCTGCACATCCGTCAGGCCTTCACGTCCTGGAGGCTGCACATTCCTTCTGATTTCACCTATTATCTGCCCATGCCCAACAATGTGCAGAGCCCACGGGCCGTCCCTTACTTGAAAGGCGAGCTGGAGGCCTTCAAGGCCTCTGTGGAAGCGTGGACAGGAAAAACACTGACTGATGAGGATCTCAAGCGCGGGATTTCGGTCATGAACACATCCCGGCGTTTATCCAGAGAGCTTTATGATTTGCGAAAGCATGCCCCCCCTCTCATCACCGGCCTGGAAGCCATGTATGCGGTTGTTGCCAGCCAGATGGTGGATAAGCGGGAATACAGCGAAACCCTCCAGGAGATTTTGAAGGACCTGCCTCAACGCCAGGTCAAAAACGGCGGCAATGTCCGGCTGATGATCCTTGGCAGCGAAGACGACGACACAGAATTTGTCAACATGGTGGAGTCCCTTGGTGCCGTGTTTGTGGTGGACGACCACTGCACCGGAAGCCGTTATTTCTGGAACGAGGCCGCTTCCGATCCCGATCCCCTCCAGGCCATTGCTGAGCGGTATGTGAGCCGAGTTCCCTGTCCTTCCAAAGACTGGCCCCAGCGGACGCGCGTCGAACACATCAAGAAACTCGCCAAAGATTGGAATGTTCAGGGAGCTATTGTCATCCAGCAGAAATTCTGTGATCCCCATGAGCTGGATATCCCTTCCATTATCGACAATCTCAAACAGATAGATGTACCGTCCCAGTTTCTGGAGCTCGATGTCACGGTCCCTGTGGGCCAGTTCAAAACAAGGGTCGAAGCATTCTTGGAGATGCTTCGAGAGGAAGATTTATTCTGAGGAGGCCACGATGAGTCCAAAATACCAAACAGAACCATTAAAATGCTGGAACAAGGCCAAAGAAATCCGGGCCAATTATTATAAAAATTTCGCCGAAGCCCATGAGAAAGGAGGTCTCCGGTGGGCGGGTGGAGCCTGGTCTTTTGATGCCATTCCCTCTGGGCTCGGAGATGATGTCTTCCCATTGACGGGAGAGCCCTACGCGGCCTCAATCGCCTGGAATAAAGATTTTGCAGCCCGGTGTCACGAGGCGGTGGAGCGGGCCGGCTATGCCCGCGATCTCTGCTCCTACATGCGGAACTACTGGGGTTCTGTGCTGCTCGATGAATACGTCTTTGGAGGCAAGTTCCCCAAACCCGATTTCATCTGGCAGGACCACATCTGCTGTTCTCACGCCAAATGGTACCAGGTGGCAAGAGAGCTGGAGGGCGGAAACATTCCGATGTACTGTATTGATGTCGCCGTGGGGCCTTACAAAGAGCTGACGGACAACAGGATCGCTTATATCGTTGGCCAGATGCATGACGGAATCGAATGGCTGGAAAAAACCACAGGACGGACCTACGATGATGAAAAACTCATCCAGGCCGTCTACAACCACTGCCGCTCTTCATCCCTGTGGGCCGAGGTGTGTGCCCTGAACAAAGCCATCCCGGCTCCTCTGGATGAAAAATCCATGTATTCGCTCTATGTGCTGGGCACGCTCCACAAAAGCAGCCAGGTTGTTGCTGATTTTACGGAGGAGCTTCGCGATGAGCTCAAAAACAGGGTGGAGAGGGGGATTGCGGCCGTTCCCAACGAGCGCTGCCGGGTGATGTCCGATACCCAGCCGCCCTGGGCCTTTTTGAAAGTTTTCCGATATCTGGAGGAGTACGGCTGTGTTTCGATCGGGTCATTGTACACCTTCGGTCTCATCGGCCAGTGGGAAGTCAAGGGGGACGGAAACTGGGGAGCACGAACAACACCGCAGGAGAAAGGCGTTGAGCTGGCAACTCGTGATCAGGCCTTATGGACCTTGGCGGAATGGGAATTGAAAAAACCGGAGTGGCAGCATTTTTATTCCCCCGAAGCGAAAAGCGAGATGATGGTCCGGATTGCCAAAGAATGGAACCTGGACGGAGTGATGCTCCATTACAACCGGGGCTGTGAGGGCTTGAGTCTGGGCATCGCCGAGAACAGATTGGCTCTAATAAAAGCAGGGTTTCCGGTTATGGTTTTTGAGGGCAACATGGGGGATGAGAGAGAGTTTGATGAAGCGCAAACGATAAACCGCATCGATGCCTTCATGGAAAGCCTCGACATCGAAAAAATCAAAGATTAATCATGAGTAATTCAGTGAGGAGGAAGGAATGAATGTTGTCGGAGTCGACTGCGGGGCAAAATATGTCAAAGCCCTGGTCATGCAGGATGACCAAATCTTGGCCCGAAGTTCGGTCCTGAGCGGTTTCGATCAGAAGGCCGCGGCCCAGGAGGCATTCGATCTGGCGCTCAAAGAAGCCGGACTTGCGAAGGAGGAGATCGCCCATGTCACGGCCACCGGTGCAGGAAAAGAAGAGGCACTTTTTGCCCAGTCCACTGTGACCGAAGTCGGCGCCAATGCCAGGGCCGTAAACATCCTGTTCCCCTCGGCCCGGACCGTGATAGATGTAGGCGCCGAGGAAGGCAGGGCCATCCGCATCAATGAAAGCGGGAAAGTTGTGGACTTTGCCATCAACGAGAAATGTGCCGCCGGAGCAGGAACTTTCACAGAAACCATGGCCCGGGCTCTTGAGCTGCCGCTGGAGGAGATGGGCCCCCTTTCAATGAAGTCCAGTGAAGAAGTTCCGATGAATGCCCAATGCGCGGTTTTTGCCGAATCTGAAGTTGTAAGCCTTATCCATGCCAAGCATTCAAAGGAGGATATTGCCCGGGCCGTTCATGATGCAATCGCAGACAGGATAGCCTCCATGTCCCGGAAGATCGGAATCGAAAAGGAGGTTGCTTTGGTGGGCGGGGTATCCCGAAACATCGGTTTTGTGGATTCTTTGAAGCGGAATTTGAAAGAGACGCTGCTTATTCCCGAGAACCCTGAATTTTCGTGTGCTTACGGTGCAGCTCTTGTGGCGGCTGAAAAGGCGAAGGGAGGCTGAAATGATAAAAAAAGAATATTGGCGCTGGCCGGAATCTCGCTGGACATCTCCGGATATCGATTGGAAAAAAGGCGAGATCATCTCTGGGGGCGTGGATGTGGGTTCTGTCAGCTCCCAGGCTGTTGTGATGGTGGACGGACAGCTTTTTTGCTACAGCAATTCCCGAACTGGTTCAGACAGCCCTGAGAGTGCCCGCAAGGCCATGGAAAAGGCTTTGGATGGCACCGGTTTGAGGCTGGATGATATTCATTATGTGGTGGGGACCGGATACGGCCGGGTGAATGTTCCGTTTGCCGATCGGGCCCTGACAGAGATTGCCTGCCATGCCCGTGGAGCCAACTTTATGTACGGGCCGAGCGTTAGAACCCTTTTGGACATGGGGGGACAGGACTGCAAAGCCATCCACTGTGATCACCGCGGCAAGGTCACCAATTTTTTGATGAATGACAAATGCGCAGCAGGTACGGGCAGGGGAATGGAGGTTTTTGCCGATTTGCTGTCCGTTCCGATCGAGGAGATGGGAAAGTTATCGTTTGAAGTGGACAAGGAGCCGGAACCGGTCAGCTCCACCTGCGTGGTTTTTGCCAAGTCCGAAGCAGTGGGGCTTCTGCGGAAAGGCTGGCCCAAGGAAAAAGTCCTGGCCGCTTACTCTTCGGCCATGGCTCACCGGGTGGTAGAGCTTCTGGAAAGGATCAAAATGGAAAAAGAATTTGCCATCACCGGAGGAATTGCCAAAAACGAAGGGGTGGTGAGGAGGCTGGAGATGGAGCTGAGCATCAAAGCTCTCGAACCCACCTATGATACCCAGATTGCCGGGGCCTTGGGAGGAGCCCTGTTTGGGAAAGCTCTGGTCGAAAAACAGAGAGGGCTCAGATAAATGAAAGCGCATTACGGATACAAAGACGGCTCTGGCGAATATTTTATCGTTATCGATACCGACAAGTGCAGCGGATGCGGCGATTGTGTTCCGGCCTGCCCTTATGGCGTTCTGGAAACCGGGGAAGACGACAACGACCCCTTCCGGGAAGAACCTGTGGCAAAAGTCACTGAGGCCCAGCGCAAAAAAATCAAGTACACGTGTGCTCCCTGCAAGCCTTCCAGCGGACGAAAGCCGCTCCCATGCATGGAAGCTTGCGGATCAAATGCCATCGACCATTCCTGGTGACTCCACGCCATGTCCTGCATTTGAAAAAATGATGGGAATAAAAAAATGGCAGAAAATATCATCCTGCTGATCATTGATGGTACAGAAGTAAAAGCCCGAGAGGGACAAACAATTCTGGAGGCTGCCTTGGCAGCGGATATCTACATCCCGCATCTTTGTTATCACCCGGTTCTGGCCTCTTTTGAAGAGATTCTGCCGATTGAGGTCTGCTACAGGGGAAAGAAAGATTTTCCGAATGATCCGGAAGCGGATGGGTACACAGGCTGCGGCCTGTGTGTCGTGAAGATCAGCGGCAGAGATAAACCTGTGCAGTCCTGTGTTATTCCAGTTGAGATGGGGATGGATGTGGTCTCTTCATCCCCGGATATTGTGGATATTCGCCGTGACAATCTGGCATCTGTTTTTTCCCGTCATCCCCATGCGTGTTTGACCTGTGCGCAGAAGGAAGGATGCAGCTTGACTCAGTGCTCCACAAATGTCCCCGAGGAGGAGCGCTGCTGTCCTCTTTTTGATGTGTGTGAGCTCCGGGCAGTAGCAGAGTATGTCGGCATCAAAGAAGACATCCCGCGGTTTGTTCCTCAAAGCCTTTACAAAGAAGAAGACGGGCCGCTTTTTATCCGGGACTACAACCTGTGCGTGGGATGCCTGCGCTGTGTCCGAGCGTGTGAGAAGATTATCGGAGCCAAAGCTCTGGGTTATGTGACTGCGGGTGGTATCGCTACGGTCGGGACAACCGGTCCCTCTTTAGAAGAATCGGGCTGCCGGTTCTGCGGCGCCTGTGCAGAAGTCTGTCCGACCGGGGCGATTCGGGACAAAGATCTCAAACCCGGGGAAAGAAAAGATGCCCTGGTCCCATGTGCTGCCCGATGTCCGGTCGGCATGGATGTTCCCGTGTATGTTTCCTCGATACGGCAGCAGAGATATGCTGAAGCATCCAAGATTATCAGGAACAGGGTTCCACTGGCGGCCACACTTGGATACATCTGCTCCCATCCTTGTGAAGAGGAATGCCGGAGGGGGAAATTCAATAAACCGGTAGCTGTCTGCGATCTTAAGCGTTTCGCCTTGGAGATCACAGATGCTGAGCAAGGGGCCCGTCGTGCCAGAGGCGCCGGCGGCGCAAAGGTCGCTGTTATCGGATCAGGCCCAGCCGGTCTGGTGGCTTCCTACTTTTTGGCAAAACTCGGCCATGCTGTGACAATCTATGAGGCTCAGGCCGAACCCGGAGGTATGCTGAGATATGCCATTCCTGATTACCGGCTTCCCAGGAGTGTTCTGATGAAGGAAATCGAAACGGTCCAGCGCATGGGTGTCGATATTTTGACCGGGACACCTGTCGACAGGGATATGTTTTTGCAGGATTTTCAACGGAATGAATGGGATGCTCTTTTTCTGGCGACCGGAGCTCCGGAAAGCAAGAAAATAGACGTGGAAGGCCTTTCTGCTGAAGGTGTCCACCTAGGATTGGAGTTTTTAAAAAAAGCCAAAGAGTATGACTCCGGTCAGTTATCCGGGAAAGTTGTGGTCATCGGCGGAGGGAATGTGGCCGTGGATGTGGCCATGACGGCCCTGCGGCTCGGAGCCTCTGAGGTTCAGATGGCCTGCCTCGAAAAGAGGGAGGAGATGCCTGCTTTTTCCTGGGAAATCCAGGAAGCCGAGGAGGAGGGAATCCGTATCCATGCCGGCTGGGGGCCGCGGAGGATCATTGCAGAGAGCGGCCGTGCGGCAGGAGTGGAACTTCACCGCTGCATGTCTGTGTTCGATGAAAAGGGCTGTTTCTGCCCAACTTTTGACGCCGGTGAACGCAAGAGGCTCGATGCTGATGCCGTTATTCTGGCTGTTGGGCAGAAAACAGATTTTTCCTATCTTCCCGATGATTCCGGGATCCGTTTCACCGATGACCAGACCATCCAGGTCTATCCTGATACGCTGGAAACCGGCGTTCCAGGTATTTTTGCCGGAGGAGAGGCGGCCTTCGGGCCGGGCTCTGCTGTTGATGCGATGGCTTCCGGGCGGATAGCGGCGGCGGCTATCGACAAATTTTTAGGAGGGCAGGGGATTCTTGGTGAACCTTCCGGCCTGCCCGGAATTGAGAATTTCTGGATGGATCGGGAAAAGGATTTTATCGCCCGGGACCGGATACCAATGACGTGTTTTCCTCCCCCGGAGCGCTGTCATTCCTTTGGACTGATCAAGATAGGCTATTCTGAAGAGGAAGCCCTACAAGAATCTTCTCGATGTCTCCGATGTGATGTGAGGCTTCAGATACCGCCCGTCCATATGCCGCCTGAAAAGTGGATCGACTTCAATGCCGAAAATATTGGCCGGGTTCCCGAATCAGGAGGAGCTTTCCAGCTTCTGGATAAGGAGAAAAAGACTCTTTTTATTGCCGGCGCCCCAAATCTGCGTGAATGCCTTCATAGGCAGCTTGATGAGGTTACCGGTGCCCGTTATTTCATTTATGAAAAGGACCCGATGTACACGAAAAGGGAAAGTGAGCTCATCCAGCAGTATCTCCAGAGACATGGGCAGCTTCCACCAGGGAACGAAGAAATCGATGATCTTTTTTGAAACGCGCAGGAATCTCATTTTTTGCCTTCTTTTTTTTCTGTTTTTTTCCTGTATGGATGGAGTCTCCTTGGATTCTGTGGGAGACAATTTTTTAAGCTGCGAAGTTGACCTCTCTCTCTGGGGCCTGAAAGATCCATCAGAAGTAAGGTATGTATCCGTTGGGATTTATCACAAAATGGGTGATGATGAGCTCGTCGTGTATGACATCCGGGCGAAAAAGCCGGTTATCGAATGGCCTTCCAGACCCCGGAGCCGCATCCCTCCAATCCAAGGGAAGATATTTCTCCTCGACAATTTTCACCAGGGGAACACAAATCGTCTCGGGGGGTATTTCAGCAGGATCCGAAGAGCACCCTCGAAATCCCAAGTGACTGTCGATAAAGCTCCCGATGGGCGTCTTTCCTTGTGTTTTACCTATGACCAAAAATCTCCGGGATTTGCCGGATTCTGGATTCATCTGTTCGATTTCAAAAAGCCTCCGGCCGAAAGGATTTTTCTGGATGCCACTCCGTTCCGGTACATCACGTTCATCATCAGAGGAGAAGCCGAGGAGGAGCGGTTGGTTCTGCAGGCCGCCGATTATTCCTGGGAAAGAAAGGAGGATTCCCTCAAGGTCGGCGATGTCGGTCAATTTCTTCCTGCCGGAAAAATTCAGAACGAGTGGCAGCGGGCCTGGGTTCCGCTCGACAGGCTTCCCAAACGCATCCGAAGAAAAGAATTGGCCAGTTTGATTTTCCTTGCCCAACCGGGACATGGAAGGGTGTACATTGGAGACATGGCATTTGCTGAGGAAAAGGATGTCCCCATTCCCCGGTCTGTTGACAAAAAGGGCCATCCGCTCTCTTCCCACAGGGCAATGTGGCTGTGGAACACAAAAGATCTGCTGGGACGGGATGCTGAACAGGACCGGCTTGCCGGGTTTTGCACACGGAACGGCATAACTGAGATTTTTTTGCAGCTGCCGTATGAGGTAGAGGAGAAAAACGGAAAGAAAGAGATTTTCTTGGATAGATCACAGATCTCGCCGTTGCTCTCTCTGCTTCACAGCAAGGGGATCAAAATTCACGCACTGGATGGGGATCCCCGGTATGTCCTCCGCGAATGGCATCCACATGTCCTTGCCACGATACAGGCTGTTATTCAGTTTAATGATTCTGTGCGGTCCGATGCGAGGTTCGATGGCGTGCGGTATGACAATGAGCCCTATATTCTGCCAAATTTTCCTGGAGTCCAGAAAGAATCTATTCTGGAACAGTATTTAAAGCTTCTCAAACTTTCAAAAAAATTGATCGAGCCGGCCAATTTAGAATTCGGCGTGGATATTCCCTTCTGGTTCGATCAAAACAACGAGTTTTTCGAACCCATCACAGAATTCAAGGGCCGCCCTTTAACCGAATGCATCTTAGACATCGTCGATAACATCGGGATCATGGATTATCGGACCGAAGCCTACGGTGCAGACGGCATCATTGCCCATGCGATCGAGGAGCTCCAGTATGCGGCCGCAAAGAAAAAAAAAGTTTTTGTCGGCTTGGAAACGGCACCTCTTCCCGATGAAACGATCCTGGAGTTCGGGCAGGGGAAAGGGCCGTCCAGAATCCAGCTGAAGAAAGAGGAGGGGACGAAAATCCTGCTGCGGTGGATTCCTGAAGGCACTGAGATTGACGTCCAGCCGGACGTATTCTTGTCTCAGAAGAAAAAAACATTCGTTCCTGCCGGGAAAATAACTTTTGCCGATAGAAGTATTCAAGAGTTATGCCATATCATGAAAAAAGCAGAATCAGAATTTCAGGGATATCCGAGTTTTTATGGATTTGCCCTTCACTATTATGAGAGCTTTAGAGCGCTTTCCAAAAAAAGGCAATGAAGGACATCATAAACGATACTTCTCTATTTCTTTCTTCATTTCACCTTCTGCACGGAAAAACTTCCCTTTGGATTCGGCAATAATTGTCCCATTCTTTTTAAAAATTTTTCCCTTGGCCAGGATGATTTTTCCTTTGTCTTCAGAGATCTGGCCTTCCAGAAAGAGTCTTTCCCCGATTTTAGCCGGATTTTTGAATTTAACTTCTATCTGAACGGTTACGGTCACAATGCCCCGGGCGATTATGGAGTAGATCATCACCTCGTCCAGCAGAGCGGACAGGATACCGCCATGGCAAATATCCTTGTACCCCTCGAATTCTCTGGTGGGTGTGTACTGTGCTCTGGTCTTTCCCCGATCGTAAAAAAAAGCAACCTTTAAACCTATTTTGTTTTGATCTCCGCACACAAAGCAGCCGGGATAATTGGGAATGGTTCTCATAATGACCTCTTTGCTAGACTTTTTTTCTGATTTGACCCTCCAGGGTCTGCATGACCTTGGTCAGCGCTTCCAGGAATGGGGTAGGAGTTCCGACTTTTTTCCCATAATCGATGATAGGCTGGAAAATGTATTCGATCGGATTTCCTGCTTCCAGATCGAGCGACGTAGAAGGCTTGTGATGGCCTGCCCCGGAAAGGTAGGCCAGGCTGTTTTCGAAGAAATCCTCTCCGTATTCATGCCCCAATTTTTTTGCGACCTGTATGCATTCGTTGAGGATCTGTTCACACAGATAACGGGTTTCTTCTGTTGTCATCGCTTCCCTCATGGTCAAGCCGGTGGTGGCACAGACCGGCATAAGGGCAGCATTGAGGATGGTTTTTCCCCATTCGTATTTTTTGATGTTTTTCACAAATTCCGTTTTCAAACCTGCATCCGAGAGCAGGCCTGCGATCTCCTTACCCAATTCTTCATTTTTGGCAGAAAGGACCCCGAGATAGTTTGGAGGATGAAAAAAAGAAAGCTTTATCAAGCCGGGTTTTATGATCATCCCGGCGTAGTTGACGACAAACCTCATGACCGCCTCCCGACCGAACTTTTCTGCGATTCTGTCCTCGTTGTCTATCCCGTTCTGGACCACGAGCATTTTCTGGCCGGGTTTGTATATAGTCGTGATTTCATCGAGAAGAGGATCCAGATAGTTGGCCTTGACAGCGACAAAAATCAAATCAGGGCAAAAACGGCCGAGGCTTGCTGTGAAATTTCCCGTGCCTTTGACACGGGCTGTGAATTCCGTGCCTTCACCGGTGATCGTGATGCCTTCCTTTTCCACAGCAGAGATCAAGTCTTTCTTGAGGTCGACGAGAAAGATATTTTCACCATTCTGAGCAAGATAGGCTGCCATGATGCTGCCCACAGGGCCGGCACCGATAATTCCGATTTTGTGTTTTGCCATTTTATTTTTCCCGAATGTCTTTCATTTTTTGTGGGGTTATTATATCAGAAAAAAAGGACCTGGTTCTATTCTTTTCCGTGAACTTTTGGAAATACCTGCTGGGGTTTCAAAAAATAGAACCGTCCCCTTTTTTTAAAAAATGTCCAAAAGATAGGACAAAAGGATTGTGTTGTGGTAAAATTTTCTCTTATAAATTTGGAATGAATATTGCATTAGTTGAAAGCGTATTGACGTACGCATGGGAATTTTAGAACCATTAACCCGGGGGAGGTCAGAATGAAACTAAAAATGTTTGGGATTTTGATCGTGCTTTTTGTTTTTTTATGTTGTGTCAGTCCTGGCACCAAACAGGCAAAAATTTATCAGGGCCAGCTTGAGACCATGGTTGGCAAAAAAACGGAGGAGCTGACTGCCACCTTCAAGGATTGGGAATTCAGTTTGATGTATACCTGGGAAGAGAAAAATCCATCGGTTGACGTGATAAAAGAGCATAATCGTCCTGTCGTGAAATTCTCAGATGTTGAAATACAAGCAATTTTTTCCGAAAAAGGAAAGTACCGCGTCCTGTATTATCAAAAGAAGGAAGACAGAACTGATGCCTCTATAGGAACAATAACCGAAGGGGGGATGGGCTATATGATGGATACTTCCATGGCTTCTGACCGCTACTCTCTGATAAGAGCTGTTTTTAAGGACGGCGTTTTTACACATTTCAGGATTTGGGGCAATGTCCACCAAACCGAGATCTCGGGCCAGAAAACAATCCGAAAATAACCCCACAATTTTCCTAAGCTATTGACAGGAGATGTGGGAGTTTGTATCTTGTCACAAAAAACCTCACTGAGGAACTTGGTATGAAACACGAAGTGCTGTTAGGGAAGGAGGCTTTGGCGGTGAAGTTTTTGATGGAGAAGAATAAATGAACACACAGGACAAAGTTGATGCGATAATACAGAAACAAGGATACACCGATTACAAATGGATCAATCCGGCTGAAATCATTGTTTCTCAATGGGTGAGGATGAAGTGCACGTATGGGTGCGGTGAATACGGGAAAACAGCCACCTGCCCTCCGAATGTGCCCGCCATCGAGGAATGCGAGCGGTTTTTTCGAGACTACAGCTCGGGCATTGTCATTCATTTCGAGAAGGAACTAGAAAATCCTGAAGACCGCTTTGCCTGGACGCGCAAAATCAATCTCAGGCTGCTGGATCTGGAGAAAGAAATATTCTGTTCGGGTTTCGAGAAGGCCTTCCTTTTGTTCATGGACAGCTGCAATTTTTGTAAAATGTGCAAAGAGAGAAAGGAAGACTGTTTGGAACCCAAGATGTCCCGTCCGACCCCGGAGGCACTGGGTATGGATGTGTATTCAACGGTGAGGAAGGCGGGTTATCCGATTCAGGTCTTATCCGATTATAAGCAGAAAATGAACCGTTACGCGTTTTTGTTGATCGAATAGATCGGTCATTTAAGGGAAATGTGTTGGAAACCATAAGAGAAAAACTGGAAAAGATCGAGCAGAACAATCTTTCAAAAAAAGCCTGCTTGAGCGCTGAGACAAAAGGACGATCGCGGCAGGAGGCTCTTCATCCTTTCCGGACGGCCTTTCAGCGCGACCGCGACCGGATCATCCACTGCAAATCTTTCCGGCGGCTGAAACACAAAACACAGGTGTTTCTTTCACCCTATGGCGACCACTACCGCACACGGCTGACCCATACGCTGGAGGTTTCCCAAATTGCCCGCACCATTGCCAAAGCGCTGCGGTTCAATGAGGACCTGACCGAAGCCATCGCCCTGGGACATGACATCGGCCACACCCCCTTCGGGCATGCCGGCGAGAGGGTTTTGGACGAACTTCTTGAGGGAGGATTCAGCCATTCGAAACAGAGCCTACGGGTTGTGGAGAAACTTGAGTATGAAGGGAAAGGCCTGAACCTGACCTTCGAGGTCAAGGACGGCATATCCAGGCATTCCAAGGGGATGGGCGAGATCATAAAGGCTGACGATCAAGCGATGCCTCGAACCCGGGAGGGGCAGATTGTCCGCATTTCGGATGTGATTGCCTATGTGAATCATGATGTGGATGATGCCCTGCGGGCCGGTGTGATCAAGCCGGATGATATCCCCCCGCGGCTGTTTAAAACGCTGGGAAAATACCATGCTTCGCGCATCGATACGATGGTCGATGATGTGATTAAGGCGAGCCTTTCTCTGGATTTGGAAAAAATCGTCATGAGTCCCGAAATAATGGAGGCCGTCAGCGAGCTTCGGAATTTTTTATATGAGAAAGTTTATTACAATCCTCATTCCCGCGGGGAGCTGCAAAAAACGGAAAAGATATTGACCGACCTGTATCATTATCTTCTGGAAAATTCTGAGGGGATCATCAAGGCCTATCCGGTTGAAGATTCTCTGAAAAAAAGGGTGGGGGATTTCATCGCCGGAATGACCGACCGGTATGCGCTGCGCCTGTATGAGCGGTTCTTTATGCCCCTTTCCTGGACCATCCTCTAGCCGTGTCATTGACAAACACTACGCTTTTACACATGCGGGCGATCCTGTCATTGCGAGCGAAGCGAAGCAATCCCCTGAGATTGCCACACCCCCTTTGGGTGTTCGCAATGACACAAGGGGGATTGTTCGTCGCAATGACCTAGATCTCAACATTTCATCAAGCTTTTTTATTTTTCGATGATTTCCCGCAGGAACGTCATCGCCTCTTCGTCTTTGGTTTTCCCCAGCCAGTAGATGAGCTGCTTTTTGAGGCCCGGATCCATTTCCTTTTTGGCGATGGTAATCATACCGTGGACTGCCTTTTTGGTCTTATACTGGCCGATCGAAAAGAGGATCTGTTCCTTGACGGCCTTTTCCTTGACCTGGGGATAAAGCCCGATCAAATAATCCAGCATTTTCTCGCTTTTTTCTCTTCCCAGCCAGAATATAGCCTGTGCCCGGATTTTGACGTCGGCCTCGTTTTTGGCGATGTCGAAAAGCTTTTCTTTTGCCTTATTGTTCTTGCTCTGCGCAAAGACATGGATGAGCTGTTTTTTGGTCTTGGCCTCTTCTGCCGAGTCATAGAGGCCAATCAATGCCTGAATGCCGGCGTTATCCTTCCGCATTTGCCCAAGCCAGATGATCGCATTGTTCCTGGCACTGGCTTCTGGATCGGTTTTGGCGATATCCAGCAGCTTGGCAAAGGCCATTTCATTGTCTTTTTTCTGAGAGATCACGTAGATGAGCTGATCTTTTAATTTGCGGTCCATCGTTTTGTCATAAAGTGAGATTAAAAGATCCGTTGCCGCATTATCCTTCCGCTGCCCGATCCAAAAGATGGCCTGTTCCCTGGCATTGGCGTCCGGATCGCTTTTGGCAATGGCGATAATTTTCTCCAGGGCCTTTTTGTCTTTGTACCGGGAAATTGCATGGATGAGGACCTGCTTCGATTTTGTGTCGTCCACCCGGTCGTAGATGTCGATTAATGCATCCAGACTCTCCGGCGTTTTTGTCTGGCTGAGCTGCATGATGGCCTGCTGCCTTACCCTCGTATCCGGGTCGTTTTTGGCGATATCGACGAGGAGGGAAAACACCTTGGGATTTTTAGACCGGCTCAGGATAAACATCGCCCGCCTTCTGAGTTTGGCATTTTCGTTTTCTTTGACGATCTTTTCCAGTACCGGAAAGGCCTTTTCTTCTTCCATATTCATCAAGGCGTCAAGGGCCACCAGTTTGAGTTCGAGATCGGGATCGACATCTTTATCCCCAACACCGCCGAGAATTCCTCCCTCAATGCCGCCTTCCACGCCTGTGAGAACGCCAAGCAGAGGCAGGTTCTCAAGCCCTTTCAAGGCCTCCAGATTTTCCAGCCCGGCCAGGGCTTCCTCCAGTTTGAGCTTATCCAGCTCATCCAGGCCTTCGATCTCGTCTTTTTCCAGAGATTTGAGATCGCTCAGTGTTTCGAGGCCTTTGAGTCCTTCAAGGGATTTCAGGGCCTTCAATGACTCCAGGGATTTCAGCGCTTCCAAAGATCTCAGGCTCCCGTTAATGTAAACACGGAAGTCGGGGAGTCCTTTCTTGATCAGTTCTTCAGCGATCTCCAGCCTGAGGACCTTGGCGTCGTCGACCCATGGACTTTTCGCGTACTGGGTGATCAGGCGGTTCAGATATTCGATGGCCTGCTTTTTGGACTCGATCTGTTTTTCTAGGCTTTTCATCTGATTGCTGAGCATGTTCGTGCTGTAGCCCAGATAATACAGGGCGCCGTCCATATATCCGCGTTTGCTGAGCCGATACAGATCGGCGGCCTTCTGGAAAGCCTCGACGGCTTCCTGCCAGGTTTTTTTGTTGACGTATTGTTTGGCCTGTTCGTAAGCCTGTGTGGCCTGTTCATAGGCCTGCTTCTGTTTTTCCTGCTCCTGGGCATTTTGGGCGAAAAGCGGGCCCGTGAGAGTCAAACACGCAACCAGCGCGGCCGAAATGGCTTTTGTGTATCTCATGATATTCCTCCTTACAGTGTTGTTGAAACTTCTATTTCGTACAGGATCCCTCTCTCCTGGATGAGATCCCTGATCATCGAAAGAGTTCGGGCATCGTTCCCTTCCTGGTTGGCAATTTCCCGAAGGACAAGATCCACATCTTCGAGAATCTCTCTGGTAGAGGGGTCTTCATCCGCAATCAATCTTTTAAGAAGGATGTTCTGGATGATCAGACTGCGAACGATACTTTTGTCGATCGTGATTTTTCCATTTCCTGGGGATGAGGTGTAATTGGCAAACTCAACCAGGACGGGTTTCAGGTTCTCGAAGTGCTCCTGTATCGAAGGATACATGGCATTCTGGCTGCTCTCGAGAAGTGTCGAACTGGTCTTGGCGGGCTGGAGAAAGACTGCCTTCCCGAGGAAAAATCCCACGACAAACACGATAAGAAGTGCCGCAGAGGCGTATGCCCATCTGGGCGGCGACAGCCAAAAACTCTTCCTGCTGCGGTCTTTTTTCTGGATGCCGGCATCGATCGTGTTCCAGCATTTTTCCCAGTTTGCCTCGGGAACATCTTCGGTTTTTGCTTCATCCAAAGCCTTGAAGACTTTTTTTGTGTAGGCGAATTCATCCGCACATTCGGGGCACCTGTCGATGTGCTCCATGAGTTCTTCTGCCTCTTCCTTGTGAAGTTCGCCGTAAAGGTGCAGAATGATCTTTCCTTTATATTTTTTGCAGGCCATAGTCCTTCTCCCACAGAAATTTTTTCAAAGGTTTTTTAATAGCTGATACAGCCCGGAAGAGCTGTTTTTTCACGCTCCCTTCTGAACAGTCGAGATATTCGGCGATTTCTTTGATGCTGAACTGCTGATAGTGCTTCAGGATGAAGACCATTCTTTGCCTGGGTGACAGCTCTTCGACGATATGCGATATCATTTTGCGGAGCTGTTCGATTCCGGTGGCGTGCTCCGGATCGGGATTGCTGCTGGGGACGGTTTTTTCCCATTTGTCCCAGTCCGAAAAATCCTCTTTTTTGTTTTTCTTGCGTCTCAGATAGTCGATGCTGCAGTTGATGCCGATGCGGTAGATCCAGGAAGAGAAACTTGAGTTATTGGCGACTTTGTATCTATCCAGGTAGGTGTACGTTTTAATGAAGGTTTCCTGGAGGATGTCCTCGGCATCTTCTTTGTTTTTCGTGTACTGGTACGCCAGCGCAAAAATTCTTTTTCGGTTCTGTTCAAAAAGCATACGAAATGCCTCCGTGTTTCCCTGTTGGGCTGATTGCACAATGGCTCTTTCAGTCATTCCTTCTCATTTCACCTATCATAACGCAATTTTTGACCTTTTCGTTGACATTTTTTTTGGGGACAGGATACGTTTTCACCTATTTTTTATAAGAAATTGGGGACTTGTACCAATTTGTTTCAAAATCGGTAAATGTCCCTAAATTTCTGATTATTAAAAAATAAGTGAAAGCGTATCCTGATAATCATCTAGAAGGGAAAGACTTCCTTCAAAATCATTAGTGTAT